>CAZWFG010000065.1:0-10284 GCA_964632245.1 uncultured Synechococcus sp. | reverse complement strand
CTTGCCCGCCGCCGTTCTTTTGCCGCAGCTGCCCGCCGAAGTCCTGCCGGTGCTTCTGGCCTATGTCGCCATCTGTGGGGCCTACCTGCTGGTGGTTCCCCTCGGTCTGATGCTCTGGCTCAACCGTCGCTGGCATGTCATGGGTCGCTTCGAGCGGGTGGGCGTCTATGGCCTGGTGTTCCTGTTCTTCCCCGGGTTGATCCTGTTCGCACCGTTCCTCAACTTCCGCATGGCCGGCCAGGGCACGGGCGTCTCGTGACCCGCGGGCGTGCACTGCTGCTCTGCCTGGGCCTGTTCGGGCTGGGGGGCGCCGGTTATGCGGGGCTGAGGCTTGCCGGAGTTGAGGGTGCCGCCGCCGGCATCACGGCAGAGGCGCTGCTGATCGTGGTGGTGGTGATCTGGACCGGCAGCTATCTGCTGCGGGTGGTGAGTGGGCGGATGACCTTCATGGAACAGCGGCGTCGCTACCGCAGCGCCTACGACAGCCTCACCACCGAGGCCCTGCGCGAGCGTTTCGCCAGCCTCAGCCCCGAGGAGCAGGCGGCACTGCTGCGGGAGGTGGGTCAGAACGACGGCGAAGCCACCCCATAGGCTCGTGGCCACAGCCCGCCCCCCGGCCCGATGAGTGCTGCCCCCGTCGCCAGCCCCACCCCCATCCAGGCACGTTTCGCCACCCTGGCCGCCCAGGGGCGTTGCGCGTTGATGCCCTTTCTTGTGGCCGGTGATCCGTCCCTCGCCGACACCGGCGCCAGCCTGCTGGCCCTGCAGGCGGCCGGCGCTGATCTGATCGAGCTGGGCATCCCCTACAGCGATCCCCTGGCCGATGGTCCGGTGATTCAGGCCGCCGCCGGCCGGGCCCTGGCGGCGGGCACCACCCCCGGCCGGGTGCTGGAGCTGTTGACTGGGCTGCGCGGCCAGCTCACCACCCCGGTGGTGCTCTTCACCTACAGCAACCCCCTGCTCAACCGGGGCATGGAGCGCTTCTGCCTCGACGCGGCCGCCGCCGGCGCCGCCGGCCTGGTGGTGCCTGATCTCCCCCTGGAGGAAGCCGAGAAGCTGTCGTTGATCGCCGCCGGCCATGGCCTCGACCTGGTGCTGCTGGTGGCCCCCACCACCCCACCCGACCGCATGGCCCGCATCCATGCCGCCAGCCGTGGGTTCACCTATCTGGTGAGCGTCACCGGTGTCACCGGCGTCCGCTCGGCCCTCGGGACCCGGGTGGAGCCACTGCTGCGGGCCCTGCGGCAGCAGGACGGGCCGCCGGTGGCGGTGGGATTCGGGATCTCGGGACCCGAACAGGCCCGGCAGGTGAAGAGCTGGGGTGCCGATGGCGCCATCGTCGGCAGTGCCCTGGTGAAGGTGATGGCCGCTGCCCACGCCGCCGGCCACGACGTGGCGGCCGCCGCGGGGGCGTTCTGCGCCGAGCTGCGCCAGGGTCTCGACCGGTCCTGAGCCGATCTCCCCATGCGTGTCTCCCAGGCCTGCGAACGCAACAAGGAGCCGATCCGGGCGGTGCTTGAGGCCTGGTTGCCGCGACCGGCGCGGGTGCTCGAGATCGGTTCGGGCAGCGGCCAGCACGCCGTGCACTTCTGTCGCACCATCCCCGGGCTGCAGTGGCAGTCCAGTGAACGGGGCGAAGCCATGGCCGACCTGCAGGAGTTCCTTGATCTCGAGGGCGGCCACGGCTTTGCCCAGGGCAGCGGGATCCCCAGGGCCATTCCCCTCGATCTGCTGGACGGGAGCTGGCCCGCCGGTCCCTATGAGGCGGTCTTCACGGCCAACACCGCCCACATCGTGCCGGAGGCGGCCGTGGAGGCCCTGATCGCAGGGGCCGCCGGCTGCCTCGGCCCCGAGGGCCTGTTGCTGCTCTATGGCCCCTTCCGGCTGGCCGGTCGACCGCTCGAGCCCAGCAATGCCGCCTTCGATGCCCACCTGCAGGCTTTGGACCCCGCCATGGGCCTGCGGGCCAAAGACTGGATCACCGCGTTGGCCTGCGCCAACGGCCTGGCACCCCTGGCCGATGTGGCGATGCCGGCCCACAACCACATCCTGGTCTTCGGCCGAACCCCCACCTGAGGCCTAGCCTCGCCCCAGTTCATCCCATCAGCGACCATGCGTTTCGTGCTCTGGGGCACCTACTGCGACAACGCCCTCGAGCGGCGGACGCCCTACCGGGACGAGCACCTGGCCGGGCTGCAGCGCCAGAAGGACGATGGGGTGCTGATCACCCTCGGCCCCACCGAGGGCAGCACCCATGTCTTTGGCATCTACGAAGCCGACAGCCGCGAGACCGTCGAGCGGCTTGTCCATGGGGATGTCTACTGGCGTCAGGGCATCTGGACGGCGGTGGAGGTCCACCCGTGGATCCAGGCCTTCTGATCAGCTGCGGGGCCAGCCGGCCTGGGCCTGCTGCCACACCCAGTCCCCCACGGCCTCGGCTCCATCGGGGCCCAGCACCGCTCCGTAACCGCCCATGCTGCCGACCCCGTCGGCGGCGATGGCGCTGATGCCGGCCACGTCGAGGATGCCGTTCCGTTCCAGGGCGGCGAGACGAAGGGTTTTGTTGCGGCGGATGATGTTGCCTCCGTTCACGTGGCAACCGACGCAGTGCTGCTGGAACAGGCTGGCTCCGTCCGGAACGGTGAGCACCAGCATCAGCAGCAGGCCCACCAGGGCCAGGGACCGTCGGCCGGCCATGGATGGCTCCGTAGCTTTGTCAGCCTACGGTTCCGGATCGACCGGTGTGATCGACGGCACCACCACCAGAAACAGCCCCCACCAGGCCAGCACCAGCAGGCTCACCGGCAGGGTGATCCACCAGCGATGCAGGATCAGCCAGCTGCCGCCGCCCAGGGCCAGGCCGGTGACGACGATCGACCAGGGCTGACACCACCAGGGTTTGACGCTCCAGAAGCCTTGGGCCATCTCACTCCTCCGCCTGCTGGCTGACGATCCCGCTCCACTGCACGGCCCGCACCTGATCCCGGCGCCACGAATGGAACAGCTGCGGCTCGGCCACAGTGCAGAGCGGGCAGAGGCTGATCTGGGCTGGATCGAGGCCCATGTCGAGCAACTGCACCATGGCGGCCCTGCGGATGTCCAGTCGCTCCCGACCCGGTTCCGCATCGGCGGCGATCGCTCCGGCCGCCTCGAGTCGCTCCCGATCCCCCACCTGGGCGCTCACGCTCGGTTCCACCTGGTAGTTGGCAAGGCTCACCGCCGGGCCGAGGGCCACGAGCAGCTGCTCGCGCCGACCCCCTGCAGCCTCGAGCGCACCCACCGCTTCCGCCAGGATGCCCCCCGCCACGCCCCGCCAGCCGGCATGGCAGGCCGCCACCCGGCCGCTGGCCGGATCCGCCAGCAGCACTGGCGTGCAGTCGGCGCCGCAGACCCAGAGGCTCTGGCCGCCGGCATCGCTCCACAGTCCGTCGGCTTCGGGCCAGGGCGGGCCGGCCGCCAGGGAGGCCGGCAGCACCAGGGACCCATGGACCTGCTGGGGGCGGTGCACCGACACACCGGCGCTCAGGTGGCCCACCAGTTCGGCCGGTTCCCTGCCCTGCCAGAGGCGGGTGAAGAAGCCGTGTTCGAAGGCGGCCAGCAGGTCACACTGCAGATAGTGACCGCCATAGGTGCCCACCCAGGTCCAGCCCGCCAGGGTGTTGAACGAGGCATCGGGTCGGTCGAAGGGATCGTTCGCCATCGGAACGGACCGGGGACCGCACTCTGCCATCCCTGGCCAGGAGGTGCTGCGCCTCAGGGATCGGGCAGATCCCGCAACAGCCAGAAGCCGGTGAAGTGCTGACTGTCGGCATCGCTCTGCACCGCCACGAACTGCAGCCCCCCAGCACGTTCGCGACTGCGGGCGAGGGCCGACTGGGCCTCGTCGAGCTGATCGGCGGGCACGTCCGACACCAGCCAGCGATCGTCGAGGCCGGCCTCCAGCACCAGCTGTCGCTGCCGCAGATCCAGCCGGACGGGCTCGAGGCCAGCCAGCCAGCCCGCCAGGGCGAGGGACCGCTGGCGGCTGAACAGGCGAACCCCGGGGATCCACACTCCGGGCTCGAGGGGGGGCAGGGGCACGAGGCCGCCGAAGTCCATCGGCCATTCCCCGGCCTCGAGCAGGGCTTCGCCGGGCAGTTGCGCCCAGCACCATCCATCCCCGCGGACGGCCTCCGGCAGGGGACGGGGCGGGGCCGGCGGGGCGCTGGGGGCCGGGGCCAGGGGGCCGGCCATGTAGCCCTCCATGGCGGGATACACCTCCCGCTCCCGCTGCTGCAGCCACTCCACCAGTGCGTAACAACGGCGGCTCGGGATCACCTCCAGATCAAGGGCGGCCGCGGCCCGCTGCACCATCGTGCGCATCGAGGTGCGCCAGCAGCGCAGCCGTCGCGGCCGGCAGCCGTCGTGCTGCCGCTGGGCCTCCAGCGCGTCGTGGAGGGCCTGTTGCAGCCAGACCGAGTTGACGCTGCCCGACGCGCAGCTGCGGCTCCATCGGAAGGTCGACCCGCCGGTGCTGCCGGAGCTGCAGATCAGCACTTCCCACACCCGCCGACCTTCGCTGTCGAGCAGCGGTCGCGAGAAGTAGTCGAGTTCCCAGTCGGGGGCGGGGCCGCTCATCCGGCTGACTGGTCCTGCTGGCGCAGCATCTGGCGCGCCCGGTTGGCCCGGTCACGGGCCTCGGCCATCACCGTGGCCTTGTCGATGAGCAGCTCCCCCGGCTGGTTCTCCAGCAGGGCCGTGTTGAGGGTGATGCGGCCCCGGCCAGGGTCCAGATCGGTGACCAGGGCCTGAATGGTCTCGCCGGGGCTGAAGGCCTCGCGCAGGTCGCGCAGGCCGCCGCCGGTGACGCAGCTCTGGTGCAGCAGGCCGCTGACGCCCCCCAGGTCGATGAAGAACCCATAGGGCTTGAGGCTGGCCACCTGGCCCGACACCAGCTGCCCCACCTCGAGTTCGGCGAAACGGGCCGGCGTGGCCGCTTTCTTCTCGGAGAGGACCAGCTTGCGGGTTTCGGGCGACACCTCCAGGAACACGACCCCCAGGGTGCGGCCCACCAGGGACTCATGATTGTCACCTTCCTGAAGCTGGGAGCGGGGAATGAAGCCCCGCAGTCCCTCCACGTCTGCGGTGACGCCCCCCCGGTTGAAGCCGGTGACCTTCACCTGCAGCACCCGGCCCTCCTTCTCCAGCTGGCGCACCTTCTCCCAGGCCTGGCGCAGGGCCAGGGCCCGGCAGCTGATGGTGACCATGCCGTCGGCGTTCTGTTCACCGGTGACCAGCACGTCGACCCGGGCACCCTTCGGGAAGCGGTTCTTGAGGTCGGTGATCACCCCGAGGCCACATTCGGCCTTGGGCATGAAGCCTGGCGCCTTGCCGCCGATATCGACATAGATCCCGTCGCTTTCGTGCTCGATCACCACGCCGCTCACCACTTCACCGGTGGTGCCCACCGGCTCGTTTTCGTCGAGGGCCGCGAGAAAGGCCTGCTCATCAAAATCAAAATCGTCGACGCTGCGGCGGCTGGCCCTGGCGGCCGGTGCCGCTGACGGTGCCGCCGATGGCTGGCGCCGCTCGGGGGCGGGGGCCGCCCCCAGCAGATCGGCCATCGTCAGCCCGCCGAGGTCGTCGTCGCTGACATCGCGGCGGGTCGGTGCTTCGGGTTGGGCGATGGCCGCCGGGGGCGTGGGTTCCGCCGGTGCCTGCTCGCTGCGCTGTTCCTCTTCCTCCTCGCGCCGGCTGATGTGAAGGATGGCCAGGGGCTTGCGCGGCGGCATGGCCTGGCCGGTGGAAGTGCGGGGCTTGTCGCTGCCGGTGCCGGCCATGACCTGATGGTGATTCGTCCGATCCCACACTGTAGGCAGCGCCACCGGTTTCTCCCGTGTCCCCCCTGCCCCCCGTCGAGCCGGTCGAGCGGTGTCTCGCGGCCATGGCCTGGCCTGCCGTCGAGGCTGCGGCCCGGCGGCCCGGCAGCACCGTGGTCCTGCCCATCGGTGCCCATGAGCAGCACGGACCGCATCTGCCCCTGGGCACCGATGCCCTGTTCGCCGAGCGGGTGCTGGAGGGCGCGCTGGCACGGCTGGCGCCGGAGCTGCCCATCTGGCGCCTGCCCCTGCAGAGCTTCGGTTTTTCCCCTGAGCATGAGGGGTTCCCGGGCACCGTGAGCCTGCCGGCGCCGGTGTTGCTGGGCCTGCTGGACGCCGTGGGGGCGGCGATCGCCGCCGCGGGATTCGAGCGGCTGCTGCTGTTCAACGGCCATGGCGGCCAGATCGCCCTGCTGCAGGTGGCGGCGCGACAGATTCATGCCCGCTGGCCGCGGCTGGCGGTGCTGCCCTGTTTTCTCTGGTCGGGGCCCCGGCAGGTGCTGGACGCGATTCCTGAGCCTGAACGCTCCGGGGGGCTCCACGCCGGCCGGGCCGAGACCAGCCTGATGCTGGCCCTGGCCCCCGGGCTCGTGGGTCCCCTGCCTCCGGCCGAGCCGGGGCCGGTGCCGCCGGCAGGCTTTTCTCTAGAAGGGGCCGTGCCCTGCGCCTGGACCACCCGCGACATCAGTGCCAGCGGGGTTGTGGGCGATCCCACCGGCGCCGGCGCCGCGGAGGGCGACCAGCTGTTCGAGGGGCTGGTGCAGGGCTGGACGGTGCTGCTGGCGGACCTGCTGGCCACCCCATGGCCCCACCAACGGCCTGGTCTCGGTACAGTGCAGCGTCCAACACCGGTCCCCGCTCCGGCCGGGGTTCCAGTCGCTCCCCCCGTCTGATGGCCGCCACCGTTCTCGAATCCAGCGTCGACGGCATCCCTGATGGGTTGCCTGACTTCACCAGCGAGGCCTACCGATCGGCCTACAGCCGCATCAACGCCATCGTGATCGAAGGGGAGCAGGAAGCCCACGACAATTACCTGTCCATCGGCACCCTGCTGCCGGCGGAGGCCGAACCCCTCGCCCAGCTGGCCCGGATGGAGCTGCGCCACATGAAGGGATTCCAGTCCTGCGCCCGCAATCTGCAGGTGGAGCCCGACATGCCCTTCGCCCGCACCTTCTTCGCCCCCCTGCACGCCAATTTCCAGGCGGCTCTGGCCGAGAACAGGGTGGCCACCTGCCTTGTGATTCAGGCGTTGATGATCGAAGCCTTTGCGATCGCCGCTTACCACATCTACATCCCCGTCGCTGATCCCTTCGCCCGTCGCATCACCGAGGCCGTGGTCAAGGACGAGTACACCCACCTCAACTACGGTCAGGAGTGGCTGAAGGCCCATTTCGACGAGTGCCGCGAAGAGATTGAGACCGCCAATCGGCTCAATCTGCCGATCATCCGCTCAATGCTTGAGCAGGTGGCCGAAGATGCGGCTGTGCTCCACATGGGCAAGGAAGATCTCATCGAAGATTTTCTGATCGCCTACCAGGAAGCCCTCGCCGACGTGGGTTTCTCCACCCGCGACCTGGCTCGCCTGGGTGCCGCGGCCCTCGCCGGTTGAGAAACGGGTCTCCCTCCATGGGAGACTCTCCCCATCGTTGGCGACCCGGCGCAGGTCCGGCCCAGCACTGTTTCGATGTTCGGACTGATCGGTCACTCCAGCAGCTTCGCTGATGCCAGGCTCAAGGCCGGTCAGCTTGGTTTCGACGCCTTTGCCGAGGGTGACCTCGACATGTGGTGCAGCGCCCCCCCCCAGCTGGTGGAAACCGTCAAGATCTCCAGCCTCACTGGGGCCACGATCGAGGGTTCCTACATCGACTCGTGTTTCGTGCCGGAGATGCTCAGCCGGTTCAAGACCGCCAAGCGCAAGGTCCTGAACGCCATGGAGCTGGCGCAAAAGACCGGTCTGCAGATCACCGCCCTGGGGGGGTTCACCTCGATCATTTTCGAAAACTTCAATCTGCTGCGGGAGCAGCAGGTGAGGGCCACCACCCTCGACTGGTCCAGATTCACCACAGGCAACACCCACACCGCCTGGGTGATCGCCCGCCAGGTCGAGGAGAACGCCCCCACCCTGGGCATCGACCTGCAGCGGGCCCGGGTGGCGGTGGTGGGGGCCACCGGTGACATCGGCAGTGCCGTCTGTCGTTGGCTGGCGGAATCCACCCGGGTGGCGGAGCTGCTGCTGGTGGCCCGTCAGCAGGGTCCCCTGGAGGAACTGCGGGACTCCCTGCCCGGGGCCTCCCGCATCCTTCCCCTGGACCTGGCCCTGGCGGAGGCCGACGTGGTGGTCTGGGTGGCGTCCTTGCCCAAGACCCTCACCATCGACGAGGCCACCCTGCGCCGGCCTTGCCTGATGGTGGATGGCGGCTATCCCAAGAATCTCGACAGCCGCTTCAGCCATCCCGACATCCACGTGCTCAAGGGTGGCATCGTCGAGTTCCACACCGACATCGGCTGGCAGATGATGGAGGCCGCCGACATGGAGCGGCCCCAGCGTCAGCTCTTCGCCTGCTTCGCCGAGGCCATGCTGCTCGAGTTTGAGGGCTGGCACACCAACTTCAGCTGGGGTCGCAACAACATCACCCTGGATGCCATGGAACGCATCGGGGCGGCCTCCCGTCGCCACGGCTTCCAGCCCATCGCCCTAAAGCCGCCCCTGTCCACCGTCCATCCGCTCGTCGCCTGACGCCATGGCCCGCCGTCTCCTGCTCGAGTTCGAGAAGCCCCTGGTGGATCTCGAGGAGCAGATCGATCAGATCCGCCAGCTGGCCCGGGATTCCGAGGTCGATGTCAACCAGCAGTTGCTGCAGCTCGAGACCCTGGCCGCCCGCCGCCGGGAGGAGATCTTCGGGGCCCTCACCCCGGCCCAGAAGATTCAGGTGGCCCGGCATCCCCAGCGGCCCAGCTGCCTGGATTTCGTGCAGCTGATCAGCGAGGAATGGATCGAGCTGCATGGCGATCGCCGGGGCAGCGACGACAAAGCCCTGGTCGCTGGCCTCGGTCGGCTCGGCTCCCGTCCCGTGATGTTTCTCGGCCACCAGAAGGGACGCGACACCAAGGAGAACGTCGCCCGCAATTTCGGCATGGCCTCCCCCGGGGGGTACCGCAAGGCCTTGCGGTTGATGCAGCACGCCGATCGCTTCGGCCTGCCGATCATCGCCTTCATCGACACCCCCGGGGCCTATGCCGGCCGCCAGGCCGAAGAGCTGGGCCAGGGGGAAGCCATTGCCGTCAACCTGCGCGACATGTTCGCCCTCTCGGTGCCCGTGATCGCCACCGTCATCGGTGAAGGCGGCTCCGGCGGTGCCCTGGGCATCGGCGTGGCCGACCGGTTGCTGATGTTCGAGCACAGCGTCTACACGGTCGCCAGCCCCGAGGCCTGCGCCTCGATCCTCTGGCGCGATGCCGCCAAGGCCTCCGAAGCGGCCGAGGCCCTGCGGATCACGTCCCGCGATCTGCTTGAGCTGGGCGTGGTGGACCGTGTGATCGAGGAGCCCTCCGGCGGCAACCACTGGGCCCCCGTGCAGGCGGCCGAGGTGTTGCGGCAGGCCCTTGAGGATTCCCTGCAGGAACTGCTCAGCCTGGACGCCGACACTCTGCGACAACAGCGCTACGCGAAGTACCGCCGCATCGGCCATCTGCTGGAGGACGGGGGCGGATGACCGCCCAGGGCCCACCAACCCCGGGGGCACTCCATTAGGCTTTCTTCAGGTTTGGACCTCTGGGTCTGTCCCTTTTCGCGAAATCCTTCGCCATTGCTTCCTTGACCTCTGCCCAGGCGCCGCCCCGCCATCGCCGGGCTCTGATCACCGGGGCCTCCCGCGGGATCGGTGCTGCCACCGCGACCGTCTTTGCCCGTGCCGGCTGGGACCTGCAGCTGCTCGCCCGGGACAGCGAGGCCTTCGCCGCCACCGCCGATCGCTGCCGCCAGCAGGGCGTGTCCGTTCAGACCATTGCCGTTGACCTGGCCCAGGCCGATGCCGTGGCCCCCGCCATCGCGGCGTCCCTGGATCAGGGCGGCACCCCCGCAGTCGTGATCAACAATGCCGGCGCCGGTCTCACCGCCCCGCTGGCCGAGACCGACTTCGACCGTTGGCAGTGGTTGCTGCAGCTCAATCTCACGAGCGTGTTCCAGATCTGTCAGGCCGTCGTGCCTGCGCTGCGGGCCGCCGGGGGGGGACTGATCCTCAACATCAGCAGCCATGCGGCGCGCCACGCTTTCCCCGACTGGGGGGCGTACGGCGTCGGCAAGGCGGGTCTCCAGGCCTTCAGCCGTGGCCTGTCGGTGGAAGAGCGCGACCGTGGCATCCGCGTCTCGACGCTGACCCTCGGAGCTGTGGACACTTCCCTGTGGGACAGCCCTACGGTTCAGGCC
>CAZWFG010000064.1:0-10322 GCA_964632245.1 uncultured Synechococcus sp. | reverse complement strand
TCGGCAGCTACGACACCGAACTGGTGAAGGAGTTCTTCGTGGCGGTGGCCAACAACAGCGGCCTGACCCTGCACGTGCGCCAACTCGACGGGGTGAACTCGCACCACATCGTCGAAGCCTGCTTCAAAGCCTTTGCCCGGGCCCTGCGCCAGGCCATCGAAGTCGACCCCCGCCGTGCCGGCTCCATCCCCAGCAGCAAGGGCGTGCTGGAGCAGGCTGGCAACGGCCCTCAGCGTCTCTGACAGTTGCCGTTGGCGTCGCAGGCAAACCGCTGCTTCTTACCCACGGATCGCCGTCACCCCATGACGGGCTGAACCCACCAGCAGGGCCACCAGTTCACTGGGGGAAAGGGTGGAACGGGCGCTCAGCAGCAGTGCCGCAACTGCGGCCACGTGGGGGGCCGCCATCGAGGTGCCGGTCCAGGTGGCCGACCGATTGCCGGGAATGGTCGACACGACGCTCACTCCGGGAGCCGACACATAGCCGATCGGCACGCCGCCGGCCCGGCTTGAGAAGCCTGCGAGCGTGCCTGTGGCATCGATCGCACCCACCGCCAGACCCATCTGACCTGCATAGGCGGCCGGAAACGACGGAACCGCCGAACCGCTGTTGCCGGCAGCCATCACCACCAGAACCCCCGCATCTTCGGCCTCGCGAATCGCCGTGAGGAGTTCTGAACTCGCCTGGCGACCACCCATGCTGAGATTGATCACCCGGGCGCCATTGGCGGTGGCATAACGGATGCCCTTGATCATCGCGGGGTAACTGCCACCACCGCTGGCATCGAGCACACGGATGGGCATGATTGACGCCCCGTAGGCAACGCCGGTGGGACCAACACCATTGTTCTCTGCTGCGATGATTCCGGCAACAACAGTGCCGTGACCATTCAGATCCGTCGGATCGGCATCGGCATCCACAAAATCCCAGCCATGCACGTCATCGATGTACCCGTTGCCGTCGTCGTCAAGGCCATTGCCGGCCAGTTCGCGTGGGTTCGTCCAGATTGCAGAATCCAGCTCGCTGTGGTTCATGTCGATGCCGCTGTCGACCACCGCCACCGTCACGCCGACCCCGGTGATCCCTGCCGCCCAGACACTGGGTGCATCCAGACGGTCGAGACCCCAGGACACTCCGCCCAGGGCCGGCACTCGGCTGAGCGGACGGCTGAGGAGCCGTTCCACCGCCCTGGCCGCATTGACCTCGCCGTAGCCGTCCAGGCTGCTGAAGGTGCTCGAGGCCACCGCTGTTGAAGGCGTCAGGTCGGTCGCACTCACCGTGTATGTGCCGGTGCAGCCATCACCAAAGGCACCCACGTCAAGGAACAGCACACCGTTCGTTGTTGCTCGGTAGCTGATCAGTGAGTTGGAGCTGCTGTCTGTGGCATCGTCGTTGAAGGCCAGCTCCTGGCCGCGGCCATCACGGAGGCTGAGGGTGGGATCGGCAAGGGTGCCTCCATCGGCACGAAAGAGATAGGCATGGCCCGACTGGACAGTGACTCCAAACCAATCGTGATCACCCTTCTGACCCAGCGTTCCACTGGCATTGCCGCCGACGGTCAGCAGACCCGCGTGCGCAACATCGGCACCGAACTCATCGGGTGCTGGTGCGGGTGTGAGGTCAGTCGCCGACAACCAATAGGTGCCGGTCAGGTCATCTCTCCATGCCCCTGCTTCAAGAAGATAGGTCCCCGAAGTTGTGGGGGTATGGATGATCAGCGCATCACGGGCGAATGCGCTCTCGTCATCATTCGCAGCCACCAGCTGTCCATCGCCGCTGCGCAACTGCAGCCACGGATCCACCATGCTGATGCCGCCTTGACGGAAGGCATAACTGTGACCGGCGATGAGGTCGACGGCAAACCAACCGTGATCGCCCAGCTGCGTGATTTCAGCCGCGACCGAAGCCCCCATGGCCAGGAGGGGCGCCATGGACGGGTCGGTTGCAAAGGATGTGGAGCCGCTCCCTTCAGCCAGTCCATACGCGGCCATCGTTCCCATCCCGACGGGAATCCCCACGCCCTGAAAGGCGTCCGTGGCGCTGGGCCGCAGGGTCATGGGACGCGGATGACAGACTCATCTTAGAGAAGCCTGAGCGCGGTGGCCTGGTTCATCAAGACCGAAACCTTCCGCCGGCCGGCCGGCGAACTGCAGGAGGCCCTGGCGGCCCATCGGTGCTGGGTCGAGGGCCTGCGGGCCTCTGGGGTGAACATCTGCAGCGGCTATCGGGTCGATGGCGACGGCCGCCCCGGTGGTGGGGGCCTGCTGCTGCTGCAGGCCAGCGACCACGCCAGTGCCGAAGCCCTCGTGCGCCAGGACCCGATGCTGCTCAGTGGCGGTGTCGATTGGCAGCTGCACCGCTGGATCGCCGTCAGCGGCGACCTGGCCCTCACGTAACGGTCTGTGACGTCATGATGGCCAACGGAAACCGGCCCCTGCCCCCATGACCGTCGCCCCCAGCCGCCCCGACGCCCGTGGCTACGACCGGGCCGACTGGAGCAGCGGCTTCCGCAACGTCAGCCAGGAACTGAGCGACGTCGTCCTGCGCCCCAGCCGTGGCCAGCTGCCCGCCGGCCTGGTGGGCAGCCTCTACCGCAATGGTCCCGGCCGGCTTGAGCGGGGTGGTCAGTGGGTGCATCACCCGTTCGATGGCGACGGCATGATCTGCGCCCTGCGGTTCGCTGGAGACGGGGCCGCCCGCCTCAGCAACCGCTTCGTGCGCACCGAGGGCTGGCAGGCCGAGGAACAGGCCGGCCGTTTTCTGTACCGCGGGGTGTTCGGCACCCAGAAACCCGGCGGTCCACTGGCCAATGCCTTTGATGTGCGGCTCAAGAACATCGCCAACACCCATGTGGTGCGCCTGGGCGAACGACTGCTGGCCCTCTGGGAAGCCGCCGGCCCCCACGAGCTCGACCCCGACAGCCTCGAGACCCGGGGCCTCACCACCCTGGACGGGGTCCTGCGCCCCGGTGAGGCCTTCAGCGCCCATCCGCGCTTTGACCCGGGCCACCACGACCAGCCGCGGATGGTCACCTTCAGCGTCCGCACCGGCCCCCGGAGCAGCCTGCGCCTGCTGGAGTTCGCCACCAGCGGCGAACGGGCCGGCCAGCTGCTCAGCGACCGACGTGACAGCTTCCCCGGCTTCGCCTTTCTGCACGACTTCGCCATCACCCCCAACTGGGCGGTGTTCCTGCAGAACGCCGTGAGCTTCAACCCGCTGCCGTTCGTGCTGGGCCAGAAGGGGGCGGCCCAGTGCCTCAGGTCGAATCCCGGCGGGCAGGCGAAATTCTGGCTCGTGCCCCGCGACAGCGGCAGCCACGCCGGTGAAGCCCCCCGGATTCTTGATGCCCCCGATGGTTTCGTCTTCCACCACCTCAACGCCTGGGAAGACGGCGACACGGTGGTGGTCGAGAGCATCTTCTACAACGACTTCCCTTCCATCGGCCCCGACCAGGACTTCCGCAGCATCGACTTCGACCTCATCCCCGAAGGTCTGCTCGAACAGTGCCGCATCGATCTGGCCAGCGGCACGGTGACGACCACACGCCTCAGCGAACGCTGCTGCGAATTCGCCATGGTCAACCCCAGCCGTGAGGGACTGTCCAGCCGCTACGCCTGGATGGCCGTGGCTGAACGTGAAACCGGCAATGACCCGCTCCAGGCCGTCAAGAAGCTCGACCTGGTCAGCGGCGAACGGCGCCTGTGGAGTGCGGCGCCCCGGGGATTCGTCAGCGAACCGCTGATGGTGCCTGCCCCCGGCGCCAGGGGCGAAGACGAGGGCTGGGTGCTGGTGCCGGTGTGGAACGGGGCCCGCTGCGCCAGTGACCTCGTGGTGCTCGATGCGGCCAGCCTGGCCGAATGCGCGGTGCTCGAGCTGCCCCTGGCCATCCCCTACGGCCTGCACGGCAGCTGGGTGCCGGCCTGAGGCGAGGGCCTACCCCCGCAGATGGCGGCTGTAGCTGGCGGGCGAGAACACAAACCCCTCGGCGGCGGCGATGGCCGCCACGGCAGAGGCGCCATCGGCGGCATCCACCTGCAGCTTGAGGGCAGGCTCCACCTCGACCTTTGCCAGGAAGGCCATCAATTGCGCTTTTGACATGACCAGAAAATATAAGCCAGATTAATCGTAGGCGGCCAGCAGGCTCCTCAGGCCTGGTTCAAGCAGGGCGAAGGCCTGTCCCCGATGGCTGACCCGCCCCTTGGTCTCACGGTCGAGCTCAGCAAAGCTGAGCCCCAGTTCTGGCACCAGAAACACCGGGTCATAGCCGAAGCCCCCCGCCCCTTGGGCCGCCGGCAGAATCTCGCCGACACACTGGCCTTCCACCTCCAGCAGCACCTGGCCATCGGGGGCGGCCAGGGCCAGGGCCGCCACGAACCGGGCGCTGCGGCCGGCGCTGGGATCAACCGCGAGTGCCTGGTCCAGCTCTGTCAGCAGGCGGTCGATGCGGGCCGCATCGGTGGGGGCATAGCGGGCCGAATGGATGCCGGGTGCACCACCCAGGGCCTCGACGCTCAGGCCCGAATCATCCGCCAGGGCCCAGGCGCCGGTGGCCCTGGCCACGGCGATGGCCTTGATCCGGGCGTTCTCGGCGAAGGTGCTGCCGGTCTCCTCCACCTCCAGGCCCGGGGGCTGCGGGCGCACCTGCAGCGGCAATGCCGCCAGCAGCGCCGCGAACTCGCGCACCTTGCCGGCATTGCCGCTGGCGATCACCAGATCCACCATGGCCACCACCTCCGCCGTCAGGCCGCCAGGGCCAGATCCCGGGCCCAGGCCAGCACCTCGGCCACGCGGGCCCCGTCGGGCGCCTCGCAGTACAGCCGCAGCAGGGGCTCGGTGCCCGAGAAGCGCAGCATCAGCCAATGGCTGGGGCCCAGCCGCAGCTTGACGCCGTCGGTGGCGGTCTGCTCCAGCACCGGCGCGCCCGCCACCACCGCCGGTGGTGCCTGCAGCAGCTGCCGCTCCAGGCGGGCGCGGCTCTCCATGTCGGGCAGCCGCAGGTCAAGGCGGTCGTAGTGGCTGGCGCCGCCGCAGCGGGCCTGCAGGGCATCGAGGCGTGCCCCCAGGGGCTGCCCGCCCTCCACCAGGGCCTCAAGCAGCAGCAGTGCCGCGAAGGTGGCATCCCGCTCGGGCAGGTGCTGGCCGAACCCCACCCCGCCCGACTCTTCACCCCCCACAAGCACGCCGCCGCTGAGCATCTCACTGGCGATGTACTTGAAGCCCACGGGCTTCTCCAGCACCTCCCGGCCCAGGTCTTCGGCGACCCGTTGCATCAGGTCAGAGCCGCTCACGGTCTTGATCACCCGACCCGGGAGCTGACGGGCCCGTGCCAGGTGGTCGATGTACAGCGGCATCAGCAGCTGGGTGCTGCAGAAGCGGCCCCGTTCATCAACCGCGGCGATGCGGTCGCCATCACCATCGAACACGATGCCCACCGCCGGCCGCCCTGCCGCCGTCGAGGCCTGCACCTCGGCGATCAGCTGTTCCAGGTAGGGCGCCAGCGGTTCGGGGGGATGGCCACCGAACAGGGGATCGCGCTGCGAGCGGATCTCGCGCACACCATCCCCGAGCAGGGCCGGCAGACCCCCCGCAGCCGAGCCATGCATCGGATCGACGATCACGGCCAGCCCCAGCTCCTGCAGGCCCCGCCGCAGGGCCTGGGTGTCGATGCGGCTGCGCAGCCCATCGAGGTACTCGCCCATGCCGTCGAAACAGGCGGTGTCGCCGGCCTGGGGCACGCTGACCCCACCGGCCTGCAGCCGTCGCTCCACCCGGGCGGTGAAGTCGCCTTCGACCGACCCGCCGAAATGACCCTTGATCTTGAGACCCAGCCATTCGGGCGGGTTGTGGCTGGCGGTGATCACCAGGGCCCCCAGGGCCTGACGTTGCACCACGGCCCAGCTGCAGGCCGGCGTCGGCACCGGCTCGGGCGCCAGCAGCGGCTCCAGGCCCACCCCCCGCACAGCGGAGGCGATGGCGGCTGCCAGCTCGGGGGCCAGAAAGCGGCGGTCGCTGCCGATCACCACCGCGCGGCTGTCGAGGCCATCGGGGGCCGAATGGGCCAGCTCGGCGGCGGCGGCGGCGGCCACGGGCAGCAGTCGCTCCAGGGTGATGTCAACCCCCAGCACCCCCCTCCAGCCATCGGTGCCGAAGGCGATCGGGGCCGGCTGCAGGGGCAGGGGAGCGGAACCCATCAGCGTGGCGATAGCTCATAGCAGTGTCCCGGATCAGGATCCACGAACCGGGTGGGGGGGTGCCGGCGGGCCAGCTGCGCCTCCAGGTCGGCGGGGGCCGCCTCGGCGCGCAGCAGCTGGTTCAGCAGCCCCGCGAAGCGCACACCACCTCCGGCGCTGCTGGCCAGCAGCCAGGCTGGTGAGAAGCGCTCGACCAGCTCAGGCACCACCGCCCGACCGCGCACGAACGGTGCTCCCACAGGCAGGGCCAGGTCGACCACGGGGGTGATCACGGCCGTGACCGGCCGGGCCGGCAGCGATCGATCCAGAAACCCGTGGGGCTCGACGTAGAGGCTGGCGCCGGCGCCGGCCAACGCCTCGAGCAGGTACCCGTTCTCGATCTGGGGCACGGCGGCCCCGGCCGTGGCCTGCACCTGCAGGTCCCCGTGCTGCAGCACCTCGCCGGGCCGCAGCACCGTGGTGTCGGTGAACCCGATCCGTCGCGCCACCACCACGGCCCCAGCCGAGCCCAGCACGGGCAGGTTCTTGGGCAGCAGGGCCAGGGTCTCGGGGTGGGCATGGTCCGCCAGCCCCTGGGTCAGCAGCAGCAGATCCAGATCGGTGGGCACCGGCCAGTCGTGGGGCTGGCGGCCTTCGATCAACCAGGCGGCGCCGCCGAAGTTCAGGGGTCCCACAAGCCAGGGATCCAGCAGCACCCGCAGGCCTGCGATCTCGAGCAGCCAGCCGTTGGCTCCGAAGTAGGTGGCCTTCACCGTTCCACAACCCGGGTTCGGCCCCCTTCTAGCCTGCGGCAATGGGGGATGACGGACTGCTCACCGACCGGCAGCTGCGCAGCTGGCTGCGCTGCCGCCGCCGGGCCTGGCTGGACCGCCACGGGGATCCCGCCGACCGCCGCTGGAACCCCCACCGCGAGCTGCAGCTGCTCGACCGTGAACGGCGGCTGGCCCCCTGGCTGTCAACAGACCGGGCCGGCGACCGCCGGTCTCCGGGCGAACGGCTGGCCGCCGGCCCCGAGGCGGTGCCGCAGCTGCTGCTGCGCCGGGGGCCCTGGCGCGGCCGCCCCACCCTGCTGCTGCGGCGCCCCGGAGCCAGCCGTCTGGGGGCCTTCGGTTATGTGCCGGTGCTGCTGCAGCCGGGCCGCCACGGCACCCGCGAGCACCGCCTCACCCTGGCCTTCTGGGGCCGGCTGCTGGAACCGGTGCTGGGCCGCAGTCCCGGCGAGGGGCTGCTGCTCGATGACCGCGGCGGTCGCGAGCGGGTGCGACTCGACGGCAGCCTGCAGCCCCAGCTCGACCAGGCCCTGGAACGGCTGGGGCGGGAGCGGGATCAGAGCGAACCTCCGGAACTGACCAGCGACCGGCGCAAGTGCGTGCTCTGTTGCTGGCGCAGCAGCTGCGACCGGGTCGCCGAAGCCGAAGGCCACCTGAGCCAGGTGAGCGGCATCGGTGGCAAACGGCGGGAACAGCTGCAGGCCCTCGGCATCGTGGACCGGGCCGCCCTGGCTGCCACCGATGGCCCCTGGTTGATGGACCGCCTCGAGCGTCAGGGGGAACGGCGGCCCGAGCTGGCCCTGGACCTGATCGCCCAGGCCCGCTGCCAGGAGCTGGGCCGGCCGGAGCGCCTCGACCCCGCCGATCCCCTGCCGGAACTGGCCGGGGCGCCGGGGTTGCTGATCTACGACATCGAATCGGATCCAGACGCCCGCGACGATTTTCTGCATGGCTTTCTGGTGCTGCCACGGGGGAATGACGGCCGGCTGGTGGCCCCCGGGGATGGTCGCTATCTGCCCCTGCTGACCCTTCGGGAGCAGGGTGAAGGCCGTGGCTGGCAGCGACTGCAGCGGCGGTTGGCGCGCCATGCGGGCTGGCCGGTGCTGCACTACGGCGAAACCGAGGCCATCGCCCTGCGGCGTCTGGCCCAGCGCCAGGGCGCCCCCGTGCCGGCGGGCCTCATCGATCTGCACCAGCGGCTGCGACGCCACTGGCGGCTGCCGGTCGACAGCTATGGCCTCAAGGCCGTGGCCGGTTGGCGCGGATTCCGCTGGAGCCAGCCCGCTGCCGAAGGGGCCCGCTGCGTGCTCTGGTGGCGTCGCTGGCAGCGGCGCCACGACCGCCGCGATCTGCAGCGCATCTTCCGCTACAACCACGACGACTGTCTGGCCACCTGGACCGTGGCTCAGTGGCTGCTGGGTGAAGACAGCACCAGTCCCTCCAGTTCGGGCTGATCGAGGGCCTCCCGCCGCACCATCGCCAGCCCGACGGCGCCACCGTGCCAGGGCACCACGGTGGTGACGCGCCCCAGGGGGCGCCCCGCCGGTCCCGTGAGACCCTGGCCCGGCTGCGGCACGGGGTGACCGGGGGGACACCACCAGCGCCGCAGCCGCTGGCGCACGCCATCGCGCGACTGCAGCTTGGCCAGCGTCTCCTGACCGAGATAGCAGCCCTTGCTGAGGCTCACCCGTGCCTCCAGCCCCAGCTCGAAGGGGTTGTGGTCGTCATTGAGTTCTCCGGGAACCGCCGGGATGCCCTGGCGACAGCGCAGCCAGGCCAGCAGCGCGGGATCGGTGGCCTGGCCCGGCCCCTCGGGCGAGTGCCGCCAGCGGCGGGCCGGCAGCCCCCAGAAGTCGTCGCTGGCGGTCGGATCATCGGCGGCCAGCAGTTCCACCACCAGGTCCAGCCGTTCGAGGGGGCCGAGGGTCACCCGATCGGCGGGAAACAGCACCCGGTCGAGGGCCAGGCGCACGGCCCCGGCATCACCGGCCTCTACATCCAGCAGGGCTCCCTCCGCCGTGGCCTCCACTTCGGCCAGGGCCCGCAGCCGCGCCGTGGCCGTCACGCAGCAGGTGGGCCGGCGCTGGCCTGGTGCCAGGTCGAGCAGGGCCTGGGTGGTCTGGCCATGGAGCACCCGCAGGGCATCGGGACCGCGCAGCGGCAACCGCCAGAGGGGCAAGGTCAGCGTCAGCGGCAGTGGCGGCAGGGCCCAGGGATCGGCGCTGGTCATGGGGCCGCGGCGGCCACTTCAGCCAGCTGCAGCAAGGCGCAGAGCTCCAGGCCGGCCGCGGCGAAGGCCGCGGCGCCCCCCTCCTCCCGGTCGACGATGGTCACCACCCGCTGCACCCGGTAGCCGGCTTCGCGCAGCTGATTCACCGCCTTGAGGGCCGACCCGCCACTGGTGACCACATCCTCAAGCACGGTGACCAGCGATCCCGCCGGGGGCAGGGGCCCCTCGAGCCAGGCACCGGTGCCATGGCCCTTCGCTTCCTTGCGCACGATCAGCGCATCGAGGTCCCGGCCGGCCTGGGCGGCGGCCAGGGCCACCGTGCTCACCAGGGGATCGGCGCCCAGGGTCAGGCCCGCCACGGCAACGGCGTCGGGCTCCACCAGCGCCAGCAACCGCGGGGCGAGCAGGGCGGCCCCACGGCCGCTGAGGGTCACCGGCTTGCAGTTGACGTAATGGGAACTGGTGCGACCCGACGCGAGGGTGAAGCTGCCCCGGCGGTAGGCCCGTTCGGCCAGCATCGCCAGCAGGGGATCAACGGCGGACATGCGGCTGGCACGGCAACGCCTCCGTTTCTACCGTGCGGGGCAGACTGTCGCCCCAGCCAAGGCCGATGCCGCTGCGAGTTCTGGCCCTGATTCCACCGGCTCTGGTGCTGGGCCTGGCGCTGCCTGGGCTGGCCGGCCCGGTGATCTGCCGCACCAGCTTCGAGGCACCCCTCGATCGGGACGGTCGCCGCGAGGGATTGCCCCTGGAGGTGACGCGCTGTGGTGCCGTCCAGACCGTCCCGGAGCTGCTCGAACGCCGATACGCCAGCTGGACGGCGCCCTACGCCCGCGGCGTCGATCTCACCCATCAGATCACCGACCTCTTCGGCATCGCCATGGGCGGCGGCGACGGCAGCCGGGTGATGGGCCTTGGCTTCACCGACCAGACGATCGTCTGGGACGGCTCCGCCGTTGAAGCCACCTACCGCAGCCTGCTCGACGAGCAGAGTGCACCCCTGCCGCTGCGGGTGGCCGACCGCCGTGAACCCGACCGCCCTGAACCCGTCCGCGGACTGTGGTGATCGGGCGTCTGCAGTGACCCAGAATGGCCACGGCGGGGGTCTAGCAATCTGGTGAATGCAGCGGA
>CAZWFG010000063.1:0-10485 GCA_964632245.1 uncultured Synechococcus sp. | reverse complement strand
GAGGTCGTGCTGGAGCTGGCGCGGCGTTACAGCCTGCCCATTGAAACCCTCGATGCCCCCCAGCAGGAACGCCTGCGGCAGCAGCTGTCTAGGCGGGAATCGCTGCATCGGGTGCTGGCCCTGGCCGGCGGCTGGTTCCGCAGCCAGCTGCGCCACCCAGACGGCGCCGCCGCCCTGGCCTACCTGCGCGACACCCGCGGTTTCGATGAGGCCACGATCGACCGCTTCGAGCTCGGCTTTGCCCCCGACCGCTGGGATGGGCTGCTGCGCCATCTGCAGAGCACTGAATCGCTGGGCACCGAACTCCTGGAATCGGCCGGCCTGGTGGTGGCACGCCAGGGCGGTCAGGGCCACTACGACCGCTTCCGGGGCCGGGTGATGGTGCCGATCCACGATCGCCAGGGGCGGATCATCGGTTTCGGTGGCCGCAGCCTCGACGGTCGCGAACCCAAGTACCTCAACTCGCCCGAAACCGAGGTGTTCGAGAAGGGGCGCCATCTCTTTGCCCTCGACAAGGCCGCCGACCCAATCCGTCGGGCCGACAGCGCCGTGGTGGTCGAAGGATATTTCGACGCCATTGCCCTCCATGCCGCCGGCGTCAGGCATGCGGTGGCAGCCCTGGGCACGGCCCTGAGCGCCCACCAGATCACCCAGCTCTGCCGCTGCTGCGACAGCCGCCGGATCGTGCTCAACTTCGACGCCGACGGCGCCGGCGTGCGGGCCGCCCAGCGGGCCATCGGTGAAGTGGAGCAGCAGGCCCTGCAGGGGCAGCTGGAGCTGAGGGTCCTGCCCCTGCCCGAAGGGAAGGATCCAGACGAATTCCTGCGTCTCCACGGGGCCGCCGATTATCTGGCCCTGCTGGACCAGGCCCCGCTCTGGTTGGACTGGCAGATCGACCGTCTGCTCGAGGGCCGCGACCTCACCCGCGCGGACCAGTTCCAGCAGGCCGTGCAGTCCCTGGTGGAGCTCCTCGGCAAGCTGCCCCAGTCGGCCCTGCGAAGCCACTACCTGCAGCAGGTGGCCGAGCGGCTGGCGGGGGGCCAGGCACGGTTGGCGGTGCAGCTGGAGGATGATCTGCGTCAGCAGGTGAAGGGACAGCGCTGGCATGGCCGCTCCCGCCGCTACGAGCAGCCCCTCGAGGCCGGTGCCCGGGACCGGGCCGAGGCGGCGCTGCTGCGGCTCTACCTGCACTGTCCATCGTTGCGGGCCACCCTGCGGCGTGAGCTGCGCCAACGGGACCTTGAGGACTTCGGCGTCTCCCACCATCGGCGCCTCTGGGCCCGCATCGCCGAACTGGAGGAGGAACAGATCGGTGCCGTCGGCCTGGAGGCCATCAGCCGTGGCACCGATGCCGGTGAAGCGCTGGCTGCCGATGATCTGGTGGATCGGCTCACCGATCGCCTGCTGGGCGATGACCCCTCCCTGCTGCAGCGGCTGACCTCTCTCCTCGAGCCGGGGGAACTGCAGCAGATCCTGCTCGAACGGCCCCTGGAGCAGCTGCACGGCACCGTGGCCAGCCTCGAACGACAGCGGGTGCTGCGCCGCTGCCGTCACCTGCTCGACGCCTGGCGCAGCCAGAGGTTGCAAAGCCTCGAAGCCTGCATCGCCGTTCTCCTTCAGGACGAAGCCCAGGCGGACGGGCCCCCGGCCGAGGCCAGCGCCGGAATGGTGATGGAGGAACGCATCGACAGGCTGTTCGCGACCCTCAATGCCGAGGCCCTGAGGTTCCAGAGCGATTACTACAGCGAGCGGCGCTACCTTGAGGCCCTCGACCGGCGGCGGTTGCCAGGGGTGGGGTGATCCTGGGCTGCGGTCGGTCCGGGCGGCTCGCCAGGTTCCTCGAGCAGCAGTTCCTGGAACATCCGATAGGGGTCATCGGCCTCCGGTGCTGCAGCCCCCGCCTGGACACCACCGCGGCCCTGGGGCCGGGGCCGGGGGCGTTCCAGATCCCGCAGTCGCTGGAGCAGATGGTCAGGCACCGTGCCATCGGGGCTGGCATGCATCAGCTCGCGGAACAGCTGAGCTGGGTCGTCCTCGGTTTCGATGGCATGGCGCCTGGGGCCGGCCGGTGGGGCCACGGCAGGGGGAGGCGGGGGCAGGGGTTCGGGCAGGCGGCGACCCAGGGCTTCGAGCCGTTCACGGCTGCGGGGATCGAAGGCCATGGCTCAGGGGCAGCCGAGGGTGTCGCGGGTGGCCAGACCGGTGGAGGGATTGATCCCCTCCACGCTGGCGCACAGGTCCCGCAAGGCATCGGCCCGCAGGGAAACATTGCTGAAGTCCGCCCCATCAGCACGCACATGGCGGAACTTGGTGTTGAAGGCAAAGGCGTCCGCCAGGACGGCATCCCGCAGGTCGGTGTCTTCGAGCACCGCCGAATCGAGGGTGGCCCCCCGCAGGTCAGCACCCCGAAGGGTGGCTTCCTGCAGCTTGGCCCCGAAAAGACTGGCGTTGCGCAGGTCTGCCCCCTCGAAGTCAGCCCCGCGCAGATTGGTGAGATTGAAGGTGGTGTCACGCAGATCCGCCCCGTGGAAATCGGCACCGATCAGGGACTGCTTCGCGTAGTCCATGGCGGCCAGGGCAGGGGCCACGGGCACCACGGCCAGGGCCAGCAGCACGAAGGTGTGGGCCAGCAGCGCCAGCTTGGCCAGGATTGACCTCAACAACGGGCCCATCGGCGATCGCGCGGACCGGGGAACCCTAGAACTGAATGACCGGGACCGTCGCCATGGACGATCACCGTGCCAGGGCCGGCAGGGGCGCCGAAGCGCGCGCCCTCGCCTTGCTGCAGCAGCGGGGCTGGTCGCTGCTGGCCCGCAACTGGCGATGTCGCTGGGGGGAGCTGGATCTGCTGCTTTTTAAGCCAGGCCGCCTGCTGCTGGTGGAGGTGAAGGGCCGGAGGTCCGCCGGGCCTGATCTCTGGGGAAGCCGCCGCCTCGGTCAGGGGCAGGGTCAGCGCCTGCGACGGGCATTCGCCTGCTGGTTGGTCGACCATCCCGAGCAGGCGCTGCTTCCCGTCGAGGTGGTGCTGGCCCTGGTGCCCCTGGCTCCCGCCACCGGCGGGGTGCGCTGGCTGCACCTGGATGAGCTGTGACGACCCTTGGGGCAGCATGGAAACGATGGTCCATCCCTCCCCGCACCGGGCCCGCCGCCGTTTCGGCCAGCACTGGCTCCATGACCAAGGCGTGCTCAGCGCCATTGCAGCGGCCGCAGAGCTGACCCCGGCTGACCGGCTGCTGGAGATCGGCCCCGGCCAGGGTGCCCTCACCGCCGTGTTGCTCGGCGCCCCGATCCAGGTGCTGCATGCTATCGAGCTCGACCGCGACCTGGTCGATGGCCTGCAGCAACGCTTCGGGGCTGACGGCCGCTTTCAGCTGCAACAGGGGGACGCTCTGGAGCTGCCGTTGCCGGAGGTCGACAAGGTGGTGGCGAACATTCCTTACAACATCACCGGCCCGCTGCTGCAGCGGCTGCTCGGTCGTCTGGACCAGCCCCCCTGGCGGCGGCTGGACCGGCTGGTGTTGCTGGTGCAGCACGAGGTGGCCGAGCGATTGCGGGCCCGACCGGCCAGCAGCGCCTTCAGTGCCCTGTCCGTGCGGGTGCAGCTGCTGGCCGAGGCCGAATCGGTCCGCCTCGTGCCACCCCGTTGCTTTCGACCGCCCCCGCGGGTGATGTCGGAGGTCATCCGTCTGCGGCCCCATCCCACGCCATGGCTGCTGCCGACGGATGCCCGGCGGGTGGAGCGGCTGCTCGGTCTGGCCTTCGCCAACCGCCGCAAGATGCTGCGGAACACCCTCTCTGGCCTGATGCCCATCGACACGCTTGCGGACCTGGCGGGATCCGTGGGGATCCGTCTGGACCAGCGGCCCCAGGAGCTGGCCCCCGGGCAATGGGTAGCGTTGGCCCGCGCCCTGCCCCCTGACAGTTGAGTTCCGTGCAGCTGGACGCTCCCGCCAAGATCAACCTGCACCTGGAGGTGCTGGGCCTGAGGCCGGACGGATTCCATGAGCTCGCCATGGTGATGCAGACCATCGACCTGGCGGATCGGCTGACCCTGGAGTGTCTGCCGCAGGGGGAACTGCGGCTGACGCTCGATTCAACGACCGGTGCTGTGCCCCTCGGCGGCGACAACCTGATCCTGCGGGCAGCCGAGGCCCTGCGTCTGCACGTGGGACGGCCGCAGCTGGGGGCGGCGATTCACCTGTGCAAGCGCATCCCGATCGGGGCCGGGCTGGCGGGGGGATCCAGTGATGCCGCCGCTGCCCTGCGGGGTCTGTGTGCCCTCTGGCAGCTGCCGCTGGCCACGGAGGTGCTGGAGCAGCTGGCGGCCTCCATCGGCTCCGATGTGCCCTTCTGCCTCCGCGGCGGCACCCAGCTTTGCTTCGGCCGGGGTGAACGGCTTGAACCGTTGCCGGATCTCCCACCCCTGGGAGTCCTGCTGCTCAAGGACCCTGGGGTGAGTGTCGCCACCCCGTGGGCCTATGGCCTCTGCCGAGAGCGGCTCGGCGCTGATTACGTGAGCGACGAGGCTGCCTTCGAACGCCGTCGTCAGGCCCTGCGGCAGCGCTGCCATCAGGCCTCCCCCTGGATCGCGGCGGATCAGCCCCAGAAGATCCACAACGACCTTCAGCGGGTGGTCGCCCCAGAGGTGCCCTCCGTGCGTGCCGGCCTCGAACGCCTGGAAGCCGCCCCAGGCCTGCGTGCCCTGGCCATGAGCGGCTCGGGCCCGACGCTGTTCGGACTCTTCGACGACCAGGGGGCCGCCCGTCGGGCCGCTGAGGCACTCAGCCCTGCTGCGACCGCCGCCGGTCTGCAGATGTGGGTCAGCGGTTTCCGTGCCGCCCACCCTGTCTCCACCCCCGCCGCCCGATGACCGAGACACCTCCAGCCACCGCCGGTCCCCTGCGCTGCTTCGCCGGCAGCCTCACCAGCGCGGGCTTCACCGGCCTGGCCCTGCTGATCACCTCCAGGATGGTGAATTACTACGGCGCCCATCCACCCACCTACCACCAGCCCGTCGCCCAGTCGATCGCGGTGGCCGTCAAGACCCTGCTGGTGGGCAGCGCCTGCCTGGCATGCTTCACCTTCGGGCTGATCGCCGTCGGGCTGCTGCTGCTGGGACTGAGTCGTCTGGGGCCTGCCAGCCCACCTCCGGCTGCCTAGCCTGGGCCATCGGCACGCCATCGATGACTCCCCACGACCTGGGCCTGCTGGCCCTGCTGCTCTCCCCCGGGCTTCTGCTTTCGGTCCTGCTGCTCACCACCTTCGCCGCCGGCGGTTGACAGGCCGCTGATAGGTTGGCCGCCAGCCGGAACACCGGCCTGCCGTGCTGCCTTGAGACCTGTGGCTGAGACCCTGCTCTTCAACGCCCTCCGGGATGCCATCGATGAGGAGATGGCCCGGGACCCCCATGTGTGCGTGATGGGTGAGGACGTCGGCCAATACGGAGGTTCCTACAAGGTGACCAAGGGCCTGTACGAGAAATACGGAGAATTGAGGGTACTCGACACCCCAATTGCCGAGAACAGCT
Source organism: uncultured Synechococcus sp. (assembly GCA_964632245.1). Taxonomy (GTDB): domain Bacteria; phylum Cyanobacteriota; class Cyanobacteriia; order PCC-6307; family Cyanobiaceae; genus CAIQIA01. The sequence continues at coordinate 4,958 of CAZWFG010000063.1, read as the reverse complement.
TCACCGGCATGGCCGTAGGAGCCGCCATGACAGGCCTGCGACCCATCATCGAAGGCATGAACATGGGCTTTCTGTTGCTGGCCTTCAACCAGATCTCCAACAACATGGGCATGCTCCGCTACACCAGCGGGGGCAATTTCACAATCCCGACGGTGGTGCGTGGTCCCGGTGGTGTCGGCCGCCAGCTGGGTGCTGAGCACAGCCAGCGTCTGGAGGCGTATTTCCATGCAGTTCCCGGCATCAAGATCGTGGCCTGCAGCACCCCCACCAATGCCAAGGGCCTGATGAAGGCCGCCATCCGCGATGACAACCCCGTGCTCTTCTTCGAGCATGTGCTGCTCTACAACCTCAGCGAGGACATCCCCAGCGGCGACTACACCTGTGCCCTCGACCGGGCGGAGCTGGTGCGTGAGGGTCGCGACATCACCCTGCTCACCTATTCCCGCATGCGTCATCATTGCGAGGCTGCCGTCAAGCAGCTGGTGGAGCAGGGTTATGACCCAGAACTGATCGATCTGATCAGCCTCAAGCCCTTCGACATGGAGGCCATCTGCCGCTCGATCGCCAAGACCCACCGGGTGGTGATCGTGGAGGAATGCATGAAGACCGGAGGCATCGCCGCTGAGCTGATCGCCCTGATCACCGAACAGTGCTTCGACGAACTGGATGCACCTCCCGTGCGCCTGTCCAGCCAGGACATCCCCACCCCCTACAACGGCAAGCTGGAGAACCTGACGATCATTCAACCCCACCAGATCGTCGAGACCGTTCAGCGGCTCGTGCAGCGATGAATCGCTCCCAGGGATGGCTCGCGCTGATCCTGGCGCTGGCCATCGGCAGCCTGCTGGTGCTGCGGTCCTTGCCCCTCTCCCTTGGCCTTGACCTGCGCGGGGGCAGCCAACTCACCCTGCAGCTCCAGCCTGCCGGTCGTGTCACCAAGGTGGGGCCCACTGAATTAGAAGCTGTGCGCAGCGTTCTCGAGCGCCGGGTCAACGGCCTTGGCGTGTCCGAGGCCACCCTCACCACCGCCGGTGATGACCGCATCGTCGTGCAGTTGCCCGGGGTCCAGGATCCCCGCAGCGCCGCCGCCGTCCTCGGCACCACGGCCGTGCTTGATTTCCGCACCCAGAAGCCCGGCACCGAGTCGACCATGACCGGTCTGCTGAAGCTGCGCCAGATCATTCAGGCCCGCCAGGCCCAGCTGGCCGGTCGCCCCCCCGAGGATGGGGACAAGAGCGCCACCGCCGATCTCCAGGGCCCCCTGCGCGACACGTTGAAAGAGCTGGGGCTGCCTGCCCCCGAGGGCGAGGGCGAGGTCCGGCAGCTGGAACGGCTGCAGGCAGAGAGCGACCGCCGGCTGATCGCCCTCTTCGGCCCCCCTCAGCTCACCGGCACCCATCTCATTGATGCGGGCCGCCAGCAGCAACCCAACAGTCCGTTCTGGGAGGTGACCCTGCGGTTCGACCCCAAAGGGGGTGAACAATTCGCTGCCCTGACCAAGGAGATCGCAGGCAGCCGCCGCATGCTGGGCATCACCCTGGATGGGCGCCCGATCAGTGAAGCCAGTGTCGGCCCCCAGTTCGCCACCGCCGGCATCACGGGTGGTGCCGCCACCATCACCGGTCGATTTAGTGCCGAGGAGGCCCGTGATCTGGAGGTGCAGCTGCGTGGGGGGGCGTTGCCCCTGCCTGTACAGATCGTCGAGAACCGTTCCGTCGGACCCACCCTGGGGGCGGTCAACATCCGCAACAGCCTGGTGGCGGCCCTGGCCGGCACCGCGATGGTCGGTGTGTTCATGGTCGTTGTGTATCGCCTGCCAGGCCTGACCGCGGTGGTGGCGCTGATGCTGTACGCCCTGTTCAACCTGGCGATCTACGCCCTCATCCCGGTCACCCTCACCCTGCCCGGCATCGCCGGGTTCATCCTTTCGGTCGGCATGGCGGTGGATGCCAACATCCTGATCTTCGAGCGCACCAAGGAGGAGCTCCAGGACGGTCAGACCCTCTTCAGGGCCGTTGATGCCGGCTTCTCCAGGGCCTTCGCCTCAATCTTCGACGGACACGTCACCACCCTGATCAGCTGCATTGCCCTCGGATGGCTCGGCAGCGGTCTGGTCCGTGGCTTTGCGGTCACCCTTTCGGTGGGGGTGCTGCTGAGCCTCTTCACCGCCCTCACCTGCACCCGCACATTGCTGCGCCTGCTCCTCACCTATCCCGCCCTTCGCCGGCCGGGTCTGTTCCTCCCCCTGGCCTCCCTGCGATGACCTCCTCCACCGGTGCCCTGCTGAGGGAGCCCCGCTTCCGGGTCACCCGCCATCGACGCCTCAGCCTCGCCATCACCGCCGTTCTGCTGGGGTTCAGCCTGCTGGGGGTGATCCTCTCCTGGCTGTCGCCCATCGGTGCCCCGGTCAGGCCAGGCCTTGATTTCACCGGAGGCACCGCCATTCAGGTGGAACGGCGCTGCGGCGACAGCTGCGGCTCCCTCAGTGGCGAAGCCGTGGCCCGTAGCCTCAACCACCCGGCCTCCGTTCAGCTGCTCGATGGCGGTCGCGCCCTGGCCCTGCGCCTGCCCGCCCTCAGCCCTGCCGAAAGCGGTGAGGTGGTGGAGAGCCTCAGCCGTCTCGCCGGTCCCCTTGACCCCAGCGGCACACGCATCGACACCATCGGCCCGGTGCTGGGCAGACAGCTGCTGCAAAGCAGTCTGCTGGCCCTGCTGGTGAGCTTTCTCGGGGTGGCCCTGTTCATCACGGCGCGCTACGCCCGTCTCTACGCGGTGCTGGCCTTGTTCTGTCTGGCCCATGACGTGCTGATCACCACGGGGGTGTTCGCCTGGCTGGGGCTGCTGGCCGGTGTCGAGGTGGACAGCCTCTTTGCCGTGGCTCTGCTCACCCTGGCCGGCTATTCGGTGAATGACACCGTCGTGGTGTTTGACCGCATCCGTGAACAGCAGCAGGTCCTGCCGGATCTCACCCTCGACGACCAGGTGGACAGGGCCGTGGCCGGTACCCTCACCCGTTCCCTCTACACCTCCTTCACCACGGAACTGCCGATCCTTGCCCTCGTGTTCTTCGGCGGCCAGACGCTGTTCTGGTTCGCGGTGGCCCTGGCCATCGGTGTGGCGGTGGGGAGCTGGTCCAGCATCGGTGTGGTCCCCCCTCTGCTGCCCTTGCTCGGCGGTCGCCTGAACCGCCGTCGACCCGGCGCCGAGGGCGGGGCGGTGGCATGAGGCAACCGCGGTTTCTCACTCTGCTGCTGGCGCTGCTCGCCCTCCTCGATCTGCGTTCCGAGCTGGCTCTGCTGCTTCAGCACTTCACTTGGACCACGCTTCTGTATGCGATGGGTCATCACCGTCTGGCCGTGGTGATCCTGCTGCTCACCCCCTGGTGGTTCAGGGCCGGGCGCGGACGCGCAGGGTCCAGCGGTCCATGATTTCCCGCACGAGCACTTCCTGCAGCAGCACCTGGGTGACGACGATGAACGGAAGGGCGAGCAGCACCCCAGGAAGGCCGAGAAGGGCGCCAAGACTCAGCTGACCCATCAGGGCCACCGTGGGCAACAGGTTCACCGTCCGTTTGAGCAACAACGGCGTCATCACAAAGGCCTCGAGGTTCTGGAGCAGCAGGCGCAGGAGGATCACCTTCACCACCACCTTCGGCACGAGGAGCAAGGCGACTGCCGCCGGCAGCAGGGTTGCCAGGGTGGGGCCCACGGTCGGGACAAAGGTCAGCACCCCTGAGATCAACCCGCTGAGCAAGGCCAGGGGGGCGCCGATCAGCGCAAGACCCGCCCAGGTCGCCAGGAACACAGCTGCCGCTGAAAGGGTCATGCCGGCGAGCCATCCCCCCAGGGCGTCGCGACATTCCTCCAGCAGGCGGCGCATGTGCTGCCGGTAGAAGCGCGGGGTGGCGGCCACCACCAGGCGGGTGTGGCTGACAGGATCCAGACAGAGAAGCACGGCCAGCAGCGCCATCAGCAACAGCTGGATGGTGCCGTTGGCGGCCCCTCCGGCCAGCCCCAGCAGCTGGGATCCAAGGGGCTGCAGCGTTTCGAAGCTGCTCAGGGACCTCAATGTGTCCTGGAACTCTCTCAGGGCCGGCACACGGCCACTCAGGGAGGCGAGATAGGCGAGCAGGGCCGGCAGGATCCGGATCAGCGTCTGCACCTGGTCCACCACTTCCGGCAGCAGCAACAGCACCAGCACCGTGGTGAGACTGCCGAAGGCGGCGAGAACAATGGTGAGCGCTGCCGGCCGGGCCAGCTGCAGGCGCCTCATCAGCAGCTGCACCGGCACATCGAGGGCCACGGCCAGCACGATCGCGCCGAAGAGCACCATCAACACCCAGCGCAGCTCCCAGGCCATCAGACACAGCAGCACCAGGGCGACGGTGCCCAGCAAGGCAGGCCAGTTGAATCCGGTCGTGGGCCTGGTCATGCGGCGGGGGACCGGGTCCAGCGGTCAAGCAGGTCGTGGATCAGCAGTTCCCGCACGATCACCTGGAGGCAGACAGCCAGTGGCAAGGCCAGGAGCAGTCCAAGGGGCCCGAAAACCACCGTGAACACCACCTGGGCCGCCAAGGTAAGTCCAGGCAACAGCTTGAGCTGGTGATGCATCACCGACGGCGTGATCACATAGCTCTCCAGGTTCTGGATCACCACATAAAGCACCAGCACCAGCAGCGGTTTCCAGGGATTTTCAAGCAGGGCCACCGACATCGGGAAGATGGTGCTGAGGGTTGGTCCGACGTTGGGAATGATGTTGAGCAGACCGGCGAGAAGGGCATTGGCCAGGGTCAGTTTCACCCCCAGCAGGCTGAGACCGATGAACGCCAGCATCCCCACGCACAGCGAACTGATCAGCACCCCCACCATCCAGCTGCTGAGCGCTTCTCCGCAGAGGTCAAGCACCTCGCCGAGCCGCCGGCGCAGCATCGATGGCACGAGCTGGATCGCCACTCCCCG
>CAZWFG010000062.1:0-10569 GCA_964632245.1 uncultured Synechococcus sp. | reverse complement strand
CGATGCGGCGGTTTTCGATCGCATACAGCAGGCGCCGGCTCTCGAAGATCGCCCGCGGCCGCTCGACCAGGGCCAGCCAGCGATCGCGGGCATTGAGCCGATTGCGAAACCGCTCCAGATCACGGGTCGGCAACAGCGCATCCACCAGCAGCGCCCGCCGCAGCTCCGGCCACGACGACGACGCCTCGATCAGACGCCGGGCGATCAGTTCGGCATTGCGCACCAGCCAGTTGCTGAGCTGCCGCTGCAGTTCGAGCAGAGCGATGGGCTCATCCGGGGCCACCAGCGCCCCCTGCAGCAGCAGCGGGCGGCCGCTGAGCAACCCCTGCAGGCAGGGCCAGAGGTCCGGCAGATCCGGATCCTCCTCTGCCAGCAGCGGATCGTCCTGCAGCAGCTCCAGCGGGGCCACCAGCGCCCCGTCCCGGGGCAGGCGGGTGTAAGCCCCCAGCAGCCCGAGCAGCGCCCGTCGACGCAGGCGCGGCTGCTGCAGCCGCCATGGATCGTCGGTCGCCGTCGGCGCCTCGGTCGCCAGACGATCGACCAGCAGGCGGAACTCGTGCAGCAATGACTGCAGCAGCTGGGTGCGCTGCTCCGGTCGCAGGGCCTCAAGGGCCAGCAGGGGGGCGACGCCCGCGCCAAGGTCAAGGTCGCGGCAGCCCTCCCGCAGGCGCTCATCCAGATGGGCCAGCAGGGTGAGGGGCCGACGGTCGGGGAGGGTGTAGCTCAGGGCGGCGGGGGCTGGGGGCAAGGGACGAAGGCCCATGCCCGTCGTGGAGACGGTGTCTGCAGGCATGACGGGCACCCGCCAGATCAGCCGCAGCACCTGCTCGGCCATCGCCAGCTCCCGCAGGCGGCCTGCCAGCAGCAGCCTTGTCAGCCAGCCCAAGGAACCACGACGGGCCCAGACCTGCAGGCGACGGCGTTCGGCGGCGATCTCGGCCAGGCCGCTGCGCAACAGGGTCTCGGCCATTCCGGCCTGCAGGGGCGTGGCGGCAGCGGCTTCGGTGGCCGCCGGCAGATCCACAAGCCGCCCCCCGGCGGCCAGCACCTCGAGGGCCTCGAGCATGCGCTCGGCACTGGGTTGATGCAGCAGGCCCTCCACGGGCAGGGCCAGCCAGGCGGTGGCCTGAGCGCCCGGATCGAGCGACAGCACCAGGAGCACGGGCACGGGTCCCCAGCGCTCACGGGCCAGGGCAAGGTCGCTGGCGAAGGTGTCCGGGTCCTCATCACCCCGCAGCACCCAGAGCACCAGATCAGCCGCCGGGGTGGGCTCGCTCACCACCCGCAGATCCTGCAGCCGGGCCGAGAACCAGGCCTCCAGCCCCTGCCGCTGCCAGGCAGGCGCCAGCAGCAGCAGCCGCATTCCGGCCCTCATGCCGGAGCCGACCGAGGGCGACCCTGGAGCTGAAGGCTGTAGGACTCGATCTCGAAACCGGTGGCGGCCTCGATCTGCTGCAACAGATCAGGAGGAAGCTGGATGTCGAGGTCGCTGATGTGACCGGTTTCGAGACAAGTGAGATGGCTGTGGGGATCGGTGCGATGGCCGTAGAGACGACCACCGGCACGGTCAAGGCACTCGATCACCCCGTTGAGATGAAGCGATTCGAGGTTCTGATACACCGAGGTGTGGCCGATGCGCCGGCCGTCGGCATTGAGCTGCTCGAAGATGTCCCGGGCGCTGAGATGACCTCCGGTGCGCCAGAGAATCTCCAGCACCAACCTGCGCTGACGGCTCAGCCGCAGGCCCCGGTTCCGGCAATCCCGATACGCTCCCTCCAGACCGGCGCTGGCGGAGCGGGACAGGTCCCGGTGGGTTGGCGCCGCTTGGGAGCGCAAATCATCCGAACATTGGTGCAACCATTTTAGATGGTTGTCCAGAGGGAATCAGACGACGGCACTGTCGCCGGCCACGGGTGGGTCCTGCCAGCGACCCGGCCCGACGGCGGTGATGGCCTCCGCCAGGTCGAGGCGGCCGTCATACAGCGCCCGCCCGATGATCACACCCTCCACCCCCAGCGGTTCCAGCGTCAGCAGGCTGAGCACATCCGCCAGGTCGCCGATGCCCCCTGAGGCGATGACGGGAACCGATGCGGCGTTGGCCATGGCACGCAGGGCATCGAGGTTGGGGCCCGCCAGGGTGCCATCGGTGGCGATGTCGGTGCTGATGATCGCGGCGATGCCGCTGCCGGCGAAGCTGGCGGCCAGGGCCGTGGCCTCGACACTGCTCTCCTCCCGCCAGCCGCGGGTGGCGACCCGACCGTCACGGGCGTCGATGCCGACGACGATGCGGCCGGGGTGGACCGCCGCCAGCTCACGCACCAGCCCGGGCTGCTCAACGGCCACCGTGCCCAGGATCACCCGGTCAAGGCCGCAGGCCAGCAGGTCTTCGGCCCGCTCGCGGCTGCGCACACCGCCCCCCAGCTGCACGGGGATGGCCAGGGCGGCGGTGATGGCCCGCACCGTCCCATCGTTGGCCGCCTCACCGCTGCGGGCCCCATCGAGGTCGACCAGGTGCAGCCGGGTCGCCCCCTGACGCTGCCACTCCAGCGCCTGCTGCACGGGGTCATCGGCAAAGCGGGTGACGCGGTCGTAATCCCCCTGATGCAGGCGGACGCACTGGCCGTCGAGCAGATCAATGGCGGGAATGATCTCCATCAAAGCCGGATTGCTGGTTCCATCTTCCCCGCCGCCCCGCCGATCACCCGTCGGGGGGTTGAATGGCGGCGCATCCGGCGCGTTGGCTCCATGGACATCCTGGTGATGGGCGGCACCCGTTTCATCGGACCGCCGCTGGTGGCCCGGCTGCAGGCCCAGGGCCATGCCCTGACCCTGCTCACCCGCGGTCGCCAGCCCCTGCCCGCCGGCGTCGAGCACCTGGCCGGAGACCGCAGCACCCCTGAGGGGCTGGCGGCCCTGCAGGGCCGCCGTTTCGACGTGATCATCGACAGTTCGGGCCGCACCCTCGCCGACAGCCAGGCGGTGATCGAGCGCACGGGACGCCCCGCCCACCGCTTCGTCTACGTGTCGTCGGCCGGGGTCTATGCCGACAGCGCCCTGCTCCCCCTCGGGGAGGACGCCCCCACCGACCCCGCCAGCCGCCATGCCGGCAAGGCCGAAACCGAAGCCTGGCTGATCCGGGAGGGAATTCCCTTCACCAGCTTCCGCCCCACTTACATCATCGGGCCGGGCAACTACAACCCGATCGAGGCCTGGTTCTTTGATCGGCTCGTGCACCATCTGCCCGTGCCGATTCCCGGCGACGGCACCACCATCACCCAGCTCGGGCACGTGGACGACCTGGCCATGGCCATGGCCCGCTGCCTCGAGGTGGAGGCCGCGACCAATCGCATCTACAACTGCTCCGGCCGCCAGGGGGTCACCCTGCTGGGCCTGGTGGACGCCGCCGCCCGCGCCTGCGGCATCGACCCGGCGACCGTCGACCGTCGCTTCTTCGATGCCAGCAGGCTCGATCCCAAGGCCCGCAAAGCGTTTCCGCTGCGGCTCAGCCATTTCCTCACCTCGGTGGAGCGGCTGGAACGGGAACTGGCCTGGAGTCCGCGCTACGACCTGGCAGCGGCCCTCAGCGACAGCCATCAGCGCGACCATGCCCTCCGGCCGGCCACACCGCCCGATGTCAGCGCCGATGCGGCACTGCTGGCGGACTGAGGTACTGCCAGGCCGAGAGCAGGGCCAGGGCCAGGGCCAGCCAGAAGGCCCCCAGCCCGACGGCCGCCGCCAGGGCCTGGCCCGGTCCGGGCCACAGCAGCAGCAGCAGCGCCAGCAGCTGCACCACGGTCTTGACCTTGCCGGCCATCGAGGCCGGACCGCCGCCGGGACGGTCCTGCCTCCAGCCGGTGATCAACAGTTCGCGGGCCAGCAGCAGCCACACCGCCCAGAGGGGCAGCCGACCGTCGGCCGCCAGCAGCAGCAGCGGCGCACAGATCAGCAGCTTGTCGCTGAGGGGATCGAGCCGCGCCCCCCAGCTCGTGCCACCCCCGGCCCGGCGGGCCAACCAGCCATCGGCGGCATCCGTGAGGGCGCCGGCCAGCAGCAGCAGCCAGCCAAGCCAGCTCCAGCCGGCCTGCAGCACCAGCAGCAGCGGCAACCCCAGCAGCGCCCGCAGCAGGGTGAGCCCATCGGCGAGGCGACGCAGGGACGGGCCGGTCATGGGCGCTGCAGAATGCCAGCAACCAGGATGACCCCATGGTGGTGCAGCGATCGGTGGCCGAGGTGATGAGCCGGCCCGTGCTCTCGGTGACGGCCGCCACGCCCCTGCAGGAGGCGGTGCAGCTGTTGAACGAGCACCACATCAGCGGGCTGCCGGTGGTCGACGACGACGGCCGGCTGGTCGGCGAACTGTCGGAACAGGACCTGATGGTGCGGGAGAGCGGCTTCGAGACCGGGCCCTACGTGATGCTGCTCGATGCGGTCATCTACCTGCGCAACCCCCTCAGCTGGGACAAGGAGGTGCACCAGGTGCTCGGCAACACGGTGGCCGACGTGATGGGCCAGCAACCCCACAGCTGCAGTGGTGAGCTTCCCCTGCCGGCGGCCGCGCGGCTGCTGCATGAACGCAGCACCCAGCGGCTGTTCGTGCTGGACGACGACCAGCGGCCCGTGGGGGTGCTGACCCGCGGCGATGTGGTGCGTGCCCTGGCCGAGGCCTGAAGAACGGGCTGATCAGCCTCCGGGGGCCGGTGGCGGTGCCACCGGTGGGGGGGCCGTGGGCGGTGCCACTGCGGCAGGCGGCGGCAAGGGTGGCGCCGGGGGCGCCAGGGGCTCGGGCGCCGGAGCTGCACCACCTTCCAGGGGCAGGCTGGGGTCGTAGACGGCGTCGCCGCCGCGGCCGGATCGGTCGGGCACCACCTCGGGGGCCGGCAGGTCGGGCGGCAGGGGGGAGGGGGCGACGGGCTGGCGATCGGCCGGCTGGCGATCAGCCGGCAAGCTGGTGGGCTTCGGCTCGCTCTGCAGACCCCGGGCCGGATCGGCCGTGATCGGCGGTTCCCGCAGGGGAGCCGCGGCCGGTGAGCGGGTCGGCGAAGGGCCGGTGGAGGGACGCCAGACGAGGCGGGCCAGGGGCACAACCCCCCGTTCCATGAGGCGGTTGAAGCCGGCCAGGGCCCGGTCCATCACGCGGCCCCCCAGGTGCAGACCGCAGCTGACGGGGTTGCCGCAGCCCGAACTGCGGATCAAGGGATTGAGGTTGGCCAGCAGGTCCCCCTGCAGGAAGAACGGCCGGGGCTCGAGCCGCAGCATGTAGGGCACATGCACGAAGCTGGTGGCGCCTCCGCTGATCCAGTTGGCGTCTTCATCGCTGAAGCCCTTGGTGCCCGGGATGATGAAGCGACTCTTGGAGGCATGGTCGGGCATGTAGGCCGCCACCAGCCCCCGGCGGCGGGCCAGATCTTCGGTCTGCTCGAGGGTGAGGCCATCGCGGCTCATGAACACCTCGAGGCGGCCGTCGCCGCGCAGACCGATGACCATGCGGATCCGGGGCAGAAAATATCGGATCTGCTGCCCCATGCTGACGCTGTAGGCGCCGCGGTACTCGGCGGGGGGTTGCTGCAGGTCGTTGTAGAGGGCGTGCAGGCCACCGATGAAGGTGTCGTACTCACCTTCGCGCTCGGGGGTGAGTTCGCCGTAACCGAAATCGATGCGGCCGCCGTGGGTGATGCCGATGAAGGCCCGCTGGCGTGCGGCCGTGCGGTTGCGCCCTCGCCAGACCCGATCCCCCAGCTTGATGTCCCCCAGGGGGACGGTCACTTCCTGGCCAGGGGCGTCGGTGTAGCGCTCATACATCGGACCCGACACAAAGGCCAGGGCGGACGTGTCGCCATAGGCCTCCTGCTCGCGATCCCAGCCCTCCAGCAGACCGAAGCGCACCTTGCGGGGGTCGAAGTCGAGGGCGTAGACCTCCGGGTCGGGGAGGTAGCGGAACTTCTCGTCCACCGCCACACCACCACTGAGGGCCGCCGCGGTGCCGGGCGTGACGGAGCGATGGCTCGGCGCGATGGCGACGCAGAAGGTAAACAGAGCGAGCGGCAGACCGACAAGGGACCAGGCGACCCAGCGGCGGCGCCGACCACGGCGCCGCAGGGGAATCACCCTGGCGCCGCCGGCGGGCAGGGGATCTCCGGAGCGAAGAGTGGCCCGTCGCCGCCGCCGCCGCGGGGACGCCGGGGCGGGGGCTGGGGCCAGCGCCGTCGCGGGCTGGGCCATCTCAGCACTGACCCGTCGGCGACGACCCATTGAGCTGCAATCCCCGAGGCTGGTTGGCCGCCAGTCAAGCAACCGAACGCTGGCAGAACCAGTCGCGGAGGATGCTCCACAAGCGCGAAACAGGGTAAGCGAAGACGGTCCGCTCCACCTTTCACCACGGCCACTGGATGGACGTGACCGCAGACATTCAGCCATTCCTGCCGCAAGGGGGGCTCAGGGGCATGGCTGAGCCAGAGCCCCCCCCGCCGCTGGGACGCCTCCCCCCGCAGACCGGCCAGCGGGCGCTGGCGGTCGTGGTTGCCCTCGATCCAGGTCACCGGGCAGGCCAGGTCCGCCAGGGTCCGGTGCAGCTGCGCCTCCAGGACCGGCGTCACGGCCCGGGGATGGTGCACCAGATCGCCGAGGATGAACACCCGCTGCGGCCGCCAGCGACGGCCCAGATCAGCCAGCCGCTCCAGGTCGGCCCGGCCCCCGTCGCTGGGCACCGGCACCCCGAGGGCCTGGGCATGCTCGGCCTTGGCCAGGTGCACATCGGCCAGCAGCAGCCAGCGGCGCCGCGGCAGCCACAGGGCCCGTTCGGGCAGCAGCTCCAGCCGTTCGTCGCCCCAGTCGAGGAGGGCCGTGGTCATGGATCCCGGGCCTCATGGCGGCTGGCTTCGGCCATCATGCGCTGCACCCGCTCCAACAGGCTCTCGTTGCTGAGCCGGCTGTTGAGACGTTCCACCAGCAGCGGAAAGGCCAGGGGTCCCGGCCGTGGTGGTGTCTCGAGGCGCAGCTGACAGGTCCTCAGGCGCGCAAGGGAGCGGCGCAGGCGGCCCAGGTCGAGCTGCTCATCGAGCACCTCGCGTCGGGCCTGGCGCAGCAGCAGATTGCCGGGCTCGTGGCGTTCGAACACATCAAACAGCAGGGCGGCACTGAGCTGCAGCTGGCCGCCGCGGCGCACACCCCCGGGAATCTGACCTGGCACCAGCCCCGCCACCTGGGCGATGGAGCGAAAGCGACGGCGGCAGAGCTCCGACAGGTTCAGGGAGGCCTCCAGTTCCGCCTCCAGATCGCCGTCGTCCAGCAGGGTGGCGTCGAAGAGCGTTTCGAACGGATAACCGCGGGGCGCCAGCAGCTCGAAGCCGTAGTCATTCACCGACACCGTGAAGGTGCCCGCCTGGCGGCGGGCCAGCCGCCAGGCCCAGAGAAACCCCAGCCCCTCATGCACGAAGCGGCCCTCGAACGGGTAGGCGTAGAGGTGACTGCCCTCACGGCTGCGGACGAACTCGACCAGCAGGTCGTCGGGACCAGGCACCCGCGAGAGATCGTCCTGGCGGGCCAGCAGCGGCTGCAGGGCCCGCAGCTCGGGCCCATCGAGGGCCCCGTCGGCACAGCGGTGCAGCTCCTGCCGCAGTCCATCGGCCAGCAGATCGGACAGGGCCAGCTGGCCACCGGCCCAGGCCGGAACGGTGGTGCTGCGCCCCCGGGCAGCCGTGACCATGGCCGTCCGTTCGCGCAGGCGCACGAACTGCAGGCTGCGGCCGGCGAACACGAACACATCCCCCGGCCGCAGGCGGGCAGCGAAGGCCTCCTCGACATGGCCGAGCACCCCCCCCCGCTGCAGCTTCACCGTGACGGCCTGGTCGGCGGTGATGGTGCCGATGTTGAGGCGGTGCAGCCGGGCGATGGCCAGATCACGCACCCGCAGCAACGGGCCATCGGCTTCAAGCTTGCGAAAGCGCGGATAGGCCCCCAGGCAGGCGCCCCCCTCCTGCAGCAGCTGCAGGCACCAGTCCCAGTCGCTGCGGCTGAGCTGGCGGAAGCTGCGGCAGCCGCGCACCACCTGCCACTCCCGCTCGGCATCGAGGCCGGGCCCGCAGGCCAGGCCGGTGAGGTGCTGCAGCAGCACGTCAAGGGGCAACCCCGGCGAGCGGCGCCGCTCCACGAGCCCTGCCGCCAGACCCCGGCGCATGGCCGACACCTCCAGCAGCTCGAGGGCATGGGTCGGCAGAAACAGCACCTCGGCCCTGCCGCCGGGGCTGTGGCCCGACCGGCCGGCCCGCTGCAGCAGCCGCGCCAGGTTCTTGGCACTGCCGATCTGCACCACCCGTTCGACCGGCTGAAAATCAACCCCCAGGTCGAGGGAGCTGGTGCACACCACCCAGCGAATCTCGCCGTTCTTGACACCGGCCTCGATCCGTTCGCGCTCGGCGCGGTCAATGGCGCTGTGGTGCAGGGCCAGCTGCCCTTCCATCTCGGGGCAGGCCCAGCGCAGGCACTGGTGCCACTGCTCGGCCTGGTTGCGGGTGTTGGTGAAGATCAGGGTCGACACCGCCGGGTCGAGGGCCCCCACCAGCCGGTCGTGCATGCGCAGGCCCAGATGGCCCGCCCACGGGAAGCCGTCGATGCTGTCGGGCAGCAGGGTGCGGATGGCCAGGGGCCGCTGCAGCGGGGCCTGCACCAGGGTCGCCGGGCGCCCCTCGCCCACGACCGTGGCGGCGGCCTCCTCGGGGTTGCCGAGGCTGGCGCTCACGGCCCAGGTGCGCAGACCAGGCCGCAGGGCCCGCAGCCAGCCCAGACACAGCTCGGTCTGGGTGCCGCGCTTGCTGCCCATCAGCTCGTGCCATTCGTCGACGACCACCGCCCGCAGCTCAGCGAACAGGGCGGGCGCATCGGGGGAGGCCAGCAGCACCGCCAGGGATTCGGGGGTGGTGATCAGGATCTGGGGGGGGCGGCGCTTCTGGCGGGCCCGTTCGGCGCTGCTGGTGTCACCGGTGCGCAGACCCACCCGCAGGGGCCAGCCCATGGTGGTGATCGGCTCCTGCAGGGCCAGGGCCAGGTCACGGCTGAGGGCCCGCAGCGGGGTGAGCACCAGCAGCTGCAGGCCGGCATCGGCGGCCGCGGTCCCGGCGGCCAGCATCTCGGCGATGGGCCCCATGACGGCGGCGTAGGTCTTGCCGGATCCCGTGGGCACCTGGATCAGTCCGTCCTCGCCTGCCAGGTAGGCCTGCCAGCAGCGACGCTGGAAAGGCAGCGGGGTCCAGCCCCGGCTCCGGAACCAGGCTTCCACCGGTGCCAGTGCAGCGGTGGCCCTCATCGGGGAACCTCCAGCAGGGCCCTGGCGCTGGCGAGGCTGTCGGCCTCGGCGGCGGGTTTGTCGCGGCGCCAGCGGGCGATGCGGGGAAAGCGCACGGCGATGCCGCTGCGATGGCGCCCGGAGGGCTGCAGCCCCTCAAAGGCCAGCTCGAACACCTGCACCGGCTCCACCGCCCGCACCGGCCCGAAGCGGTCGGTGGTGTGGCGGCGGATCCAGCGGTCGAGCTCGCGGATCTCGCCATCATCAAGACCCGAATAGGCCTTGGCGAAGGTGACGAGCTGGGCGCCGTCAGCGGCCGCCGGATCCCCGTCCCAGAGGCCGAAGGTGTAGTCGGTGAACAGGTTGGCCCGGCGGCCGCTGCCGGCCTGGGCATAAAGCAGCACGGCATCGAGGCGGTGGGGCTCGCGCTTGTGCTTCCACCAGCTGCCGCGGCGGCGGCCGGCCAGGTAGGGCGACGCGAGGAGCTTGAGCATCAGCCCCTCGGCGCCGGCGGCGGCCGCCTGGCTGCGCAGAGCGTCGAGGTCATCCCAGCTCGCCAGGGGGAGGGCGGGGGAAAGACGCAGCCGCTGGGCGGCTGCAGCCGGCAGCGCGCCGATCAACACCTCCAGGGCCTGCCGCCGCTGCTGCAGGGGCCGCTGGCGCCCATCAACGCCGGCCTGCTCCAGCAGGTCGTAGGCCACGAACACCGCCGGGCAGTCGGCCAGCAACCGCGCCCCGGGGGCCTTGCGGCCCAGGCGTCGCTGCAGCTGATGGAAGGGGGCCGGCTCGGGGGCCGCCCCAGGCCACACGAGCACCTCGCCATCCAGCACCGTGCCATCGGGCAGCGCAGCGGCGGCAGTGACCAGGTCGGGGAAGGCCGGGTTGATCAGCTCTTCCCCCCGACTCCACAGAAACGTCTGGCCAGCACGCCGGATCAGCTGACCGCGGATGCCGTCCCATTTCCATTCGGCCAGCCACGCCCCGGGCCGGTCCGGCAGAGGCGGCGCTCCAGCGGCGGGCGCCTCGAGCGGCGAGGCCAGAAAGAACGGATAGGGGCGGCTGGGGGGGCACCGGTCCGGATCGGCGGTGGCGTCCGTGATCAGCACGTGGACCCCGCCGATGGGGACGATGGGCGTGAAGCCGGCCCGGCCCAGCTTGGAGCCGTCGGCCACGGCCACCACGCGGCGGGCGCGGGCGGCGGCCACGGCGCCCACCTCGGCCACCAGGACGTGCGGGGTGGTGAGGCCGGCCTCGGGCGAGAGACCGTCGCAGCCCAGGAAGACGACATCGGC
>CAZWFG010000061.1:0-10680 GCA_964632245.1 uncultured Synechococcus sp. | reverse complement strand
TACGGTTCAGGCCGACTTCCGTCGCGACGGCATGCTCCGTCCCGAGGATGTGGCTCGCACGCTGCTGTTCATGGCTGAACAGCCCGACCACCTGTTGATCGAAGACCTCACCCTTCTGCCCGCCGCTGGCGCCCTCTGAATCCCATGACTCCCCTCGACATGTCCGGCAGCAGCACTGCCTCCTCCGCCCCGGTTCTGGGGGGTGGCGTCCTCAATGGCAGCGCCGGCGCTGCCCGGCCGATCAGCGCCGTCATCCGCCAGAGGCTGCAGGCGGCTGGGGTGCCTTTTCTCGCCAACGACAACGTCGCCGATCATCTCCGGGATGGGGAGCTTGAGCTGCTCGAAAGGGAGGTGACCGAGCGCGTGCGCGAGTTGCTGCGCAGCCTGCTCATTGACATCGACAACGACCACAACACCGAAGAGACCCCCGAGCGGGTCGCGCGGATGTATCTCCATGAGGTGTTCAAAGGCAGGTATCACCCCCAGCCCAAGATCGCCAGCTTCCCCAATGTCAAGCAGCTGGACGAGATCTACACAGTCGGACCGATCACCGTTCGGTCAGCCTGCTCCCATCACCTGGTGCCGATCCTTGGTCACTGCTGGATCGGCATCAAGCCGGGCCAGCGGGTGATCGGCCTCAGCAAGTTCACCCGCGTCGCTGACTGGGTGTTCTCCCGTCCCCACATTCAGGAAGAGGCGGTGATGATTTTGGCGGATGAAATTGAACGCCTCTGTGAGCCCCTGGGGCTGGCGATTCTGGTCAAGGCCCAGCACTACTGCATGAAGTGGCGGGGGGTGAAGGAGCTTCAGACCAGCATGGTCAACTCCATCGTCCGTGGTGATTTCCGCCATGACCCTGCCCTCAAGGCCGAATTCTTTGAGCTGGTCAAGCAGCAGGAAGCTCAGTACAGCTGAGTTCCCTCCAGAGCAGCCTGACCTGCTCCAGGTTCTTGCGGCCTGGCGCGGTCTCCACGCCGCTGGAGACGTCGATGCCCACCGGTGATGCGCCGCTGGCTTCCAGTTGCTGCAGGGCTGCGGCGGCGCTCCCCGGACCGAGGCCGCCGGCCAGCCACCAGGGCAGGGAGGGTCTGAACTCCTGGAGCCACTCCAAGGGCAGCCGTCGGCCCGTGCCACCGTGGGCTCCGGGAACCCAGGCATCCAGCAGCAGGGCCTCCACCACCCCCGCGTAGGCCTCTGCTCGCGCCAGGTCGGCGGCCGATCGCACCCGCAGGGCCTTCCATAGGGGCAACTGCAGCCGGGCCGCCAGCTCGGCACAGCGGGCCGGGGATTCATTCCCGTGCAACTGAACCACCTGATGACCCTGGCCGGCTTCCAGGTCCGTCAAGGTGGCTTCGTCGGGATCGACCACCACCAGCACCCGCCGGCAGGCCGGAGCCGCCGAAGCCACGGCCTGCCACAGCTCTGGCCGTTGGGCCGTGGCAAGAAACCGGGGTGAGTCGGGCGCGGCGATCACCCCGATGGCATCGCAGCCCACCGCGGCCACGGCGGCGGCCTCCTGCGGTTGCGTCAGACCGCAGATCTTCAGTAGTGGTCGCTGGGACCCCATGGCCGCCCGGGCTCTCCATAAGATGACAACACGACAGTCTCCCAGCAGGGTCTGATCGCCATGAGCGGCCGGGTCACCTCCCAGGGCTGGCGACTGTTCCGCATCGCCGGCATTCCCCTTTACATCCACCCCAGCTGGTTGCTGGTGCTGCCCCTGGCGACCCTGGCCTTTCTGCGGCCGCTCGATGGCCATGCCGGGGCTGCCCTGGCCACGGCGGTGTTGCTGTTCGGCTCGGTGCTGCTGCACGAGCTCGGCCATTCCCTGGCGGCCTTGCGGCTGGGGGTGCCGGTGCGCAGCATCACCCTGTTCATGCTCGGGGGGGTGGCCACGATCGAACGGGAGCCGCGCACCGCCTTCGGCAGCCTGCAGGTGGCGGTGGCCGGTCCCCTGGTCAGCCTGGCCCTGGCCCTCGTGCTGGGTCTCAGCATCCATGGCCTCAGCCATCTGCAGCCGTTGCTCGGCCTGATGGCGGAGGAGCTGGCCCGGCTCAACCTGCTGCTGGCCCTCTTCAACCTGCTGCCGGGTCTGCCCCTGGATGGTGGGCAGATCCTCCAGGCCCTGGTCTGGCAGGTGACCGGCAGCCGCGAACGCGGCGTGCGCATCTCGGGGGCCTGCGGCCGCCTGCTGGCCTGGACGATCATCGCCTTCGGTCTGCTGCTGCTGTTGCGGGGCGGATCGGTCGACAGCCTCTGGCTGGTGCTGATCGGCTGGTTCCTGCTTGGCGCCTCCCGCAGCCAGCTGCAGTTGCTCACCCTGCAGAAGGCCCTCCAGGAGCTGCGGGTGCGCGATGCCGCCGGCCGGCGCCTGCGGGTGCTCGATCCTTCCACCACGCTGCGCGAGCTCAGCCGTCTGCGACTCTCCAGCGACACCCCCAGGCCCGACTGGGTGCTCCTCTGCGACGGGGGCCGCTGGCGTGGCTGGGTCGATGACGCTGCCCTGCGGCAGGTGCCGGTTCAGCGCTGGGATGACGAGACCCTGCTGGCCCAGGCCCGCCCCCTCGACAGCCTGCCGGCCATCGCCGAGGGAGCTCCCCTCTGGCAGGCCGTGCTGGCCCTCGAAGACAGCCCCATGGCCCGCCTGCTGGTGCTCAGCCCCGCGGGCCTGCCCACCGGCACCCTCGAGCGGCCCGAAGTCTCCGAGGCTGTGCTGACCCGGCTGGCTTTGCGTCTGCCCGTGCCCCTGCTGGAGCAGGCCCGCCGCCAGGGCACCTATCCCATGGGGTTTTCCCTGGCCTCCATTGCCCGCAGCATCGCCGCCCTGCCGGACCCGTCCGGCGCCGGCAGCGGCAGAGCCAGGGGCTGACGCCCGAACAGATCCACCGCCGCCGCCGCGCCCAGGTGGGCGGCCAGGGCCCCAGCGTCCACGGACCAGGGGGACGGAGCGGCCGGAACATCACCGAACAGCTGCCGCCACAGGTCCACGGGGGGCTGCAGCTGGATTGATCCGTGCTGCAGCAGACGGCCGCGGCTCCAGCGCTGGGCGCTGCCGATCCGCTTGTTGCCCCCCGCATCCAGCAGGTCGGCGGCCGTGGCCGTGGCGAAGCAATGGGGCTGTTCAGCGGCTTGCGGGGAGCTGCCGGGCTGCAGCGGCTGGTCCAGCCGGGTCATGGCCTGCTGCAGCCAGCGGGTCGTGGTGATGTAGCTGCGGCGTTGTCCCTGGGGTGGTGCCGCCAGGGCCAGGGCGTAGCAGAGGTCGCCCCCGTGGAGCACAGCGGCCCCGCCGCTGGGCCGCACCACCACCGCCAGCCCCGGGGGCACCGACGCCGGAGCCAGTTGTTGATGGCGGCCCAGGGAGACCGTCGGAGTCGTCCAGGTGTAGAAGCGCAGCAGGGCCGGCGGTAGGCCGTGCTGCCCCACGGTCGCCAGCATCCAGCGGTCGAGGGCCATCTGCCGTTCCCCATCGGCTGCCAGCAGCGGCAGCAGGCCCCAGGCGGTGCCGACGATGGGGGAGTCTGGACGATCCATCCGCGCCGGGCCAGGTCGCCATGCTGGAAGCACTCTCCATGGTGCCCGTCGGACTTCTCGCCGGCGTGCTGTCGGGATTTCTGGGGATCGGCGGCGGGCTTGTGTTCTCGCCGCTGTTGCTGCTGCTGGGTCTCGGCCCCCACCAGGCCCTGGCCACCAGCACCCTGGCGATCGTTCCCACCACAGCCGCCGGCACCCTCACCCACCTGCGGGAGGGCCGGCTGCCCCGGGCCTCGGCCGTCGCCATGGCCAGTGGTGCCGTCCTCTTCGGGGTGCTGTTCAGCCGGCTGGGGGGGCGGTTGGGGGGCTGGCAGCTGCTGCTGCTGCAGGCGATGCTCTACGTCGTTCTGGCCATCACGATCCGGCCGCGGCCGGATCCGGCGGCAGGCGCGACGGGGGAGGACACGGCGCCGGCCCCCTGGCCGGGGCTGCTGCTGGTGGGGTCGATCGCCGGCCTGGCCAGCGGCATGCTCGGCGTCGGCGGCGGCCTGGTGATGGTGCCGCTGCTGGTGGCGGGTCTGCGGCAACCGATTCACCAGGCGGTGAGGCTCAGCACCGTGGCGGTGCTGGCTGCGGCCTGCGGCGCCTCGGTCCAGTTCCTCGCCATCGGCAGGGGACTGCCCGGACCGGCCCTGGTGCTTGGCCTCTCGGCGGCCTGTGGTGCCCGCTGGGCCGCCCGACGGCTGCAGGGAATCCCCCCCCGGCGCCTGGCCCAGGCCCTGCGGCTGCTGACGGCGCTCCTGGCCGTCGACAGCGGCCGCCGGGCGGTGCAGCTCTGGTTGCAGAGCTGAGGGGCGGGATTCAGGTCAGGCCGTCCCAGAACGCGTCGTCGAGCTCAAAGCCCAGCACCGCCGCCATCTGCGCCAGGCGGCCCCGCAGGCTCACTCCCTGCTCCAGGGCCCAGTCATCCAGCAGAAACAACCGCTGGCTGATCCAGAGGCTGAGGGCATCGGCGTTGAAGCGCAGCCCCTCGCTGCGTTGAAACTGATGCGGCACAAGCATCGCCACGTGGCGGCTCAGCTGGCCGGAGCGCCGTTCCAGCAGCAACGGCAGCCAGGGGCAGCGGGCATCCGCCCGCAGGCTCCAGAGCCGCAGCTCGGGAATCTCGGACAGCTCGCGGGGATCCTCCTCCGCCCGCGGCCACTGCAGATCAAGGCTGAGCCGGTCTTCAAGGGCAAGCAGGTCGGCCGTCGACCGTTCACGCAGGGGCTGCAACGGGCCAGTGTCGAGGCGGCGGATCTGCTCGGCGGTGACGGTGATCGTCAGCTCGGGCTGCTCAGGCATTGGCGGCACGTCCCATGCGTCGGCTCACATTGACGGCATGATCGGCCATGCGCTCCAGACAGCGCACGGTCAGCACCAGCAGCGGAGTCGCCTCCGCCGGCATGGACGTGGTCTGTTCCCGGTCGCAGAGCAGCTGCAGCAGCCGCTCGTAGTCGTGGTCGACCAGATCGTCGAGGGCGAGCAAGCGCGCACCGGTGCCGGGATCGCCGTCGCTGACGCCGTCGAGGGCCAGGGAGAGGAGGGAGCGGCAGCGATCAAGCATCGTCAGCAGCGGCTCCCGCAGGGCCAGGGGCTGGTACGGCAGCAGCTGTTCGCCCAGTTGAGCCACTTCTTTGCAGTAGTCCCCGATCCGCTCGAGGTCGCGGACACCATGCAGGTAGCTGAGCACCTCCTGCACCTCCACGTGCTGGAGGGGCCGTCCGGTCAGCAGCTGGCTGCAGTCCTGCTCCAGCTCCCGATACAGACGGTCGATGCGGTCGTCACCGCGTCGGACCATCGGCGCCGCCTCCAGGTCGGGAACAGCCAGCACGGCGCGGGTGAGCACCGCGGATTCCTCCACCATCGAGCCCACCCGCAGCAGCTTCTGCTTGAGCGCACCGAGGGCATGGCGGGTGGCACCGGGCCGGTAACGCCGCCAGGGACGATGGAAGGAGACCTTGGGTTTCAGCACCTTTTCAGCCTAGCCAGGCTCCCGGGTCTGTCCTTCCCCCGGGCGGTGGTCAAGAGCTGTGACAGCGGCCCTGTGCCGACGGTCAGGCAAGGACAATGGGCCAGTCCGCGCCGAACCGATGTCCACCGCTGAGATCGCCATCGCCCTCGTGGTGGCTGCCCATGCCGCCGTGCTTGCCGTGCGCCTGTCGGTGAGCCTGTACCGAGCCTGATCCCGCAGCTGGCGAGGGGGCCGGCAGTGCGTTAGAAGCGGCTGTCGCCCCGTCTTCTCCTCCACCGGATCGCGCCCATCGCATGGTGACCCGCCCTACCCAGCCCACCGTGGCCGCCGCTCCCGTGAGCCGCGATCTGCTGTACCCCTCCCTTGGGCTGGTGTTGAAGGTGGCAGGGGTGGTTCTGGCCGTGGTTTCTCTGGCCAAGCTGTCCCTGGCCCATCAGCAGCGGCTGGCCAACCATGTGGCCGTGAGTGCCCACCTGAAGCTGCAGGTGCAGCGTCTGCTGGAACGCCAGCGCCAGCTGGACCGTCTCTTCTCCCTGGAGGGCCAGCAGGAGGTCTTCCAGCAGGAGCAGCAGTGGATCGCCCCCAACCGCCGCCGCATCGTCTGGCTCCCCGCTCCTGCACCAGCCTCCCCCTCTGACGCACACCGATGACCACCGTGCCCCCCCTCGAGCCCGAACGGCTGGCGATCGTCACGGGGGCTTCATCCGGTGTGGGGTTGTGGGCCACCCGTGCTCTGGTGCAGCGGGGCTGGACCGTGGTGATGGCCTGTCGCGACACCGCCAAGGCCCGCACGGCCGCTGAAGGGCTCGGGCTTCCCTCAGAGCGGCTGCAGATCCTCCCCCTCGACCTCTCTGATCTGGAGCGGGTGCGCCGGTTCGTGGCCGATGTGCGTGCCCTGGGTCGCCCCCTGGCCGCCCTGGTCATCAATGCGGCGGTCTACAAACCGCTGCTCAAACAGCCGGAGCGCTCCCCTCAGGGTTATGAGCTCTCCATGGCCACCAACCACCTGGGCCATTTTCTGCTGACGCGCCTTCTGCTCGACGACCTGGTGGCCTCCCCGGTGGACGACAAGCGGGTCATCACTCTGGGCACCGTCACCGCCAACTCCCGGGAACTGGGCGGCAAGATTCCGATCCCTGCGCCCGCCGACCTGGGGGACCTGGCCGGTTTTGCCGCCGGCTTCCAGGCTCCGGTGGCCATGGCCGATGGCAAGCCCTTCAAGCCGGGCAAGGCCTACAAGGACAGCAAGCTCTGCAACATGATCACCAGCCGGGAGCTGCACCGGCGCTTCCATGCCGACACCGGCATCACCTTCAGCTCCCTGTACCCCGGCTGTGTCGCCGACACCCCCCTCTTCCGCCACAGCCTGCCGGTGTTCCAGAAGGTGTTCCCCTGGTTCCAGAAAAAGATCACCGGCGGTTACGTGAGCCAGGAGCTGGCCGGCGAGCGGGTGGCACAGGTCGTTGCCGACAAGGATTTCGCCGTCTCCGGGGCCCACTGGAGCTGGGGCAATCGCCAGCGTCAGAACGGACGCCAGTTCATTCAGGAACTGTCGGAGAAGGCCAGCGATCAGATCACCGCCGAGCGGGTCTGGGATCTCTCCAGCCGACTGGTGGGTCTCGCGGCCTGACGCCGCTGCTGTGGCTACCACTCCAGAAGAGTGACTGGAGGAGGCATGCCCAAGCCGTTGCGATGGCTTCTTGGTGGGGCCCTGGCGTTGCTGCTGCTGGTCGGCGCTGTGGTGCTTCTGCCCTTCAGCAGCTGGCTGCCGGGTGGCACCGTTGCCGACCTGCCCACCGCCGCAGTGGTCAATGGTTCGGCGTTCAACCGCCTGTTCCCGGCCCCCGGGGCCGACAGGCAGCTGGTGTTCAGCCAGGAGAAACGCGGCTTCAGCGAAGCGCGCCTGAAACAGGACGACCGGCTGCTGGCCCTGCTGGCGATCTCGGACACGGCCACGGCTCCGGAAGCCCGCGAGAAGTTCGGCACCGCGACGGAGCGTCTCCAGGGCTGGCCGCTGGTGGAGCAGGGGGACCATGCCTCGGCCCTGCTGGTGGCTGATCGCTTCCAGGTGAAGGTGATCGAGCAGAACGACGCCCTGCCCCAATCCGAACGCCGGCAGCTGCTGGCGGACTTTGACCTCAAGGGCCTGGCGGCCCTGAAGGCCCCGAAACTGCTGGAGCCCGCCGCATGAGCACCACCGTCCTCGAACGCCTGGAGCGGCTCCCCCGCCGTGACCTCACCGTGCTGGCCCTGCAGGGTCTGGCCACGGTGCTGCCCGGGGGCTGGACCAACATCACCAGCGCCGACGCCCTGATCCGGGAGGTGAGCGGCAGCAGCGATCCGGCCTTCGTGGCCCAGGTGCGCCAGCGGGCCGACACCCTCAGCCGGGCCCGCCATGAGGGATACACCCGCGCCCTGAGCCTCTACGACGCCGTCAACCGTTCCCAGCACGCCACCGGGGGCCTGCGGGTGCTGGCCAATGTCACCGGCGGCCTGCCGCTGCTCAAGATGCTCAACCGGGTCACGCCCCCCGGCGACACCCTCCAGGCCGTGGACCTGAGCCTGAAGGTGGCCGCCGAGCTGCTGGCCTTCACCCAGGTGAACGGCCTGCCCGGTGACAGCTTCGCTGACTTCGGGGCCGCCCTGGCCGACTATGCCGGCGATGCCCGGCTGCGCATGGCCGCCCTGGTCTGCTTTGACGGTCTGTTGCCCCTGGGGGACCAGGCCCTCGAACGGCTGGACGGGCTGCTGGGGGCTGCCGGCGGCGCCGACCTGAGGCGATTGCCGGCCTACGGCCGCATGGCCTCCCTGATGCCCGGCCGCGGCGATGCCGAGCATCTGGGCTTTCTGCGCCGTGGGGTCGACACCTGGCTGGGCTGGGCCGGTGGGTTTGTCAATCAGATGGGCCTCAGCGGTCAGCGGGCGGTGCAGGCCCTCGAGACCACCCTCGGTCCCTGGCAGGGGCGTTTCGACCAGTTCGCGGCCTTCCTCGACGCGTTCACCGACACCTATGCCCACACCGGGGTGCAGGCGGTGGCCCGGCGGCTGGTGGAACGTGCCGTGGCGGAGGTGTAGCCATGCGCTGGGCCGACGGACGACGCAGCACCAACGTGGAAGATCGCCGCAGCGGTGGGGGGGGTGCCCTCGCCGCCGGTGGCATCGGCCTCGGCACACTCGTGCTGGCGGCGGTGGTGGGGCTGCTCGGTGGTGACCCCGGGGCGGTGCTGCAGCAGGCCGCCAACGGGGGCTTCGGCGGCACAACCGCCCCCGCCCAGCGGGGGGGCGGTGATCGCCAGGCCGATTTTGTCTCGGTGGTGCTGGCCGACACCGAGGACACCTGGACCGACCAGTTCCGCCGCCTCGGTCGCACCTACGTGCCACCGAAGCTGGTGCTGTTTGACGGCGTGGTGGCCTCGGCCTGTGGCCGGGCCCAGGCGGCGATGGGGCCCTTCTACTGCCCGGCGGACCGGAAGGTCTACATCGACCTGGCCTTCTACCGGCAGCTGCGGGACCAGCTGGGGGCGCCCGGGGATTTTGCCCAGGCCTATGTGATCGCCCATGAGGTGGGCCACCACGTGCAGAACGTGCTGGGCATCGAAGGCCAGGTGCGGCAGGCCATGCAGCGGTCTCCCCAGCGCCAGGCCAACCAGCTGTCGGTGCGGCTCGAGCTGCAGGCCGACTGCCTGGCCGGCGTCTGGGCCCACCAGACCCATCGCCAGCGGCGCACGCTCGAGGAGGGTGACGTGGAGGAGGCCCTCAATGCGGCTTCCCGCATCGGCGATGATGCGCTGCAGCGCCGCAGCAGCGGTCGCGTGCGCCCGGACAGCTTCACCCACGGCAGTTCTGCCCAGCGGCAGGAGTGGTTCGCCCGCGGGCTGCGCAGCGGCGATCTGCGCCAGTGCGACACCTTCGGCCGGGGCTCTGCCTAGGGGCCTGGGGGGCCGCATAGGACCATGGGTGCAGAGGCCAGGTCCGCGTGACGGAGCACTTCCCCCCCCAAGATCCCGCCACCCTGCTGGCCCTCTGCGCCGGCGAATGGCTGAGCCTGCGCTCCCGCTTTGACCTGGGCCAGCCCCAGGGGGATGACGACAGCGCCTGGCATGCCAGTGAACGGGGTGAACTGCGCCAGACCTGGACCGCCGCCGAGGCCGGGGGCGAGCTGCTCGGGGTTCTCGAGAGCCGGGCCCCCGATGGCACGGTGGCACGCCTGGTGTTCCAGCGCGATGGCGGTCTGCTGGCCGACGGCGGTGTCCAGGGCCAATGGCTGCTGGAGGGGGAGGGCCGCCTGCAGCTGAGCCATGGGGCCGGTGGCGTGGACCATCACGAGACCATCTGGTTCGCCAAGCCCAACCTGCGGTTGCGCAGCCTGCTGGCCCGGCAGGGGGACGTGCTGCTGGCGGCTGGCTTCTGTTCCGAGGTGCGCCGGGTGACGCGGCCAGCCCCATGACCAGTGGCCTGCGGATCGATGTGGTGACGCTTGTGCCGGAGGCCTTCGCCCCGCTGGCGGGGCTGGGGGTGATCGGGCGGGCCCTGGCGGCCGGCATCGCCGGCCTGCACACCCACAACCCGCGGGACTTCGCCACGGACCGCTACCGCAAGGTGGACGACGAGCCCTACGGCGGTGGTGCCGGCATGGTGCTGAAGCCGGAGCCGGTCTTTGCGGCGGTGGAGGCGATTCCGCAGCTGAGCCCACGGTGCACCTTGCTGATGACCCCCCAGGGTCGACCTCTGCAGCAGGCAGACCTGCAGCGCTGGGCCAGTGGCCACCGCCAGCTGGTGCTGCTCTGCGGCCACTACGAAGGATTCGACGAGCGCATCCGCTGCCTGGCCGATGAGGAGGTGTCGCTGGGCGATTTTGTGCTCACTGGTGGTGAACTGCCGGCGATGGCGATCATCAACGGGGTGGTGCGCCTGTTGCCCGGCACCGTCGGCACCCCCGAGTCGCTGGTCCAGGAGAGCCACAGCGCTGGGCTGCTTGAACATCCCCACTACACGCGGCCGGCCGAGTTCCGCGGCATGGCTGTGCCCGAGGTGCTGCGCAGTGGCGACCACGGGGCCATCGCCCGCTGGCGGGCAGAACAGCAGCAGCAGCGCACCCGGGAGCGCCGTCCGGACCTGTGGGCCGCCTGGCAGGCGCTGCAGTCGACGCAGCAGGCAGACTTCCCCCATCCCTGACCGCCATATGAACCTGCGCA
>CAZWFG010000060.1:0-10849 GCA_964632245.1 uncultured Synechococcus sp. | reverse complement strand
GCCGGCAGGGCCCGCACCAGGGGGCCCAGAAGTCCACCAGAACCGGCCCGCTGGCCTTGAGCACCTGCTCCTGAAAATTGGCATCGGTGAAGGTCAGAACAGCCACAGCACAGCAAGGCACTGCAACGATCCTATGGGGGCCGGTCGATGGTCAGAGGCTGTCGATCGACCGCTTCAGCTGCTCGAGCTCCTGATCAACCTCGGCCGCCTGGGCCGGCTGCAGCTGGGGCTTGCGGCTTTCATCGGGCAATGCCACCGGTGTCGGGTTGAGACTGGCCTTGAGGGCCGCCAGTTCGGCATCCACATCGCCGCCGGCCTCCAGGCTCTGGAAGCGGCTTTCGAGGTCAGAACCCGCCAGCTCGGCGGCCGCCTGCCCCCGGGCCTCCATGGCCTGAACCTTTTCCTCCATGCGCTCAAAGGCGGCCATGGAGGAGTCGGTGTTGAGCCCCCCCACGGCCCCCTGGAGCTGCTCCTGGGCCTGGGCCGCCTGAGCCCGCGCCTTGAGCATGTCCTTCTTGGTGCGGGCCTCGGCGATCTTGCCCTCCAGCACCATCAGGTTCTTCTTGAGGGCGTCGATCTGGGTGGTCTGGGTCGAGAGCTGGGCATTGAGGGCCGTGGCCGTTTCTTGATAGGTCTTGCGACGGCTGAGGGCTTCGCGGGCCAGGTCTTCTTCGCCTTTCTTGAGGGCGAGTTCCGCCCGTTCGTACCAGGTGCGTGACTGGGCCTCGGCCTGCTCCGCCTGGTTCTGGATGCGTTTCTGACTGGCGATGGCCGTGGCCACGGCACTGCGCAGCTTCACCAGATCCGCCTGCATGTCGGCGACCGACTGATCGAGGATCTTGGCGGGATCCTCAGCCCGGCTCACCAGGTCATTGAGGTTGGCCCGGAACAGGCGGCTGAGTCGTTCGAAGAAGCCCATGGGGCAGGTGTAGGGCGGGGCTGCAGCGACCCTAGCCAGACCGGCCCGTCCCCACCAGGGTCGGATGGCCGTCCCACCTAGGCTGAGCCGATGGCCGACCCCCGTGGCACATCACTGGGCCGCTGCCTCGATGCCCTCACCGATGGCTGGCGACGGGATGGAGGTCTGGCGGGTCTGTGGCAGGCCTGGCCCCGCATTGCCGGCAGTCCCCTCGCTGACCACTGCCGTCCCCTGCGGCTGCAGGGGGGGGTGCTCTGGGTTGGCGCCGACCATCCCAGCTGGCTGCAGGCCTTGCGCTTCAGCCGCCATCAGCTGCTGGGGGCCCTGCGGGCCGCGGGCCACCCCGTGCGCGACCTGAAGATTGAGCAGCGCGAGGCGGCCATGGCATCGGCCACCGCCGTCGACCTCACTGCCCGCGACTGGGATGATCACCCCAGCCGCCCAAGGCAGAAGGCCATGGTCTGCTGTCCGGACTGCCGCTGCCCGACACCGGAAGGGGAATTGCAGCGCTGGGGGCGCTGCGCCTTCTGCCAGCGCCAGGCCGGCGACCTCAGCGGTCGCCCGTCGGCGACTTGATGGGTCGCAGGGCATCCAGGGCCCGGTCGATCACGTCGGTGAGCAGGGTGATCACCCGCTTGTCGCGCAGGATGATGTTGGTGGTGACGGTCTCTCCGGACTTGAGCGGATAGGCGCGGCCATTGCGATAAAGGCTCTGCGTCTCGAGGGTCACGATCACCGGAAAGCGGGGCTGGGGATTCTGCTCGGTGGCCGGCAGGGCTTCGGTGCCGATGCGTTTCACCTTGCCGATGATCGAACCGTATTCGGTGAAGGGGTACGAATCGAGCCGCACCTCCGCCCGTTTGCCGGGCTTGACGAAGGACACGTCCTTGCTGGTGACGTACACCTTGGCCTGCAGGGAGCCATCGGGCACGATCTTCAGCAGTTCTTCCCCAGGCGAGACCGCGTAGCGAGGACTGGTGGGGATGAGGTTGAAGACACGGCCGGCGACCGGCGCCTTGAGCACCTCGGTCTGCAGGGTCTCGCGGGCCTCGACCCCTTGGCGGGCCAGGCTCACCTGCTGTTGTTCGCTCTCCTTGCGTTCCTTGAGCAGGTTGGCGTCCACTTCACTGATCTCGGCCTCGGTCTGACGGATTTCGGCCTCCGCCTGGGCGATTTCCGACTGAATCTGCTGGATGCGGTTGCGCTGCTGCAGGTACTGCAGCTCGGGCAGGGCGCCCTGGCGGGCCAGGGGTTCGTAGCGGGCAAGAATCTCCTGCTCGTTGCGCAGGGTGAGCACATCACTGTTGCGCTTGGCCACCAGGCTGTCGCGTTTGGCGGCCTGGGCCTGCCGGCGGGCCGCCGAGGTGCGCACCTGCTCCCCGAACCGCTGCTGCTCGAGACCCTGCTGCATCTGCAGCGTGCTGGCCTGGGCCACCGACTTGTCGGTGTCGAAGCGGATCAGGGGCTGGCCGGGCTTCACCAGCTGGCCTTCCTTGACGAAGATCTCGTCGACGACGGCGGCCTGCACCGCCTTGATGGGCTTGAGGGAACTGACAGGCTCCAGCTGGCCTTGGGCCGGCACCACCTCGTCAATGCGGGTGACCAGGGCAAAGATGAAGCCGAAGCTGGCGGTGCCGATGATCCCCCAGGTGAGGGCCCGGCTCCAGGTGGGGGCGGGGCGGAGGCGCACCTCCTGCAGGTCACCGCGATTGATGGGTACGAGCTGGCTCATGCGAGGGCGGACTCCTGTTGGCGGAAGAGCGTGGCGTAACGGCCACCGAGGGCTAGCAGCTGCTCGTGGCTGCCCTGCTCGGCGACCGCGCCCTCGTGCATGACGATGATGCGGTCGGCATGGCGCAGGGTGCCGAGGCGGTGGGTGATGAACAGCACCGTGCGGCCGCGGTAGGCCTGGCTCAGGTTGCGGGTGAGCTGCTGCTCGGTGTCGACGTCAAGGGCACTGGTGGCTTCGTCGAGCACCAGCAGGCGGGGCTGCTTGAGCACCATGCGGGCGATGGCCAGGCGCTGCCTCTGGCCCCCCGACAGGCCGGAACCCCGCTCCCCCACGGAGGTGCTGTAGCCAGCGGGCAATCCCTGAATGAAGTCATGGGCACAGGCCACCTGGGCCGCCGCCATGATCTCCTCAAAGTCGGCGTCCGGTCGGGTGAGGGCGATGTTTTCCTGAACGGTGCCGTCGAACAGCAGGCTGTCCTGGGGCACCACACCGATCTGACGACGCAGGGAGTAAAGGTCGACTTTGGCGATGTCGTAGCCGTCGACGCGGATGGTTCCTTCCAGCGGGTCGTAGAGGCGGGTGAGCAGCTTGAGCAGGGTGCTCTTGCCGGAACCGCTGCTGCCGACGATGCCAATGAAGCTTCCGGCGGGGATGTCCAGATCGACGTTGACCAGTTGCAGGGGGCCGCCGCTGCCGAAGCGGAAGTTGACCCGCTCGTAGCGGATGCCTCCCTGGACGGGGGGCAGGGGGGGCAGCTGGGCACCTGCGATCTCCAGCTCCTGGGGATGGTCGACGATGTCGGACAGCCGTTCCAGCGACAGGGCCGTTTCCTGGAAGTTCTGCCAGAGGGTGGCCAGGCGCAGCAGGGGGCTTGTGACATAGCCCGAGAGGATCCGGAAAGCGATCAGCTGGCCCAGGGTCAGCTTGCCCTGCAGCACCAGTCCGGCCCCCACCCAGAGCACCAGCAGACCCGAGAGCTGCTCGAAGAAGTGGGAGGCGGAACCGGCGGCTGTGCTGGTGACGGTGTTGCGGAAACCGGCGGCGATCTGGCCGCCGTAGAGCTGCTGCCAGCGCCAGCGGCTGTGCAGCTCCATTCCCTGACCCTTGACGGTTTCCATGCCGCCGAGGGTTTCGACCAGGTGACTCTGCACCCGGGCATTGGCCTCGGCCTGTTCGCGCAGCTGCCGGCGGATGACCGGTGCCGCAGCCGCCGTCAGGCCGATGAAGAAGGGCACGACCGCCAGGGCCCAGAGGGTGAGCAGGGGGCTGTAGAGCAGCATCACGGCGATGTAGATCACCGAGAACACGGCATCGAGCACCACGGTCAGGGCCGTGCCGGTGAGAAAACGGCGGATCCGCTCGAGTTCATTGATGCGGCTGGCCACTTCCCCCACGGGGCGGCGGGCGAAGTAGCCGAGGGGCAGCCGCAGCAGGTGATCAATGATCGACGATCCCAGGGAGATGTCGATGCGGTTGGTGGTGTCGCTGAACAGATAGGTGCGCAGCGAGCCGAGGAGCGCTTCGGCGATCGCCATGGCCACCAGCAGGGTGCCCAGCACGTTGAGGCTGCGCAGGTTGCCCTGGCTGATGACGGCATCGATGATCTGCTGGATCAGCAGCGGATTCAGCAGGGCGAACAGCTGCACGAAGAAGCTGGCCACCAGCACCTGGGTGAGGATGCCGCGGTGCTGACGGATCGCCGGCAGGAACCAGCCCAGCCCGAAGCGGGCCTTGGGGGTGGCCGTCGACCGCTGCAGACAGAGCACCGGCAGCCGCCCGTTCTCGCCGAGGAACGGAGCCAGCTGGCCACGGGAGACACGCCGCTGCCCCTGGCGCGGATCCCCCAGCAACAGCGAGCCGCCCTCCGCTGACCAGAGCACCACCGGATGGGCGGCGTCCTGCATCAGCACGGCAGGGGTGGGGAGCCTGTGGACCTGGGCCGGATCGACCTCCAGGAGCGAGGCGCTGAGGCCAAGCAGATCGCAGACCGCCGCCAGCTGCAGTTGGGTGATGCCCTTGCCTTCGGATCGCTGCAGCTGGTCTTCGAGGATCCGCCGCACGATGTCGCGGCGGAAGGGGAGATCGAACGACCTGGCCAGCATCCGCAGGCAGGCGAAGGGTTCGTCGAGGGGACCGTTGCCCTCGACCTGGGGGAAGCTGCCGTCATCACCGAGGCGGCCGTACCAGTCCTGGAGGGCCTCGGCCTGCCGCAGCTGGGGCACGAGCTCACTGCCTTCGACCCATTCCGGCTCGATCACCTCTGCAGGGGCGGCTGTCGCCGCCAAAGGCCCCGCGGGTGCGATGGCCACCGGGGGCCAGGACGCCGGTCGGGGCAGCAGCCGGGCCGGCAGCAGCCCCTTGAGCTGCAGCACGGCCCCCCCCTCAAGGGAGGCGCCGACGGTCTGGTCTTCGACGGCACCGCTGCTCAGCAGCCAGTGGCCTTCGGGCACCTGGGCACGGGGACCGTCGATCAGCAGGGCCGGCAGGGGATCCACCTGGCGCGCCCAGTCCCGCAGGGCGGCGTCCCGCAGCAGATCGGGGCGGGGGTCGGCTGTGGCGACAGCCATGAGTTCGAGCACCCCGCCCTGACGGCAGAACTCACGCACGGCCCCATGGCGGCGGTGGAGCTCGAGGAAATCGTCGGCCGGCAACAGCCAGGCGCGGCTGGGCTGGGCGGCTGCCACCACCTGACCCGGCACGCCCCTCAGCAGCGGCAACCAGCCGGTGAGCGTGCCCGCTTCCACCCGTTCGAGGGTGAAGGATTCACCACGGCTGTCCTGGGCCAGCACCCGCAGCTGGCCCTCCTGGAGCAGCACGACGGCGGGGGGCAGTTCACTGAAGTCGTGCAGACGGGCACCGGGCCGCAGCTGCACCGGGCGCAGCAATGCGGCCACCCGCGACTGCTCGTGGGCCGGCAGGGCGGCGAAGGGCTGAAAGCCGGTGAGAAGATCCAGGGCCGCAGGGAGGCTCATCGGGGTGCGGCGGAAGGATTGAGCTGTGCCGGATTCTGCTGAGCAATGGACTCCTGCACACGGGTTCGCAGCCACTGCTCGCCCTGATCCAGCACCAGGCGACGACGCAGGGGGCCATCGAGCTGGGCGGTGGTGAGGCTGTCGAGGCGCACGATGATCCACCAGTCCTCGAGCTGCTTCGGTGGCCAGAGCTGGCCGGGCTGGCTGATCTGCAGCAGCCGGGCCAGGGAAGGATGGGGGGTGGCCAGCGGCACGGGACCCACGACGCCGTTGGTGCGCTGTTCGGGACCCTCGGAGAACCGTCCGGCGAGATCGGCGAAGGTGGCCTCACCCTCGCGGATCTGCTGGTGCAGCTCGGCCGCCAGATCGGCGTCGCGAACCCGCAGCAGGGAATAGGTCACCTGGTCGAATTCCCCCTTGCGGCGGAGGTACTCGGTTTCAATGGTCGCCTCAAAGCGCTGCTCACACCAGGTCTGCCAACGCAGGGGCCGCAGGGCCAGGTTGAGCAGATCCTGCTCCTCCAGGCCGCGCAGTTCGCACCAGGCCTGGCGGGCGGCCGGATCCTGCAGCTGCAGTTCCGCCAGAAAACGCCCCAGGGACTGCTCGACCTCGGGACCCGGAGGGGGAGCCGGGATGGACGCCGTTTCGGCCTCCATCAGGCGGTAACGCCAGGCCACATCAAGGAGACCCAGCCGGGCCAGCTCACGGTCCGTAAACGCGTCCAAGCGTGGCCTTCTTTATTCTCTAAGCCAATCTTAATACCGTTCCGGGTTCGGCGCCCGCCAGGTGGACGGCACCCCATTGCGGGCCAGAACCCTTGACAGGTCGGCCAGGGTCTGGCGCTCGACCCGCCACAGCCGGTACAGGCCAGCGCTGGCCAGGTCACGGTGGGGCACGGCGCGCCAGTGGGGCAGGGCCGCGGTGCCCGCATCAATGACCAGCAGGAGTGTGGGCGACAGATCCCCGGGGGCCTGCCGGAACCCGAGCTGTTCACCGAGGTCACGCACACCCGTGGCCGGCTGGCCGACGTAATGGACCACCTGACGGCTGTAGTAATGCAGCGACGGTTTGTTGATGCCCGCCATCGCCAGCGGTTCCGCCGGTTGCCGGAGCTGCCTCACGGCAGCGGCGATGTCCCGCACTGGCGCCTGGCGGAGCAGGTCAGCCCGCACGGCCAGAGGGACAAGCACCCAGGGACCCAGCAGGGCCAGCGGCAGCTGCACGCTGGGCAGCCAGGCCCGCGGCAGCGGGCTGCGCAGCAACCTCAGCCCCCCCACCGCAGCGACCACCAGGATCAGCAGCCCGGCCCGGACCACCAGACCGCTGCTGATCAGTCCTTCGGCCAGTCCGGGCATTTCTGGATCGTGGACGAGCGGCAGCCAATACGGGGAGGCCAGCAGCACGCCCCCCAGCAGGGCCAGCAGCAGCAGCGTGCCCAGCCGGCCGGACCGCAGCAGCGGCGGGGGCCCGTCGGCCAGGGCCACCAGCAGGGCCATGGCCGGTAGCCCTGGCAGCAGGTAGCTGGGCAGCTTGGTGGCCGACAGGCTGAAAAACACCAGCACCACCACCAGCCAGCAGAAGGCGAAGCGGGGCAAGGATTCGGCCGCCCTCAGCGGCTGGCGCCGGCGCAGGCCCCAGGCCCCGTTCGTGAGCCCCAGCAGCAGCAACGGTAGAAACGGAAAGCCGGCCAGGGCCAGCACCGGCAGATAGAACCACCAGGGGCCGGCATGGTGGTTCACCACCTGGGTGAAGCGCTGGAGATTGTGATAGCCGAAGAAGCTCTGCACGAAGGCCTCCCCTTCCCGCTGCCAGACGATCAGATACCAGGGCAGAGCCACCGCCAGGCTGAGCGCCAGGCCCTTCGCCGGATGGAGGGCCCGGGCCAGTCCGCCGGCATCCCGTTGCAGCCAGGCGAAGACCAGCAGCACCAGCAGCGGCAGCACCAGCCCGACGGGCCCCTTGGTGAGCACGGCCAGCCCCACGGCCAGCCAGGCAGGCCAGGGCCAGCGGCTGTGGGGGTCGGCATAGGCCCTCCAGAAGCCGAGCAGGGCAACGGCGACACAGGCGGTGAGCAGGGGGTCGCTCACCGACACCCGTCCCCAGACCAGCACCAGCGGCGAGAGGGCGAAGGCCAGGCCCGCCGCCAGGGGGGCCGTCGGCGCAGCCCCGCGGTCGTGCCCGACGGTGACGGCCAGGGCAAGCATCACGGTCATGGTGGCCAGGGCCGACGGCAGACAGGCCGCCAGGCTGCCCAGGGGATCCACCGCCGCTGGCAACCCTGCGGTGGCGAGGCCGATCAGCCAGTAGATGAGCACCGGTTTGTCAAACCGGGGATGGCCGTTCACCCGGGGGGTGATCCAGTCGCCCGTCTCGGCCATGGCGCGACCGGCCGCTGCGAACAGGGCCGGCGTCTCGTCAACCTGGCCGACGGCATGGAGGCGCCAGAGAAACAGCAGCCCCCCCAGGACCAGCAGCAGCAGCAGCTGGATCCACAAGCCTCTCCGTGGGCTCAAGACCATTGATGCGCCTGGCGGCTGAACCTAGACCGGTTCATCCGGAGCCGTGACCAGCTGGCAGCGGATTCCCAGCAGACGCAGCTGATCGGCCAGCAGCCGCGCGGGCTGTCCATGGAGGGGGGGGGTCAGGGGTTCCCCCTGGCTCAGATCCAGATAGGGGGCCATGGCGCTGGGCACACCGCCGAGGAGCCGGGCCAGGGTCTGCAGCGCCGGCTGCCGCGACGCCTCGGCAGGAGTCGACTCGATCCGCAGGCACCAGGAGGGCCGGCGCACCTCCCCCTGCTCGACCCTGTGCAAAGCCTCCAGGGTGGCCAGCACCACGAGCCTCGCCCCGGGCTGGAGCTGGCTTTCTTCACGCGGCAGCGGCTCCGGCGATCCCCCCGGAGGGGTGTGCAGCATCACCACCAGCCCATACCCCTGGGACACCTGGGCCAGGGAGCAGCCCACCAGGGTGTCACCGGCCTGCAGGCGGTATTCGGTGATCAGCAGGTTGTCGTCACAGATGCGCACCACCGCCAGGACCCGTTCGCCGAAGGCCGTGGCCACCACGCCATCGGCGGCCACCTCCAGGGGGTTGACCAGCTCCATCGACGCCAGCAGCGAGCTGATCGCCCGCGCTTCCACCAGCGTGGTGGCCTGAACCGCCAGCCGGGCCGCCGGCCAGCGCTCGCCGAGGTCAAGGGCAATCTCGAGGTTGGCAATGAGCTCCTCCCCCAGCACGCCCACCCCCAGACACCGGCCATGGCGGAGGGCCCGCAGGGCCGCCGGCAAGGACCGATGGCACTCCTCCAGGTCTTCGGGATCCGGCTGGGAGGCCACCCGCAGCACCTGGACGTTCTGGGCCCGCAGGGTGTGGGCCACGCGGCGGGCCAGGCGTCCACCTTCGATGAGCAGCACCGCACCGCTGCCGGGGGCCAGGGGCGCGGGCTGGCGCTGGCCGAACCGGGACCCCACCAGCCGTTCGACGATCAGACCGACCAGCCAGGCCGTGAGCAGGGTGCCCAGCAGGGCGTAGAGCAGCCCAAGAAAGGCCGGCCCCAGATCCGCCACCGTCATCGGCGGACCCAGGCCGGAGCCATAGAAGCTGAAAGCATCCAGGAACTCGCCTTTCAACAGAGCCAGGGTCAACATCACGCCCCGGGGGAACGAACCACCACCGAATTGCCATCCCCCCACCACCAGCAGCACCAGCAGCACCAGTGCCGCCGGCAGCAGCAGCGGACCGCGGCGGGCGGCCAGCCAGGCGGGGGCTTCTCGCAGGACCTGGCGCCAGACCAGGACGCGGGCGGTGAGCCGGGGCAGCAGCGGCCGGCGTCGGCCGGTGCGCAGCGTGGTGGCCTGTTCAAGCCAGACGAGCCGGTCGCCGCTCCGGGGATGTCCCTCGAGGGGCCACCAGCCACTGGCCACCGCCGCCAGCGGCGGTCCTGCGGCGGGCAACCACTGCAACAGCCGCTGCCGTCGCCCGAGACAGCCATGCAGATCCCTCGGGCTGTCATCGCTGAGGGTGCGGCTGTGGATGGTGAACCGTTCGCCGTCAAGGTCGATGGCGGCCTCCAGTCCGTCGGGTCTGAGGGCATTGGCGAAGACCCCGGCGGTGAGCTCCTGGGGATCACAGAAGGCCAGCCCCGGGATGCGCTGCTCCAGTTGCTCCCGAAGGCGGCGGCGGGTGGAGGACCGCACCACCAGCTGGGCCGTGGGGTTCAGCCGTCGCACCTGCAACGCCGCCTCGAGGTTGATGGCGGCATCGGCCGTGAGCAGCAACACGGCCCTGGCCGTGGCCACCCCGGCCCGCTGCAGCACCACCGGATAGCGCATGTCCCCCACCGTGACGACGGGGTCAAGGGCCGCTGCCAGGGCTGCATCGTCCCAGCGGGGTTGGTGAAGGTCGATGCAGGAGACGGGCACCCGCAGGGCCGTGAGACTGCGCAGGCATGACTGGCCAAGCCCCCCAAGCCCACACACCAGCACCGTCGACGGGGACGCCTCCAATGGGTCGGGTCTGGGCTCTTGCCTCAAGTTAGTCAGGCGGGCTGGGCCAGCAACCACCGTTCCACCCGTTCAGCGAACGCCGCCAGACCGAAGCGGGCCTCGGCCCTGGCACGGCAGGCCGGGCGGTCGATGGCCAGGGCGGCGGGAACGGCCGCGACCAGACCGTCCACATCATCGGGAGACACCAGCACGCCGGTGTGTCCCGGCTCCACGAGCTCGGCAGGGCCGCCGCGGCGATAGGCCACCACCGGCACCCCGCAGGCCATGGCCTCGACCACGACGTTGCCGAAGGCTTCGGTCCACTTGGGGGTGTTCAGCAGCACGGCACAGGCCCCCAGTTCCGCCTGCAGCACCTCGGTGGGTTGGAAGCCCCGCCATTCGATGGTGCCGGCGGGAACACAGGCCTCAACCATCGCGGCGTAGGCCGGATCCTCCCGCAGGCCCCACACCCGCAGGGGCCAGCCCAGCCGGGCCGCCGCCAGGGCCGCATCCTCCAGCCCTTTCTCCGGAGCGATGCGACCCACCCAGCCCAGCACCCGCTCGGGCTGCCTGCGACAGGTGTAGCGATCGAAGTCGAAGCCATTGGCCAGCAGCCGCGGCGGATCGGGCAGGGCGAACTCGGCCGCCTGGGCGGCGGTGTGGAAGGCCAGCCGTCCAGGATGGCCGGCCGCCACGGCGGCGATGGCCTCGTCCATGGCCCTGCTGACGCTGCCCATGCTGA
>CAZWFG010000059.1:0-10917 GCA_964632245.1 uncultured Synechococcus sp. | reverse complement strand
TGCGCATCACCCGTCCGTCCGGGCAGCTGATCGTCGCCTTTTCCAACCGCATGTTCTTCACCAAGGCGCCCCAGGTGTGGGCCGATGGCAGCGACCGTGACCATCTCGAGATCATCAGCCGGGTGCTGGTGGCCCAGGGTTGGCCACCTCCCGAGCCCATCTCGGAAACCACCCGGGCCACGGGCTGGAAAGGATTGCTGGGGGGAACCGGTGATCCGTTCTTTGCCGTGATCGCCACCAGACCCCGCTGACGGATCAGTTGGATCAATCGGATCAGAGTCGGCATCAGTAAAATCATTCCGGTGGTTGCAGGAAGGGTTCAAGAAACGCCAGGGGCCGATTCATCGTGGCCGAGAACCCGAGGATGCCGCGATCAAGGTGGCTGTAGAGCAGGCTGTCGTCGACCTCCAGCAGAAAGGTGCCGCCCCGCTGGGTGATGAAGTCGTCGCGGGGAACATAGGTGCGCCAATGCCCCAGCACTTCGACCATGTTCTGCAGCCGCACAGTGGCGAGCTCGAACGGCCGCTGAAATCCCTCACCGCCTGCCAGCCGGAACAGGGGGAGATCGAGACGCTGGGGGGCGGTGCGATCACCGGTGTATCCACGCAGCACCTCCTGCAGCGTGCCCGGTGAGCCGATTCCGGCGCACATCAGCAGCAGTCCGGGCCAGGGTCCGCCGGCCGTCTGCACACCGCTGTAGAGGCCAAGGGCCCGGTGCAGCTCCGGCGTGGCCATCGTCTGCAGGCCGTCGCGGGGGAAGCCTGTGTAGCTGCAGAACCGTTCGGCGCCGGCTCCATCACCGATGGCGATGGCATGGGTCGTGATACCCGCGGCCTGCAGGCGGGGCAACAGCGGCACCAGGGCCTGGGCGTATTCCATCGAATCGAAATCACCCAGCTGGCTGAGCAGCAGCACCAGCCGCCGTCGGCCCTGGCCCATCGTCGGCAGTGTGTGGAGGTGCTCCAGCAGTGGGGCGGGGGCCTGCATCAGCACGGTGGCTTCTGGCCCGTCATCCTCGCCGGCCAGATGGCGCCCCGGTCACCGGTCTGCTGGGCCGTCAGGCTGATTACGGTGATGGATTGTGAGGGGTCGGTTCGATGCAGGAGCAGGTGCAGGCCTATTACGGCGAGGCGCTGCAGTGCAGCAATGACCTGCGCACCAATGCCTGCTGTGATGCCGAATCGGTGCCCGACCGGCTCAAGCCGCTGCTGGCGCGCGTGCATCCG
The DNA here is from genome assembly GCA_964632245.1 of uncultured Synechococcus sp. Classification (GTDB taxonomy): domain Bacteria; phylum Cyanobacteriota; class Cyanobacteriia; order PCC-6307; family Cyanobiaceae; genus CAIQIA01. The sequence goes on along the minus strand of CAZWFG010000059.1, from coordinate 9,691 downwards.
GAGGTGAGCAGCCGTTATTACGGCTGCGGCCTGGTGGCACCGCCGCTGCTCGACGGGTTGCGGGTGCTGGATCTCGGTTGCGGCAGCGGCCGGGATGTGTACCTGTTGGCTCAGCTGGTGGGAGCGGCAGGTGAAGTGGTGGGGGTCGACATGACCGCGCCACAGCTGGCGGTGGCCGAGGCCCATCGGCAGCACCATGCCGACCTGTTCGGCTTCAGCAACGTGCGGTTTCTTGAGGGTCGCATCGAAGCGCTCGAGGCCCTCCCCCTGGAGCCGGCCAGCTTCGATGTGGTGATCTCGAACTGTGTGCTCAACCTGTCGATCGACAAGCCGGCGGTGTTGCAGGGGGTGAAGCGCCTCTTGAAGACCGGCGGCGAGTTTTACTTCGCCGATGTCTACAGCGATCGGCGGGTGCCTGAACCGTTGCGTCGTGATCCGGTGCTCTACGGCGAATGCCTCAGTGGTGCCTTGTATTGGAACGACTTTCTGCGCCTGGCGCGCCAGGCGGGTTTCGCCGACCCCCGGCTCATGAATGATCGTCCCTTGAGCATCGGTGATCCCGAACTGCTGGCCCGAACCGGTCCGATTCGCTTCTACTCGGCCACCTACCGGTTGTTTCATCTCCCCGGACTGGAGGACGCCTGCGAGGACCACGGCCAGGCGGCCTGTTATCGCGGGTCGATCGAGGGTCTCCCCGATGGGCTGGACTTTGACAAGCACCACCGCTTCGACACCGGCCGCGTGGTGAGCGTCTGTGGCAACACCTGGCGCATGCTGGCCGAGAGCCGCCTGGCCCCCCACTTCAGCCTCATGGGCGACTTCAGCCGCCACTTTGGGTTGTTCGCCGGCTGTGGTGCCGCCATGCCGTTCAGCGGCAGTTGTTGCTGATGGCTGCTGGGTCGTGCTGCCTTCGATTTCATGGATGGAGTGATGGACCCGTCACCATCAGCCGCACCGGTCGCGATGGACCCAGGGTGAAGCCGCGGCGGCGGGGCGGCAGGGGGCGGTCAGAGGCGGGGGTGAGCGCCAGTGGGAAGCGTTGAAGCAGGGTGGCCAGAATCAGCTTCATTTCATACACGGCCAGGGCCGCGCCGAGGCAACGGCGGGCACCGCCACCGAAGGGCAGAAATTCGCCGGGGCCGTAGCTGCGCTCCAAGAAACGGTCGGGATCGAAGCTCAGGGGGTTGGGATAGAGATCGGGTCGTTCGTGCACGGCCTGGATGCAGCCGATCAGCACATCCCCCGGTTCAAAGGCCTGACCCCCCAGTTCGAGCGGTTCCTCCACCAGGCGGGGGAACATCAGCATCGCCACCGGATGGATGCGCAGCACTTCGTTCACCACCGCCCCGAGGTAGGGCAGGCGGCTGATCCGCTCGGGGTCGGCCGGGTCGGGGCAGCTGCCCAGTTCCGCCAGCAGCCGCTCGCGCACCAGAGGCTGGCGGTGGATCCAGTGCAGTGCCCAGGTCAGGGCCGTGGCGGTGGTTTCATGGCCGGCCATCAGCAGGGTGAGCAACTCGTCGTGCAGTTCCGCGTCGCTCAGGCCCTCGCCGTTCTCATCGCGGCAGCCCAGAAGCAGGCTGAGCACATCCACCCGCTCCGGACCGGCCTCGGCCAGGGCGCGGCGCCGCTCGCTGATCTCGGCCAACAGCATCGCCTGGCTCTCGCCTTCCAGCCGCCGCAGCCGGCCGCCGGGGCTCCAGGGCCCGACGTCGCGCCGCAGCAGCGGCACGAAGAGCAGCAGGGAGCCGAGCCGGCCGGCCCGCAGCTCGAGGCTGCTGTGCAGCAGCCGTTCCAGCCGCCGGTAGCGTTCGCCCTCATGCAGCCCGAACACCGCCGAGAGCATCACCCGCATGGTGATCCTCTGCATCCGCTCGCGGGCGTCGAAGGTCTGTCCGGCGTCCAGGTCGGCCAGCACCTCGGTGGTGAGGCGCTGGATCAGCGCCCCGTAGGCCTGCAGCCGGCCCCCCTGAAAGGGGGGCGTGAGCAGGCGGCGGCGGGAGCGGTGGGGGGCGGGCTCGAGCATCAGGATCGAGCGTTCGCCCACCACCTGGGCCAGCAACAGGTTCAGATGGCCGGGGGCACTGAGGCCCCGGCCCGTGTCGCGGGCCATCAGCTCCTGCAGCACCACCGGATCATTGATCAACACCTGCCGGGGCGGCAGGGTGGGGCTCATGGTGACGCGCACGGCGCCGTTGTGGGCGGCGAAGCAGCGGCGGTGATACCCGATCGGGTCAACAACGGCCTGCAGCACCTGGCGGCGGGCACTGACCGCCAGGGTGGGGATGGCGGCGGGCATCCGCACAAGGTGGTTCTGTTCAGCCTTAGCGAGACACCAACCGTTCAGGCTGCCCGGCGCTTCTCAAGCGAGCCGCGACGGGGCAGGGGCAGCAGCTTGCGACCGTGCTCCAGCAGCCGGCGTTCGCTGGCACTGTCGAGCAGGGCATGGATGGTGCGACCGTTGATGGCCTGGTACGTGAAGCAATCGAGACCCTCCGGGGCCTGGCGAACGGATTGTTCGCGTCCGTCTCGCAGCAGGAAGGTGGGCATCGCCTTCGGGAACAGCTCTTGATGGCCCTATTTCTCCACGACCGATCGCGGCTGTCCAGAGGGGAAGATCAGCCGGTGATGAGCTGCCCACAGAGCCGCTGCAGCAGCGGGTGGCCGCTCAGCAGTTCCAGGGCGATCGCCAGTGTGAAACCGACCATCGCCAGGCGGCCGTTGAGGGCTTCGGCGAGACGGGTGAACCCATAGCGGGGTTGGGTGGGCAGGAACATGGCCCTGGTACAAGTGGACCCACCTTACCCCCCATGTAACGATCTGCAAAACAGTCTTGACATCATTGCGGCAATGGCATCCCGGGCTGCTTCAGGGCTGCTGTGCAGCGTTCGGCAGGGCCAGCCGCGGTCGGGTGTCACCCCAGCGACTGAGGTACAAGGCCGTGTCTGAGGACACCTGCCGCATCCCCTGCAGCAGGGCCCCCTCCAGGCGCGCACCCGTGCCGCTACCGGTCTCCAGGCTGGCCGGTTCGTCGCCCCCGGCCGGGCTTGCACTGTGGGCTGCTCCGTAGCAGAAGCGGGTGCCCGCCACCTGGCTGCCCCGCAGGTCAGCCCCGCGCAGATCAGCGCCCGCCAGGTTGGCCTCGGCAAGGCTGCAGCCCCGCAGCACGGTGCCCCGCAGGTCGGCCCCGTTGAAATCGACGCCGCTCAGATCGGTGCCGGACAGGTCGACGCCCGCCAGCAGGGCCCCCAGATGGATCACCGGCACGCCTTCCAGGCGGTCCTCGGCGTAGTGACCGTTGCCGTCGAGGATCGGTCGACCCAGACGCCGGTCCCGCTGCAGGGGCGTCAGCAGCCGGGCATGGGACAGAAACCGCAGGATCGCGGCCTTGCCGGTGCCGTCGAGGCTCGCCATCACCGCTGCCAGGCGCCCCTCCGCCAGCATCCGCTCGAGCGGCCAGTCTTCGAGAAAGCCCTCGCCATCGCTGATCAGCTCCGAGATGCCATGGATGAAGCTGTCGATGGTCTGCGCCTGGGTGATGCGGTTCTGCTGGCTGGTGAGCCGCTGCTCCATCACGTACTGGCGCCAGGCGATCATCAGGGCCACCAGGGCCAGCAGGAGCTGCCCGACCGCGCCGATCACCCCCTCGCCGATTGCCCCGATGGCTTCCCAGTCCCGCCGCCGGTAGACCGCGAGCAGCGGGTCCCACCAGCCCAGGGCAGCGGTGGCGATCAGCAGCGCCGCCGCCAGGGTGGCCAGGGCCAGGCCGGTCGACGGCACCCCGGGCTCCAGGCCCCACCGCAGCAGTCGGCCGATGGCCGGGCCGAGCTGCACCACGGCCACCAGAGCCGTCGCGGCAGCCGCTGCCAGGGCCAGTGGGGTGAACCCAAGGGCCAGGGCTCCTGTGGCGATGGTGGCCCCCAGCACCAGCGGCAGACCCGGTCGTTCCTGGATGCCCCTCATCCCGCCAGTGGAAACCAGAACCCCGCCGCCAGGATGACGTAGGTGGCCAGCAACAGCACCCCCTCCAGCCAGTCGGATCGTCCATCAAGGCTGACCAGGTTGCTCACCACCACCGCCGCCCCGATCGCCACCAGTTCATAGCCGCTGAAGCGCAGGTCGAGGGGATGGCCCAGCCAGGGACCCAGCAGCACCAGCACGGGCACCACCAGCAGGGCCACCAGCAGGGTGGACCCCAGGGCCACCGACACCGACAGCTGCATCCGATCGCGACGGGCCATCGACACCGCCGTCACGTATTCGGCCGTGCCCCCCAGCAACGGCAGCAGCACCACACCGGTGAAGGTGGCCCCGAGCCCCAGCCCTTCGGTCACCTCGGCCACCACATCCACGAACAGTTCCGACGCCAGGGCCAGCCCGGCGGTCGACAGCACCAGCACCAGCAGCCAGGGCAGCACCGGCGGTGCATGGTGGCCTTCGCCTTCGGCCACCAGCGCCTCCACCTCACCAGGGCTGGCCAGCAGGCGGCGATGGGTGCCGAGGCTGAAGACCAGGGTGAGCCCGTAGACCGCCAGCAGCAGCCAGGCCACGAAACCCGAAAAGTTCTGGGCTGCCTCCCCCGTGGCGCCCGCCGGGGCCAGGCTGGGCAGCAGGATCGCCAGCAGGGCCAGGGTCATCGGCGTGCCGTTGACGCGCGCCACCATCGCTGGAAAGCGCTGTTCACTGCGGCCGATGCCGCCGATCGTCATCGACAGACCCAGGGCCAGCAGCAGGTTGGCCATCACGGTGCCGGTGATGCTCGCCTTGACGATGTCCACCAGGCCGGCCCGCAGGGCCACCAGGGCAATGATCAGTTCGGTGGCGTTGCCGAACAGGGCATTCAGCAGAGCCCCGAGGGTGGGCCCCAGGGCCAGGGCCAGTTCCTCCGTGGCGGTGCTCAGCAGAATCGCCAGGGGAACGATGGCGGCGACCGAGAAACCGAAGACAGCGCCATCCCCCCAGGCCAGGGCATCGGCGGCCACGGCGAGGGGCAGCAGCAGCAGCGCCGCCCCGGTCCAGAACCACCGCAGGGCCATCAACCCGTGGCAGGGGTTGCCATCATGGCCGAGCTTTGCAGATGCCGATGCAGCGCCTGCGCGCCTGGTTGCTGTTGCCGCCCCTGATCCTGGCCTTCGCCTGGGGTCAGGAGCTGCTGGATCAGCTGCTCTTCGCGGGCCGCTGGAATCTGCCCCTCCTTCCCCGGGGACCCCTGCTGGGCTTGCTCACCGCCCCCTTCAGCCATGCCGATCTGGCCCATCTGCTCAGCAATTCGATCTGGTTCCTCCCCCTCTCCTGGCTGGTGCTGCTGCGGGGTCGCGGCGATTACGGCCTGGTCTGGGTGCTGGTGATCCTCGGGCAGCTGCCCCTCTGGCTCTTCGGGAGCCATGGGGTCCATGGCCTCTCGGGCGTCGTGTACGGCCTGCTGGGGTTTCTGCTGGCCATCGGTTGGTTTGAGCGGCGCCCGCTGGCCATCGGACTGTCCCTGCTCGCCCTCGTCGTTTACGGCGGTCTGTTGCCGTCCCTGCTGCCATTTGTTTCTCCCCCCGGTGTCAGCTGGAGCGGTCACCTGGCCGGGTTCCTGGCCGGTGTGGCGGCGGCGGCGCTGGCGGCGACAGGTCGGCAACCTGCCCGTCCCCTTTAAGGTCCGGCCCATGGACCAGCTGCAGGTCGTCCTCTTCAAGCGGGATCTGCGGATCCATGACCATGGGCCGCTGGTCCAGGCCGCCCGGCGCGGCCCGGTCCTGCCCCTGTACGTGATTGAGCCGGAGCTGTGGCATCAGCCCGATGCTTCGGCCCGCCAGTGGGCGTTCTGCGCCGAATCGCTGCTGGAGTTGCAGCGCGACCTGGCCGCCCTCGGCCAGCCGCTGCTGCTGCGGGTGGGGGAGATGGTCGGCGTCCTGGCCGGCCTGCGGCGGCAGCTGGCCATCGCCGGCCTCTGGAGCCATGAAGAGACCGGCAATGGCTGGACCTATGCGCGCGACCGGGCCCTGGCCGCCTGGTGCCGCCAGGAGGGGGTGCCCTGGACCGAACTGCCCCAGAACGGGGTCATCCGCCGGCTGCGGCAGCGGGACGGCTGGGCCCGTCGCTGGGAGGAGCGGATGGGTCAGCCGCCGCTGCCGCCCCCGTCCTCCCTGCCGCCAGTGCCGGACCTGCTCCCCGGTGGCCTGCCCGGCGCCGCCGATCTCGGCCTGGCGCCGGATGGTTGCCCTGGACGCCAGCAGGGGGGCCGCCGGGCCGGTCTGGCGTTGCTGCGCAGCTTCCTCGACGGGCGGGGCAGTGGCTATGCCCGCGGCCTCTCAAGCCCGTTGACCGCTGCGGAAGCTTGTTCGCGCCTGTCGCCCCACCTTGCCTTCGGCACCCTCTCCCTGCGGGAGGTGGTGCATGCGAGCCGCCGCAACGGGGGTCCGCGGGCGTTTGAGGAACGGCTGCATTGGCACTGCCATTTCATGCAGAAGCTCGAGAGCGAACCCGAACTGGAATGGCGCGATGCCCACCCGGCCTATGCCGGCCTGAGGGAGACCGATCCCGATCGCCTCGCTGCCTGGAGCGAAGGCCGCACGGGTCTGCCGTTCGTGGATGCCTGCATGCGGGCCCTGCGCAGCGACGGCTGGATCAACTTCCGCATGCGGGCGATGTTGATGGCCGTCGCCAGCCACCATCTCTGGATCGACTGGCGTGACAGTGGTCTGGTGCTGGCCCGGCTGTTCGTCGACTACGAACCCGGCATCCACTGGACCCAGTGCCAGATGCAGGCCGGCACAACAGGCATCAACACGGTTCGCATCTACAACCCCGTCAAGCAGGGTCTCGACCACGATCCGCTCGGGGTGTTCCTGCAGCGCTGGTTGCCGGAGCTGAACGCCGTGCCGCCGGCCTACCGCCACACCCCCTGGACCCTCAGCAGCGCCGAGCAGCGGAGGTGTGGCGTCGTGCTCGGGACCGACTACCCCCTGCCGATCGTCGACCATCTGCAGGCCGCCCGGGAGGCCCGCGAACGGGTGTGGGCGGTGCGGCGCGGCACGGCATTCCGCGAGACCGCGGATGCCATCCAGAACCGCCATGGCTCCCGCCGCTCGGGCCTCACGACCCCACGCCAGGGGGTGAGCCGCCGCCGGCAGCGGCAGAGCCCGGGCCAGCTCAGCCTTTTCTAGCGGAAGAGGCTGTCGATGAACTGACCGAGGGACTGGTTGCTGGGATTGATCGGTTCGGCCTGGCGGGCGCCCCCCCATTGGCGCTGGGTGGCCACCAAGACGTTCGACGACCAGCGGAAGATGGCCGTGGGTCCGTGGTCGACGTAGGTCACGGGCCAGATGCCCGTCTGGTCGGCGATGCTGTAGCGCCCCCCCTGGTTGATGAAGCGCAGAACGGCGCCATTGGCCATCTGAATCCGCAGCCGGTCATTGCCGCCGCCGGTCACCTGACGCAGGTCACAGGGACCATCGAACACCCGGGCCGCGCCTGAGCTGAGGCTGCACAATCCCGCCGACATGGCCCCCGGTGTGCCTCCGCCGCCGACCATGGCGCCCGTGGCCAGGTCATAGCCACCCGCGGGGGAGCGGGAGCTCACAAACGGGACGCTGCCGAACAGGCGCCGGGTGAGGTCATTGGCCCGGTCGGTGCTGTTCCAGCCCTCCCAGCAGGTGCGGGCGTTCAGGCTGCAGACCTTGCCGTTGCTGAAGCGAAACACATCAGGGCGGCCATTGCCGATCTGCTGCTGCAGGGTCTGCTGGGCCTGGGGGCCATAGCTGAGGCCTGTGAAGCCGAGGGACGGGCCGCTGCGATCGACGCACACCTTGGCCTGACCATCACACACCACCCCATTGGCGGGGTAGGCCAGCTGAGCGCCGGCCGGCAGCGCCGGGGCCAGCATCCCGAGACCTGCGGCCAGCACCGCCAGGCCACGCCGCGACAGCACGAGGGTTCCCATCGTTGGTTCTGTTGAACACCTGGCTGGACCTTATCCAGCAGAGCGCCGGACGGGTGCAGAGGCCATGGCATCTTCACCTCAGCTCCGGATGCGCGGGATCCCCCTTGAAGGGACCCTGCACCCGGGAGGTGATCCAGCCCGCATAGAAGTTCCCCGGTTGCGGCACCACCCGTTCGTCATTCACCCAGCAACCCTCCATGGCCGCCGGATAGAAGGCCAGCCAGCCCGCCAGGCCGGCGAAGGCGGCCGTCGGTTCGGGATAGCTCCAGATGGCACCGCTCAACCGTTGCTCCCCCACCTGCAGGTCCCAGTAGCGCGCCAACCCTTTCCATTCGCAGAAGCTGCGGCCGGCCCCGGGGTGCAGAAGGTCGGTGCGCACGTCCTCGGGGGGGAGGTAATAGGTGGGAGGGTGGAAGGTTTCGAGCACCCGCAGGGTGCGGCGGCTGTCGGCCAGCACGACGCCCAGGGCCTGCACCCGCACGTGCTCATCACTGGGTTCGAGCCGCGGTGGACGGGGGTAGTCGGCGACCCGTTCCGGACTGCTCATTGGGCTGAAAGCCTGGCAAGGACACTCTGGCCACCCCTGCCTAGCGTGCGGGGGACCTGGATCCAGCGACCATGCCTGCCGGCGACCACAGCCCAGCCCACCGCCCGAGGCTGTTCGCCATGGGCATTGCACCGCTGGGGTTGATCTCGATCGGTGTTGTTCCCATGGGGGTGGTCGCCATCGGTGTGGTGCCGATGGGGGTGTTGTCGCTGGGGGCCGTGGGGATGGGCCTGATCTCTGTGGCGGCCGTCAACATGGGCGTGGTCACCGTCGGCGTCACCACCATGGGGGTGGCCTGGGCCGGCGTGGTGGGCATGGGGCCCTTCCGTCTGCATCCGCCAGTGATCTCGGGCCTGCTGGGCGGTGCCAGGGCTGGCGATGCCACCTCGACCCTGATGTTCCCCACCCGTCAGCAGGCGGAGGCCCGGGCGAAACAGCTGGGCTGCAGCGGCGCCCACCCCCATGGCCCCGGCGGCGCCACCTGGATGCCCTGCAGCACCATGGAGGAGTTCCTGCGGGTGCACGGCAACGCCGGTGGCAGTGCCGGCACCCACCAGCATTGAGCCCGGGTCCCGGATCCCGCCCGTCGGTGGGTCAGGGCACCAGGTTCACCAGTTTTCCGGGCACCACGATCACCCGCCGCGGGGCTGCCCCCTCCAGCCAGCGCTGGGCCACCTCACTGGCCAGGGCCAGCTGTTCCAGCTCGGCGGCGCTGATGCCGGCGGGCACCTCGAGCTGGCCGCGCACCTTGCCCTTGACCTGCAGCACCACCGTCACGGTGTCGCGCACCAGGGCCGTGCGGTCCAGCTGTGGCCAGCACTGGCGATGGATGCTGCCCTCGCCCCCCAGCTGCTCCCAGAGCTCGTCGGCCAGGTGCGGGGCGAAGGGCGCCAGCAGCAGCAGCAACGTCGTCACGGCCTCCTGGGCCACCGCCGGCCCCACCGTCGCCAGCCCCGTGCCCATGGCATTGCTGAGCTTCATCAGCTCGGCCACGGCGGTGTTGCACTGCAGCTCATCCCCCAGCAGGTCGTCTTCGATCGCTTCGATGGCGCCATGGATGGCGCGACGCAGATCCCGCTCGGCGTCGCTCAGGCTCGCGGGCAATTCCGCCGGCCTTGACAGCCGCAGTCCCGCCTGGGCGGCGCCGTCGCAGAGGCGCCAGATCCGCTGCAGAAAGCGGAATTGCCCTTCCACATCGGCGTCGTCCCACTCCAGATCCT
>CAZWFG010000058.1:0-10961 GCA_964632245.1 uncultured Synechococcus sp. | reverse complement strand
CTCGGTGATGCCCTTGGGGACGGGGCCGTTCCAGCGAGGGCCAGCAAAGAGGTAGGTGCCGGCTTGGCGACCAGTGGAGCGCACTCCCGTGTAGGCGAAGTTGTGGGTGTAGAGATCAAACCACTGGTTCACGTAGTAACGCGGGGCGGGGACGGCGGGAAGCGACAGCACGATCCGCTCGGCCCGCAGATCCAGCCAGGCCCAGGAATAGGGCGTGTCGTTGTTCGGAGTGACGATATCGGTGTCCGCAGGAGTGGCAGACCGCGCGTAGTGGCGGAACTGATTGAAGCCGCCCACGTAGCCGGGAAAGGTCTTGTTCTGGGTCTGGTTCCAGAGGGTCTGATAGCCCTGGAGCGGTGCATAGGCGTAGAGCCAGGCTTCCTCAGCAATGGCTCGTGCCTCATCGGGTGTGGTCATGGGTTGAGCGGTTCGATGTCGTTGAGTTGCCAGGCCTTGCTGAAGTAGGCCTCGCTGGGTCCGTAGAAGCGGAAGTAGGCAAACCAGCCCTTGCCGGGGGTGGTCTTGATCCAGTTGGTCGCACCTGCGGGCCGCACCGGTGCGAAGGTCACATCCACCGAGCCATCGGCATTGGTCACCAGATCAGGCTTGCGCGAACTGATGTCGGCGGCGCCCTGGTCGGTGATCAGCGGGCCGCGGCTGAGGTTGTCGTAGAGGGTGATGGACCAGAACTGCTTCACCGGCGCATTCGCCGGTACCCGCATCCGGTAGCTGCGTCCGCCATCGAGCCACTGGCCGGTCTTGTCTTTCGACGCCTCCAGGTACACCTGGCCAAACCCCAGGATCCGCCCCTGCATCCCCGCCGACATGCCGATCGCCTCGTAGAACCAGGAACTGCGTTCATCGAACTGCACCCGCCGCTGGTCAGGGGTTTCCTGGTTGAGGTCAAACAGCACGGCGTACTCCCAGTGCTTGCCGGGGTAGACCGTGGATCCGGGGGTGCGCTTGTCGTAGGCGATGGTGCGGGCCATCAGATCGCCGACCTGGGCGGCTTCCGTGAGCACCCTGGCCTGGCGGGCATCGGGCTGGAAGGGTTGGCCGGGAATGATCCCCAATGGGGCCAGCAGACCGAACATCATCCGGTCGCGGGGGGCCACGGGTTCGTTGGCATAGAGCTCACTGAGCAGGCGCCAGTAGTTGAGGTCGGCGGGCTGGGCCGATTGCCAGGCGCGGCCCGCGACGGGGATGTAGGCGTTCTTGGGCGGGTTGTCGCGCTGGTTCCAGCCGTAGAGCCGGTGGCGGCGCACGGTGGCTTCCGCCACGGCCTTGTCGGGGTCGAGGCCACGGGTGCCGAACCAGACCTGGTTGCTGGGGGAGCGCACGATCCGGTAGCCGGGGGCGACTGGAGCGGCCATGCCGGGGGGAAGGAGCAGGTACTTGCCGCCGGCACCCTTGTCGGGGCCGGTCTGGCCCATGTCGGTGATGGGCTGTTGCCAGATGTCAAGCACGCCACCGGCGGTGAGGCCGGCTGGCACCTCCACCACAAGTGGGCCCTGCCTGGCCAGGTCCCAGAAGCTGAAGGCGTAGAGGGTGGTGATGTTGGGGGTGAGCATCCCCGCCTTGTCCTGCAGGGTCTGGTAGAGCACCACATCACCGTTGCGGGCGCCGAAGGTTTTTGACTGGGCGTCATAGAGCGCCTTGAAGCCCACGGCCGGCAGGGCCCAGAGGTAGGCCTGGGTGGCCCGCTGGAAATCCAGTTCGTCGTAGAGCTTCCGGGCGGTGGCGGCCGTGGGGTAGCCGTTCTCCAGCTCCAAAACCCCAAGCCTCGTCTGCTGACCCTCCAAGCCGTCCAGCTGACCGGCCAGGACGCTTCCGGTGCTGCCAAGTCCCACCAGGGCGGCGATGAGTGAAGTCTTAACCAGCCAGGGCTTCATGCCGTTGTGTCTGACAAACAACCCTAGCGATGGTCAGGATGCAGGCATCGCCGTGACCTGATCCCCCTGTTCAGCCCTCGAAGCTGCGTTGTGGCTCCGACACCCCTGCCGGCTGGGTGCCCTTGAGATAGGCCAGCATCGTGTCGGCATCGGACACTTCGAACGGATCAACCGGGCAGTTGTCGCCGAATTCGGGCTCCACGAAGCTCTTCTCGATCACACCATCCTTGACCAGCATCGAGTAGCGCCACGAGCGCAGGCCAAAGCCAAGGTTGGCCTTGTCGACCAGCATGCCCATCTTGCGGGTGAATTCGCCATTGCCGTCGGGCAGCAGAAAGACGTTCTTCGCGCCCACATGACGTCCCCACTGGAACATGACGAAGGCATCGTTCACCGACACACACACGATCCGATCGACCCCGAGTCGGCGGAAGTCGTCGTAGAGATCTTCGTAGCGCGGCAGGTGATTCGACGAACAGGTGGGCGTGAAGGCCCCCGGTAGGGAGAAGACCACCACGGTCTGCCCCTTGAAGATCTCGTCACTGGTCAGATCCTGCCAGCGATAGGGGTTCGGACCGGGAACGGATTCGTCGCGAACGCGGGTCTTGAACGTGACCTGGGGCACGCGGTCGATCAGGGTCATGGGCGGGGCGGTCAGGTTGAGCGGAGGCCGGAACGGCCACGTGGGGATCTTATACGGAGTGACTTCGGATTGCAAACGTCGGGTCCGCCGCGTGCCTGCTCCCCTCCCCCTGGGGGTCGTGCTGGCCCCTGTGCTGTAGGGTGAAAAGGATTCTGCGAACCATCTGCAGCGGGTTTCTGTCCTGTTGCCTGGGTTTTCCCAGGCCGGCGAGCTCCCCAGGACTTCTCCACCAGACCAGCCACCGTGCTTCGGCCGCTTCGAGGAATCGACCCCTAGTTTTTGCCTTTTTCATGACTATTTACGTCGGCAATCTGTCCTTTGATGCCGAGGTGGAAGACCTTCAGCACCTGTTCGCTGAATACGGTGCCGTCAGCAAGTGCACCCTCCCCCTGGACCGCGACACAGGCCGCAAGCGTGGTTTCGCCTTCGTCGACATGGCCTCGGCCGAAGATGAGGCCAAGGCCATCGCCGATCTCCAGAACGTGGAGTGGATGGGCCGCAGCATCCGCGTCAACAAGGCCGAACCCCGCGGTGGCGGCGGTGGTGGTGGCGGTGGCGGCGGTGGTGGCCGCCGCTGGTGAGTTCAGTGGGCTGAGCGGGCCAGCAGGGCCCGCTCGCTGGGTTGGCGCAGCTGGTCTGCCCAGCCCAGCTTCTGCAGCAATTGAATGAACCGGAACGTGGGGTCGGGGAGGTGAACCACCCGCCCCTGCAGGATGGTGATGCCCTGTCGCACCGATCCCTGGAAGGCGTGGTGCAGGTTGTGCCATCCCTCTCCGAACGTGATCAGCGCCACCCAGCGGTTGTTGCGGCTGGCGTCACCGGTGGCAAACGGCTGGTCGCCGACCAGATGGGCCACTGAATTGACGCTGGCCACGGCGTGAAACAACACCGTCGTGCTCAGGCAAAACGCCCCGAGCCCTTCGACGCCGCCGAGACTCCACGACAACCAGGCCAGGGCGATCACCGGCAGCACGTGCAGCCGATCGATCAGCCGCAACACCGGATCGGCCTCCACATCAGCCGGCAGCGACTCCGGGTGGAAGCCGGCCCCCAGCAGCCAGCCCAGCTGGGCGTGCCAGAACCCGCGCCAGCCCGCCACCGGTCGCAGGGGGGTGTGGGGGTCGCCGGGTGTGTCGACATGGCTGTGGTGCCGCTGATGGTGGGCCTTCCACCAGCTGGGCCCCATCTGGCCCGCGGAGGCGGCCACCACCGACCCGAGCCACCACACCAGCCGGGGGGCGCGGTAGCTGCCATGGGTGATCAGCCGGTGGTAGATGGCTGTGGTCGCCAGCATCCGCAGGCAGTACAGCAGCAGCGCCCACAGGGCCATCGGCAGCCCCAGGCCCGTGAGCAGCAGCAGCAGGCAGCCCCCGTGGCAGAGGATGATCACAACCGGGCCAAGACCATGCAGAACGCGGCGTCCCGTCAACGGTGGGGACGGGATGGAGCAGAAATGGGCCAGAGGTGATGCAGATCGCGATGGCCATTCAATGGCATCACCCGCTCGCCCCCTTCCTCCGGAGCGTCCCATTCCTACAGTCCCCACGCATGACCCCCTCCGACCCTGCCCTCACGGCCTTCGGGGCCAGCGTTTCGGCCATCACCCTGGCTGAGCTGGGGGACAAGACCTTTTTCATGGCCCTGATCCTGGCGACCCGCCATCGGGCCCGGCTGGTCTTCGTCGGTGCCTTCGCCGCCCTGGCCGCCGTCACGCTCATTTCCCTGGCCCTGGGCTTCGGTCTGCGGGAGGTGCTGCCGGCCTGGCTGCTGCCGTGGCTGGCGGCCCTGCTGTTTCTGGGCTTCGGCCTCAAGCTGTTCGTCGATGCCCAGGCCATGGGTGCCGACCAGGCCGATGACGAGGCCCGCGATGCCGAGCAGGCCGTCGCCGCTGCGGAGCGGCAGCGACCCATCGTCACCGCCAGGGCAGTGGTGCTCGAGGCCTTCGTGCTGGTGTTCCTCGCTGAACTCGGTGATCGCACCCAGATCACGACCGTCGTGCTGGCCACGGCACCGGCCCTCACTCTGGGGGGGCTGCTCGCCGGTGCACTGCTGGGCCATGGCCTGGTGACCTGGCTGGCGGTGGGGGCCGGCCGCTGGATCCGTGGTCGCATCCCGGAACGGCTGCTCTACCGCCTCAGTGGTGGTCTCTTCCTGCTCTTCGGCCTGGTGGCCCTGCGGCAGGCGCTTCGCTAGACCGAGGTCATGGCCACCCTGCCGCGCGCCTTCCGTCCCACCGATCCGCTTTACGCCCAGCAGTGGCAGTACGGGCTCATCGGTCGCCTGGGGGACCTCAGCCGCAGCTCCACCGCCGGCATCGAACGGGTCTGGGCGGATGTGACCGGGGCCGGGGTGGCGGTGGCCCTCTGGGACAGCGGCATCGCCTCGACCCACTGGGACCTGCAGGCCAACGTGCGGTTGGATCGGCGGGTGGTGGTCGCCGGGCTGCTCAACGATGGGGAAGCCCTGGGGGCCGCCGATCGTCATGGCACCGCCGTCGCCGGCCTGATCGCCGCCGCCAGCAACGGCCGCGGCGGCGTGGGGGTGGCCTTCGGCGCCGGCATCACGGCCGTGCGGGTGTTCGGCGGCGCCGATGACGTCAACACCGCCTTTGCCCGGTATCTGATCAGTCTCGAGAGCCTGCCCGCGTTTTCCGTCAGCAACCACAGCTACGCCTCCCGTCCCGACTACCGACCGGCCCCCCAGGAGGCCCTCTTCGAACAGGCGGCCCGCCTCGGCCGCCAGGGCCTCGGCAGTCTTCAGGTCAAGGCGGCCGGCAACGACAACATCGACAGCAACGGCGACCGCCTCAACGCCTCGCGGTTCACCATCAATGTCGCGGCCACCAACGCCAACGGCAGCATCACCAGCTACTCGAGCTACGGCGCCCAGCTGCTGGTGGCGGCCCCGGCGGCCGCGGTGACGACCGACCGCCTTGGCCTCGGCATCGGCTACGACGGTCTCGAGAACGGCGACTACACCAACCGCTTCAGCGGCACCTCGGCCGCCACCCCCGTCACCACCGGGGTGATCGCCCTGATGCTCGAGGCCAATCCCGGCCTGGGCTGGCGTGATGTGCAATCCATCCTGGCCCTCTCGGCCATGGGGCTTCCCGGCACCTACAGCGGTGTCGCCTCGGCCTATGAAGGCTTCCGCTGGCGGTGGAACGGCGCCGACCACTGGAACGGCGGTGGCCTGCACTTCAGTGAGGACTACGGCTTCGGCATCGTGCAGGCCTATCCGGCGGTGCGCATGGCCGAGGCCTGGCGCTGGCTGCAGCCCCAGGCCGCCACCTCGGCCAACGAGCTGGCCGTGAGCACCACCCTCACCCTGGCGCGACCGATCGCCGACCTCAGCAGCAGCAGCATCCGTTTTGATGTGAGCGAAGCGATCGATGTTGAACACATCGACCTGCAGCTCGATCTGCGCCATGGGAAGTTCACCGATCTGCGCCTGCGGCTGATCTCACCGGCGGGCACGGCCCTGTCCCTCTACGACGGCAGCGGCGGCACCACGGCGGCCGGGTTGGCGGCCACGGGCCTCAGCCCCCGCTTCGGTGCCGCCGGTTTCCGCGGCGAATCCAGCGTCGGCACCTGGACCCTCGACGTGCAGGATGCGGTTGCCGGCGCCGACGGCTGGCTGGATGGTCTGACATTCAGCGCCCAGGGATCCGCCATCGGCGTTGACGACGTCTACCACTACACCGAAGAGGTGAGAACCGTGCTGGCCAGCCCGACCCTGGCTGGCCGCCGTCTGCTCACCGACCTTGACGGAGGCAACGACTGGATTGAGGGGGCCTCGCTGTCGGAGTCGGTGCTGCTCGACCTGCGGCCCGGTGCCATGAGCATGCTGGCGACCACACCGTTCCTCGAGCTCGCCGCCACGGGGATGATCGAGAACGGCATCACCGGCGACGCTGCCGACCGGCTCTACGGCAACAGCGGCGACAACCGGCTGATCGGCGGCCGTGGCGATGACGTGCTGGATGGCGGTGACGGCATTGACACGGCGGTCTTCCGCGGTGCCCAGGGCCTGTTTTCTGTGCAGACGGTGGCCGGTGTCACCCAGGTCAGCGGCCCCGATGGCGTGGACCGGCTGATCAACGTTGAGTGGTTGCAGTTTGACGATGCCCTGGTCGCCGTGGCGCCGCTGCCTCCGCCGGACCCCGCCGACCTTCAGGCGCCCCTGCTGCTGGCCCTGACCCCCTCGGCGGGGGCCGGAGCGCTGCCGGTCGATGGTGGCCTTGATCTGCTGTTCGACGAACCGGTGCTGGCGGGGGCGGGCTCCCTGCGCATCGCCGCCGCCGACGGCACCGTCCTGGCCAGCATCCCGGCCTCGACCCTGCTCGAGGTGACGGTCGTCGGACCGCAGGTGACCGTTGATCCGTTGATCACCCTGCCCTACGGCCGCGACTTCAGCCTGCTGATCGATGCCGGTGCCTTCGTCGACAGGCGCGGGAATCCCTTTGCCGGCATCGCCGACCCCACGGCCCTGCGCTTCACCACCGTGCCCAACCCGATCGTGGGCACCAACGGCAGCAACACCCTCACCGGCACCGATGCCAACGATGCGATCCAGGGGCTCGGCGGCATTGACCTGCTCCAGGGAGGGGCCGGCGATGATCTGCTCGATGGTGGCCTTGGTGACGACACCGCCAGCTATGCCGCCGCCCCCGGCGGCGTGACCGTCAGCCTGGCGGTCAGCGGCCCCCAGGACACCGGTGCCGCCGGCCGGGACACCCTGCTGTCCATCGAGCGCCTGCTGGGGTCGGGCCATGGCGACCGCTTGTGGGGCGACGACGGGGCCAACCGTCTGGATGGTGGTGGGGGAGACGACACCATCGAGGGTGGTGGCGGCGACGACACCCTGCTGGGGGGCCTCAACGGCAGCCAGGGCGACACCCTCAGCTACGCCGCGGCCTCCGGGGGGGTGACCGTCAGCCTGGCGCTCACGACCGCCCAGGTGACCGGCGTCGCCGGCACCGATGTCATCAGCGGTTTCGAGCACCTGGTGGGCGGCGCCGGCCATGACCGGCTCACGGGCAGCTCGCTGGCCAACCGCCTCGATGGGGGGGCCGGCGATGACACCCTTCGCGGCGGCCTGGGCAGCGACACCCTCACCGGTGGTGCCGGCGCCGACCTGTTCGTGTTCGGCAGCATTGGCGAGGCCGGCATGGGCAGCCTGAGCGATCGCATCACCGACTTCGGCCCTGAGGACCGGCTGGACCTGCAGGCGATCGACGCCAACAGCCTCGCCTCAGCCCCGGGGGATCAGGCCTTCAGCTTCATCGGTGCGGCACCGTTCACGGCGGTGGGCCAGCTGCGCATGGTGGTCAGCGGCGGCCTCGGTGTGCTGCAGGGCACCACCACCAATGCCAGCACAGCCAGCTTCCAGCTGCTGTTCAGCAACGGCGCATTGCTGCCAGCAACCCAGATCATTCTGTAGCGATTGGAACACTTCGAAAGACGAAATCTGATGCGGCCATTCGCAGCAGCGCCGCTGGATAAGGTGGAGCTTCCGCTCAGCTGAGCACGCGATCCCGTCAGGTCTGGTGTCGATTCTCGCCGCGATCCATCACGTCACCGATTACCGCTACGACCGCCCGGTGCGGCTGCAGCCCCAGACCATTCGCCTGCGGCCAGCACCCCACAGCCGCACACCGGTTCCGTCGTACGCCCTGCGCATCAGTCCGGCTGAGCATTTCATCAACTGGCAGCAGGATCCGCACGGCAACTGGCTGGCGCGGGTGGTGTTTCCAGAGCCCACCGACCGCTTCAGGATCGAGGTCGATCTCACCGCTGACCTGGCGGTGGTCAACCCGTTTGATTTTTTCATCGAGCCCGAAGCCGAAGCCTGGCCCTTCACCTATGAAGCCGCCCTGGCGGAGGACCTGCGGCCGTTCCTGCAGCCCGAGCCCACCGGCCCGGCCTTTGAGGCCTTTCTGGCCGGCATCGACGCCACCGCCGCCAGCACCGTCGACTGGCTGGTCGCCCTCAACCAGCGGCTGCAGCAGGCGATCCGCTATCTGGTGCGCCTCGAACCCGGGGTGCAGACCCCCGACGAGACCCTCACGCTGGCTTCGGGGTCGTGCCGCGATTCGGCCTGGCTGCTGGTCCAGCTGCTGCGGCGCTGCGGTCTGGCCGCCCGCTTCGTGTCGGGCTATCTGATCCAGCTGCGACCTGACCTCAAGGCGCTCGACGGTCCGGCCGGCACCGACCGGGATTTCACCGATCTGCATGCCTGGTGTGAGGTGTACCTGCCCGGAGCGGGCTGGATCGGCCTTGATCCCACGTCGGGGCTGCTCACCGGCGAGGGCCACATTCCCCTCTGCGCTGCACCCCACTACCGCGCCGCTGCGCCGATCACCGGCCTGGTGGAACCGGCCCAGGTGACCTTCGGGTTCGAGATGACCGTCACCCGCGTCGCCGAGCAGCCGCGGGTGACGGCCCCCTTCGCCGATGACGCCTGGCGGGCCCTCGATGCCCTCGGCGAAGCCGTGGACCGCCAGCTCAGCGCCGATGACGTGCGCCTCACGATGGGCGGCGAACCCACGTTCGTCTCGATCGACGACTACGAGGGCGCCGAATGGAACAGCGACGCCGTTGGGCCGATGAAACGCGGTCTGGCCGACACCCTCATCCGGCGCCTGCGCGACACCTTTGCCCCAGGGGGCTTTCTGCACTACGGCCAGGGCAAGTGGTATCCGGGCGAAAGCCTGCCCCGCTGGACCTTTTCGCTCTACTGGCGCCGCGACGGCCAGCCGATCTGGCGCAACCCCGGCCTGATCGCCCCCGAGACCGTCCCGGTCCCCTGCGGTGCCGATGACGCCCGCGCCGTGGCGGCGGGCATCGCCGCCCGGCTGCAGCTCGACGACGACTATGTGGTGCCGGCCTTCGAAGACCCGGCCGAGTGGATCCTGCGGGAGGGGGCGCTGCCGCTCAATGTCGAACCCGGCGACAGCCGCCTTGAGGACCCCGAGGAACGGGCAAGGCTGGCCCGGGTGTTCGAGCGGGGCCTGGCGACCCCCGTCGGCTACGTGCTGCCGGTGCAGCGCTGGAACAGTGCCGCCATCGCCCCCCGCTGGATTTCGGAGCACTGGGAGCTGCGCCGGGGCCGGCTCTACCTGGTGCCAGGAGACAGCCCCGTGGGCTTCCGCCTGCCCCTGGGCTCCCTGCCCTGGCTGCCGCCTGAGGTTTACCCGCAGGTGCGGCCCATCGACCCCGGTGCCATCGCCGGCCCCCTGCCCGACGCCGAGGTGCTGGCCCAGCGCCTGCGGCGGGTGGTGCCTGCGGCCGGGGGTGCCACGGCCCAGCAGCAGATCCCCCAGTCCCTTGATGACGGCCTGCACGTGCGCACCGCTTTGTCGGTGGAACCGCGCGATGGCCGCCTCTGCGTCTTTCTGCCACCCACCGAGACCCTGGAGGACCACTTGGAGCTGCTGGCGGCCGTTGAGGCCACCGCCGAGGCGCTGCAGCTGCCGCTGCATGTGGAGGGCTATCCGCCGCCGGTCGATCCACGGCTCAACGTCATCCGCGTTGCGCCTGATCCGGGGGTGATCGAGGTCAACGTCCATCCCGCCGCCAGCTGGCGCGAGGCGGTGGCCATCACCACCCGCCTGTACGAAGAGGCGCGGCTCACCCGGCTGGGCACCGAGAAGTTCCTGGTCGATGGCCGCCACACCGGCACCGGCGGCGGCAACCACGTGGTGCTGGGCGGGGCGACGCCGGCTGACAGCCCTTTTCTGCGCCGCCCCGATCTGCTCAAGTCGCTGATCCTCTACTGGCAGCGCCATCCGGCCCTGTCGTATCTGTTCTCGGGGTTGTTCATCGGGCCCACCAGCCAGGCTCCCCGCATCGACGAGGCCCGCCACGACGGCCTCTACGAGCTCGAGATCGCCCTGGCCATGGTCCCCGCCCCCGGGCAGGGGCCGCCGCCGCTGCCGTGGCTGGTGGACCGGCTGTTCCGCCACCTGCTGGTCGATGTGACGGGCAACACCCACCGCACCGAGATCTGCATCGACAAGCTCTATTCCCCCGATGGCCCCACCGGGCGTCTCGGCCTGGTCGAGTTCCGTGGTTTCGAGATGCCGCCCGATGCCCGCCTGTCCCTGGCCCAGCAGCTGCTGCTGCGGGCCCTGGTGGCCTGGTTCTGGCGCCAGCCCCAGCAGGGCGATCTGGTGCGCTGGGGCACCACGCTGCACGACCGGTTCCTGTTGCCCCATTTCGTCTGGGACGACTTTCTCGGCGTGCTGGCCGACCTGCGGGGTGCCGGCTTCGATTTTGATCCGCTCTGGTTCGAGGCCCAGCGGGCCTTCCGTTTTCCGCTGGTGGGCACGGTCCAGCACGGCGGAGTGACTCTCGAGCTGCGCCAGGCCCTCGAGCCCTGGCACGTGCTGGGGGAACAGGGGGCTGTGGGCGGCACCGTGCGCT
>CAZWFG010000057.1:0-10972 GCA_964632245.1 uncultured Synechococcus sp. | reverse complement strand
CGGCGGCGAACCTGCGGGCCTCGGGCGTGCTCGGTGAGATCCACATCACCGGCAACACCGTCATTGATGCATTGCTGCAGATGGCGGCCGCGGCGCCGGCCTGCGAGGTGCCCGGTCTCGACTGGGAGCGGCAGCGGGTGATCCTGGCCACGGTGCATCGGCGCGAGAACTGGGGCCCGCCGCTGCAGTCCATCGCCGCAGGGTTTCTGGAGCTGCTCGAGCGTTTCCCCGACACGGCGCTGCTGCTGCCGCTGCACCGCAACCCCACCGTGAGGGAACCGCTGCAGCAGCTGCTGGGGAACCATCCGCGGGTGTTTCTCACCGAACCGCTGGACTACGACCGGCTGGTGGCGGCGATCCGCGGCTGCACCCTGCTGCTCACCGACTCCGGCGGTCTGCAGGAGGAGGCGCCATCGCTCGGCAAGCCTGTCCTGGTGCTGCGCCGCACCACCGAACGGCCCGAGGCGGTTGAGGCCGGCACCGCTCGGCTGATCGGCACCGATGCCGACGCCATCGCCCGCGAGGCCGGCCGGTTGCTTGAAGACCCCGAGGCTTACGAGGCCATGGCCCGGGCCCACAACCCCTTCGGTGACGGCACGGCCAGCACCCAGATCGTGGCGGCCTGCGCAGCCTGGATCAGCTCTCGCGCCGCTTCTTAGCCCAGGGGGGCAGTTCGAGGAACACCCTCTCTCCTTCCCCGACGCCCTGCAGCACCTGGGTGTCCCGGCCGCTGCTGCTGCCCAGCACCACCTCGCGGAACTTCGGCTGGCCGTCCTTGCCTGGCACCAGCACCCCCGGCTTGCCGTTCTCGGTCACGATCGCCACGGTGGGCAGCACCGGCTTCGGCGGCAGCTGGCCGGCGTCGAAGTCGACGTCAGCGGTCATGCCGATGCGCAGACGGTCGGCGGGCGGATTGATCAGCTGCAGGCGCACCTCGACGCTGGTGACGTTGTTGGTCTTCTCGGCCCTGGGTGAGATGCGGTCGACCACGGCCGGGAAGCGATCGTCGGGGTAAGCATCGACGCGCACACGGGCCTGCTGGCCCAGGCGGATGCGGCCGATGTCACTTTCGGGAACCCTGGCCTTGACCAGCAGACCGCTCGACAGTTCGACGATCGACGAGCTGGTGGCCCCTGCCGTGGCCGAAGCGGCGGTGGTGGGGGTGACGAAGGATCCAGGGTCGGCGTAACGGTTGGTGATGCGGCCGGCAAAGGGGGCGCGCACGATCAGGTCGTTCTGCAGCACCTGCCGCTGGGCCAGCCTCTGGCGGGCTGCCATCACGGCCCGCTCGTCGTTTTCGTAGGTGGCCTGGAAGCGCAGCAGGTCGTCCCGGCTCAGTCCCCCCTGATCGAAGAGCTGCCGGCGGCGCTCAAATTCGCCGCGGCTCTTGTCAAGCTGGATCTGGGCCGATTCGAGCAGGGCCTTCAGCTCCTGCAGCCGGTTGAGGGTGTCGCTGGGGTCCATCTCGGCGATGGGCTGGCCGGCGGTCACGGTGTCACCTTCATCAACGAAGACCCTGAGCAGCTGTCCCTGCTGCTTGGGGCTGATGTTGACCTGCTCCAGGGCCCCCACCTCACCGCTGGCGGTGACGATGCCCGGCAGGGAGCCCTCACGGACGACGGTGGTGTAGGGGCTGATGTCTCGCCGCTCGGCCCGTTGCTGGCGCTGGCGCAGGCCCAACAGACCTCCCGTCACGATGGCAAGCACCAGCAGCCCCACCGCCAGGGGCCTGCCAGGTCCCCGGCCGGTAGGCATGCGCCGCTGGGGAGCGCGGGGGGCCGGGCGGGGCAGATCCACGGGTGGGGAGGCGGGTGGGGAGGGAAGGACGGGAATGGGACGTAGCCGGAGCTGCAACCATTCTTCACTGAAACTGCCCCCAGCGGTGGCGACCGAGGGACAGCCGCCCTCTCCCCTAGATTCCGGCCATGCTCAAAGCCGGAATCGTGGGTCTGCCCAACGTGGGCAAATCCACCCTGTTCAACGCCCTGGTGGCCAACGCCCAGGCCCAGGCGGCCAACTTCCCGTTCTGCACCATCGAGCCCAATGTGGGGGTGGTCGCAGTTCCCGACCCCCGATTGGAACAGCTGCGTCAGCTCTCCCAGTCGCGCGAGGTGGTGCCCACTCGGGTGGAGTTCGTCGACATCGCCGGGCTGGTGGCTGGCGCCAGCCAGGGCGAGGGCCTGGGGAACAAGTTCCTGGCCAACATCCGCGAGGTGGACGCCATCGTCCATGTGGTGCGTTGCTTCGAAGATGACGACGTGATCCACGTGAGCGGTTCGGTGGATCCGGCGCGGGATGCCGAGGTGATCAACCTGGAACTGGCCCTGGCCGATGCCGCCCAGATCGAGAAGCGCCGTGAGCGGCTGAAGAAGCAGCTGCGCACCAGCAAGGAGGCCCAGGTGGAGGACACGGCCCTGGAGCGGATCGCCGCGGTGCTGGATGCCGGTGGTGCTGCCCGCACGGTGCCCCTCAGCGAGGACGAACAGCCCCTGATCCAGCCCCTGGGACTGCTGACGGCCAAGCCGATCATCTACGCCGCCAATGTGGCCGAAGACGACCTGGCCGGTGGCAATGCCTTCGCGGCGGCCGTGGCGACCCTGGCCGAGCGGGAGGGGGCCGAGACCGTGCGGGTGAGTGCCCAGGTGGAGGCCGAGCTGATCGAGCTGGGGGAGGACGAACGCCGCGACTATCTCGAGGGGCTGGGGGTCAGCGAAGGCGGCCTGCAGAGCCTGATCCGCGCGACCTACAGCCTGCTGGGGCTGCGCACTTATTTCACCACCGGTGAGAAAGAGACCCGCGCCTGGACCATCAAGGCCGGCATGACGGCCCCCCAGGCGGCGGGTGTGATCCACAGCGATTTCGAGCGGGGCTTCATCCGCGCCCAGACCATCGGTTACGCCCAGCTGCTCGAGGCCGGTTCGCTGGTGGAGGCCAGGGCCAAGGGCTGGCTGCGCAGCGAAGGCAAGGAGTATGTGGTCGCCGAAGGCGATGTGATGGAGTTTCTCTTCAACGTGTGACGGGCACGGCGGCCGCCAGCCGCCAGAGGGCCAGTCCACCGCCACGGCCGCGGGCAGCCAGCCAGCCGTCCTGGTGGCGATGGATCAGCGCGAAGAACGGCCGGCGGCGGGGATCAGGTGCCGGCAGGGTGCGTTGGAGCAGCGGTCGGCCTGCCAGGGTCAGCTCCAACTGGTCGAAGCCGAACAGCAACAGCGGCCGTCGGCCCTGCAGCTCGCCGCGCCCACGGAAGCGCAGCTCAAGCGGGCCCAGGGTCACGGCATTGCTGAGCCGCAACCCGTTGGCGTCAGTGGCGATCTCGAGGCGGGCAGCGAGGGCGCGCAACAGCTGGCTGCTGAGGCCTGAAGGGTGTGGAGCGGCCTTCGGCCACACCTGGATGAGGTCCCATCGCCCTTGCAGATGCACGGGCTCCAGGCCGGTGCCGGACCGGCGGGCCTGCTGTTCGAGGCTGAGCAGGGTGGGGCCTGACGGCTCCATCAGGGTGACGGTGGCGGGGGCAGAAGCCAGACCGTAGAGGCAACGTGGGTGGAACTGTGTTCAGCGGCATGACCAGGTGGATTCTCACGGTGATGGCTCTGGCCGCGTTGTCTCCGGCGATCGCCGGCTCGAAGCCTGGGCTGACACTGGGCCCGGCGGGCTACGGGGTGGTGGTGTTCGGCCAGCCCCTGACGGCTGCCGAGCGGGTGCTGGGGCAACGCACGGGTGGCCAGCGCCTCAACCCCGACTGTGATGGGGTGACGTTCAAGGCTTATCCGGGCGTGCGTTTCATGGTCGAGAAGGGCGTGATCACCCGGGCTGATCTTCTGGATCTGACCCTGCCCAACAGCACCGGAATCACCGCCCGCATGACCCTCGACGAGATCCGGCGACGCCATCCCGAAGCCATCATCGGCCCGCACAAGTACGACCCGAAGGGCCACACCATCGTCATCCGCACCCCAGGCAAGCCCAGTGCGGTGGTGTTCGAGGAGAGCCAGGGGCGCATCACCAGGATCCGCGCGGGGCTGCAGCCAGCCGTGGACTATGTGGAGGGCTGCGGCTGAAGGTCTGGTCTCGGGTTGGGTTGCGTTGGGTTGGCTCGGGTCAGATCACCGGATCGCATCCGATGGCGGTCAGCCGAAACCGCACCCGACCCTGGTCCTCGACCTTGCGGAACAGCAGCTGCGGCTGCGGGCTTTCTTCAACCACCCGGCGTTCGTGGGTCTCAAGCTGCCATGGATCGAGATCCGAAACCCTCAGGGAATTGCCGTCGATGCTGATCAGCCTGCCGGCACTGTCATCCGGCAGTCGTGCGATGAAGCTGCCGTAGAAATCGCCCTTCATATAGCCAGTCAGCCGCAGCATGCGGGTCTGTTGATGCTGGAAGGCTGTCCTATCCCTGGCCGTGCTGTTGTGCCAGTGGCAGAGGGGCATCAGGTAGCAGATTCCATCGGAGTCGACGTTGCCATGAGGATCAGGCGTCATGTGGCCGCCCACCGAGAACTGTGGATGGGATGTGGCATGGCCAGAGGGGATCGGAGCGGTGACGTAACAGCCCCCTCCGATGCCTGAGGATTCCAGGAGTTGCTTCCAACTGCCCCCTAACCGTGGATCATCGGAACTTCCGCTCACGTTGTACAGGATGCCAGTGTATTTAACCTCCGTGTAACCCGTCGACTCCAACAGTGCATCGCGATGCATGGCGGCAAAGTCGATCAGCCTTTGCAGCGGTGTGTCCATTGTCGTGGCCGGGGCGAGGGTGCAGATGAGCAATTGTGGCGGGCAGAGGGTTCCTCCTGTAGGGGACTCATGGAGGGGTCCGCCATGAAGATTCTGAGGGACGGATGCCAACAGACACACACCGCCCGCAAAGTAAACCAACTCCGGAATTGTGGACAGGAGCCAGCCAGGAGCGGCTCAGCTGGCGACGTGCAGACCGACAATGAGACTTACCCTCGCTCACAATGGGACCAGATGATCCGCCGTCAGGAACATCTCCCAAAGCATCAGTTGCAGTTGGCCGGATTGGAATAGGCGATAGAAGTGTAGCGGTTATTGGTCCGTGAACGTCCACACAGATTTTTCCAAGCTTTTATTAGGAATAACCTGTGGACGATAGGCGGTTTTCCACGGTGGCGATGCTGGGGTGCTGATCAATCTGGGCGTTGGGGTTGGTGACCACAGCCGTCTTCACCTGGAGGGCACAGGGTCACCTGGATTCCGAATAATGACAGGTTTTTTGGAAGACGCGTAACCGCAATCCAGTTGAAAAACAAGTGACCCGGTTCGTTCAGCGGGCGAACCCAGGCCTGGCTGGCTGGGGTGGTCACGGCAAGAAGCGTCGACCAATGGGTGTGCCCTGATGCAGGCTGGGATCTCCAGAACTGCCAACACAGCGACCAACAGGATCAGGCTCCAGCCCGCCAGAAGAGCCTCGCGACGATCCCGATGCCGGGCCGGTCAGAGATAGCCGTAGCGGCGTGCATACCAGCCCTTCACCAGTTGCGTGAGCAGGCAGTAGCTCAGCAAGATCATCGACAACCAGCCAAAGTAGAGCAGCGGCAGTTGCGTCATGGCCAAAGCGGCACCGACTGGCGTGTAAGGGATGGCAACCCCGATCGCCATCACCATCAGCGTTACCACAGCCATGAGAGGCGCTGGATTGCTCTGTAGAAAGGGGATGCGGGCCGTGCGGATGATGTGCACAATCAAGGTCTGAGTCATCAGACTCTCGATAAACCAGCCCGTCTGAAACAGGCTTTGCTCGGCAACAGTATTGGCCGAAAAGACGTACCACATCAGCGCGAAGGTGGCATAGTCAAACAGAGAGCTGACCGGTCCGACGACGACCATGAATCGACGGATGTCCTCCACCTTCCATAGGTGGGGAGCCTCAAGGCAATCAGGGTCGACCCGGTCGAAGGGAATGCCGATCTGAGAGACGTCGTACAGCAGATTGTTGAGGAGTATGTGAATCGGCAGCATCGGTAGAAAGGGCAGCAGGATACTGGCCCCAAGCATGCTGAACATGTTGCCAAAAGCCGAACTGGTGCCCATCCTGATGTACTTGATGATGTTCCCGAAGGTGCGTCGCCCCTCGGCCACGCCCGCGCTGAGCACCAGCAGGCTCTTTTCAAGCAGCACGATGTCGGCAGACTCCTTGGCGATGTCGACGGCGGTGTCGACTGAAATGCCGATGTCGGCTTCCCGTAGGGCTGGGGCATCATTGATCCCATCGCCCATGAAGCCGACCACGTGACCGCGCTGGCGCAGCATCTGAATAATGCGTGATTTCTGCAATGGCGATAGCCGGGCGAAGATCGTGGTGCCATCCACCGATTCTGCAAGTCTGGCATCGTCCATGGCGTCAATGTCGGTCCCCAGCAGAATGCTTTCCACCGCAAGGCCCACGTCCTTGCATGTCTTGCGGGCGATCACGGGATTGTCCCCAGTCAGCACCTTCACGGCGACCCGCCGCTGCTCCAGCTCCCGGATCGCTGGAGCTGCTGAGTCCTTGGGGGGGTCGAGAAAGGCAATCAGACCGACGAACGTGAGATCTGATTCGTCAGAGAGAGAATAGGGAATCTGCTGCAGTGGAACTTCCTTATAGGCCACGGCGATGACGCGCAGACCATCGTTGTTTAGACCTTCATTCAACGTCAGCACCTGCTGGCGAATGGCATCGTCAATCGGCTGGACGGTCGGACCGTCCTTGATGTGGCTGCAGATGACCAGCAACTCTTCGAGCGCCCCCTTGCAGATCAATTCGTGATGGTGGTTCTCCTCCTCGACGACCACCGACATTCGGCGGCGTGCAAAATCGAACGGAATCTCGTCGATCTTGCGGAAGTTTTTGTCAATTCCAAGGGTCGCATGCAGCGCCAGATCCTCGAGTACAGCCACATCCAGCAGGCTGCGCAGGCCGGTCTGGTGATAGCTGTTGAGATAGGCCAACTCAAGCACCTCATCGCAATTCCTGCCATGGAAGTCGAGATGAAACTTCAGCACAATGCGATCCTGTGTGAGGGTGCCTGTTTTGTCGGTGCAGAGGATGTCCATCGCGCCAAGATTCTGAATCGAGTCGATGTTCTTGACGATCACTTTCTTCCTGGACATGGCGATGGCGCCGCGGCAGAGGTTGGCCGTTACGATCATCGGCAGCATTTCTGGAGTTAGCCCCACTGCCACCGAAAGGGCGAAGAAAAAGGCTTCTCCCCAGTTCCCTTTGCTGAGACCGTTGATGACGAACACCGCCGGCGCCATCACGGCCATGAAGCGTACAAGCAACAGGCTCACATCGCTGATGCCCCGGTCGAAACTGGTACGGGGTCGAGTGGTCGTGAGCGTCCGGGCCAGAGATCCGAGGCAGGTGCGTTCCGCGGTCTCCACCACGACCGCCGTGGCGGATCCGCTGATCACGTTCGTGCCCATAAAGCAGAGGTTGGCCAGGTGCAGGGGATCATTCAGGGCGGCCTGGTGTCGCTGCAGGTTGCTGTGCTTCTCCACCGGCAGCGATTCGCCAGTAAGGGTCGCCTCGCTGACGAACAGATCCCTGGAGCCGAGCAGCCTTACATCGGCAGGGATCATGTCGCCTGCCGACAGCTGCACCACATCGCCAGGCACGAGCCGGTCGATCGGAATCTCCTGCAGGCCGGGGGCTTCGGTGCTCAGGTGCAGGCCGAGGTCCGCAGCGAGGCCGGGGCTGATGTCCTTGCGGGCATCGTGGCGCCTCACCGTTGCGGTGGTGTGCACCAGCTGGCGCAGCGATTCGGCCGCTCGCAGCGATCGAAACTCCTGCGAGAAGCGCAGGATCACACTGAAGATGATCATGGCGGTGATGATCACGGCCGCCTTTCTGTCGCCGGTCAACAGGGACAGAGCCGCCAGCGAAGCCAGCAGGGCCACCAGCGGATTCCGGAACGTGCGCAGCAGTTGCCCCAGCCCCGACACGGGTCTGCCACGGGCAATGCGGTTGGCCCCCACCCGTGCGAGACGCAGTTCCGACTGCAGATCGCTCAGGCCTTCGGCCGTGGTGTTCAGACGCGCAAGCAGAGCTTCGGGGCTCTCCCGGGCGGCCCGCAGAAGCTGATCGTGGATGGAGACCAACGGGTCAGCCGGCGGTGACGTCGGAGGTGGATACAACCGCATCGCGCCATGGCCCATGTCCACCACGTTCACCACGCTGGGGGGTGGATGGAGCCATCGATGCATCGTTGCAGCAAACGGCAGGCTCCTGTCCCTCTCCCCTCGTGCGGTTACTGCCTCGCCAGGATCTGACGCATCCGTTCCTTGAGATCCTCCACCGGTGTGCCGCTCACGTCGACGAGAGCCCGCCGGATGCGGCCCCCGTAGGCGAAGGGTGGCTTGTAGTCGGGCAGGGCCGGGGAGCCGGGATCAGACCCGACGGCCACGCCGGCCGCGAGGCCGAGGCTGAGGGGGATCGTCACCGGCAGCTGGCCTTCACCCACGGCTTCGCCGTCCACGAACAGCACCACCCTTGCGGGCGTTCCCTTGCCATTGGCGATGTCAGCCGGACCGGTGGGGGTGAACTCGGCACTCACAATGTGGTGTCCGGCCGGGACGGGGCCGTCGGAGTGCACATGAAAGAACTGCTCGGCCACATAGTTGTAGCCATAGATCAGCCGACCGTTCTGCACGTAGAAGGCAAAGCCTCCGTCGTTGCCACCCATGCTCAGCAGTACGCCTTCGGCGCCCCCTTCGGGCACCTCAACCTCGACTGAGATCGTGTGCGGGCGGTTCAGCACCCGTGGTGCCGCATTGGTCGGCACCATCTGTGTGCCAGGGTAGTAGACGTACCGTTCCCGGTCTGCGGTGATCTGTGGTCGCTCCTCAGCGAAGCGCTGGGTGCCGCGGCTGTCGATTGGCAGCACGTTGTATCTGCCGGCCTCGACGTACCACATGCTGATCATGGCGATCAGACGGTCCCGCTCGCTGGCCGCCAGGTTGTCAGTTTCGGCGAAGTCATCATTGAGGTTGTAGAGCTCCCAACCGTGGGTGTCCAGCTGAATCAGCTGCTCGTGACTGATCGGTTCGCCGAAGCGGCGGCCAGACTCGAGGAACGAGGTTCCCGGCCATGGGCACACGGCCCTCCAGCCCTCGTGGTAAAGAGAGCGGTGGCCGAACATCTCGAAGTACTGGGTTCGATGCAGGCTGGGCACCGAGGCATCATTGAAACATGACAGCAGCGAAAACCCCTCGATCGGGCTTTGGGTCACCCCACGGATGGCACTGGGGTGCTCAATGCCGATGGCGTCGAGCACCGTGGGCACCATATCGATCGCATGGCAGTACTGGGAGCGGATCTCGCCACGGGCGGTGATGCCTTTGGGCCAGCTGACGATGAAAGGATCGCTGGTCCCCCCGCGGTAGGTCTCGCGTTTCCAGCGGCGGAAGGGAGTGTTGCCGGCGTGGGTCCATCCCCAAGGATAGTGGTTGAAGTACTTTGGGCCTCCGATGTCGCCAATGGCGGCGAGGTTCTGCTCAAGGTTCTCTGGAACGTTGTTGAAGAACTTGCCTTCATTGACCGAACCTGTCGGTCCTCCCTCCGAGCTGGCGCCGTTGTCGGAGATCACCATGATCAGGGTATTCTCATACTCACCGATCTCCTTGAGGAAGCTGATCAGCTCACCGAGGTGGTGATCGGTGTGCTCAAGAAAACCGGCAAACACCTCCATCATGCGGGCATAGAGACGTTTCTCATCAGCCGTGAGGCCATTCCAGTCGGGCACGTCGGGATCGTGGCGCGACAGCACCGTGTTCTCCGGGATGATGCCCAGCTCCTTCTGGCGGGCGAAGGTCTGCTCGCGATAGACATCCCAGCCGCCATCGAATTGGCCTTTGTATCGATCAGCCCACTCCTTCGGCACGTGGTGGGGCGCATGCATGGCGCCGGTGCAGAAGTACATGAAGAAGGGTTTATCGGGGGCCACCTGCTTGGCATCGGCGATCATCGCCTTTGCCTTTGCCACCAGATCGGGGGTGAGGTGGTACCCCTCCTCCGGAGTTGCGGGAGGTTCCACCTGACTGTTGTCCTGAACCAGTTCGGGGTAGTACTGGTGCGTGTCACCGCCGAGAAAGCCGTAGAAGCGCTCGAAGCCCCGACCCAGGGGCCAGCGGTCATAGGGACCGGCCGCCGAGGTCTGCTCAGCCGGCGTGAGGTGCCACTTGCCGATGGCGTAGGTGTTGTAGCCATGCTGCAGCAGGATCTCGGAAAGAAAGCCGTTCTCGAACGGAATGATCCCATTCGAGCCCGGATACCCCATCGAGCCTTCAGTGATGCAGGCCAGGCCGTTGGAGTGGTGGTTGCGGCCGTTGAGCATGCAGGAGCGCGACGGCGAACACAGCGCCGTGGTGTGCATGTTGTTGAAGCGCAGACCGTCGGCTGCCAGCGCATCGAGATTGGGCGTGGCGATCGGGCTGCCGTAGCAACCAAGCTGACCGAAGCCAGTGTCGTCGAGCACGATGTACAGCACATTGGGAGCCCCAGCCCGGGCCCTGTTCGGCATCGGCCAGGCAGGGGTCGACACGTCTGCCGTGCGGCCGATCGTGCCCGGAAAGGCAGTCCCGGGACGGTATTCCTTGAGTGCCATCGTGACCGATGTGTGGGGTCTGGCCGGACCGTAGCCACAGCAACAGCTTTCGCCCAGACCGCTTCAACGGCTCAGCCACCCCGGCGAATGGCGCCCTGGTGCCCCAGAGTGGAACCGGCGACAAGGCACATTGGGGAAAATCTTTATCACCTTAGCCGCGTCGATGACAGCTCGTAACCCATTGCCCGATAGCCCCGCAGCCGCCGCTCCCACATGCGCTGCGGCACCGGATGGCCGAGATCGAGCCAGTCGATGATGCGCACGCTGGTTTTGCCAGCCTGCTGCCGG
The DNA here is from genome assembly GCA_964632245.1 of uncultured Synechococcus sp. Lineage (GTDB taxonomy): Bacteria > Cyanobacteriota > Cyanobacteriia > PCC-6307 > Cyanobiaceae > CAIQIA01. Next base: position 80 of record CAZWFG010000057.1, on the reverse strand, counting down.
TGCAGGCGGCCGGCGTATTGCTGCAGTGTGCCCTTCCACGACACGGGCAGCGCCAGCAACAGCGTGTTGAGCGGCGGGTG
>CAZWFG010000056.1:0-11119 GCA_964632245.1 uncultured Synechococcus sp. | reverse complement strand
CCTGCGACGTCAGGGGCACCCGGGGAGGCGGCCCCTGGTGATTCCCCCTTATCCAGGCGATCCGCTGCCGCCACACCGTTCGGCAACGGGCTGACGCTCGTGGCCAACAGCACCACCACGGCCAGCAGTGCTGCCAGCTTCTCCATCAAGCGTGCCGATGCCTCTGGCTATCAGGTGGTGAGCTACACCACCACCACGCGTGATAGCCAGGCCATCGCGGGACGCGATTACACGGTGATTGCTGGCCTGCTGGTGTTCCGTCCCGGCGAGACCACCAGGCAGATCACCGTTCCCCTGGCATCGCAACGGCTGCGGGACGGTCGATCCACTTCGGTCTCCCTCGCGGTTGAGGAGCACCCCTACAACCAGCAGCAGGAGCTGCATCTGCTCCTCCAGGCGCCGACCGACACCGGCGCTGGTTCGTCTGCGGTGCTCTCTGGCGTCAACCTGGCCGTCGATGCTGCGGCGGCGACGGCGCGGATCAGCCTGCGGGCCGACACCAACACCAACGGGGCGGATCCTTCCCTCCGCTTGCAGATTGGCCTGCGTGAGCACGCCGATGACCAGACGATCCGCCAGAGCCGTGAGATCTCGCTCCGGGATTTTGACCCCGCTGCCGGTTTTGCCCTGTCCGCCGCGTCCCTCGCCAAGCTTCCGCTGGATGCCGATGGCCGCACCAACCAGCAGATTCAGACCTCCCTTGAGTTGAACTTCACGGCCAGCGCAGACCGAGCGAGGGTGTCGGTGCTCGGCCCCGAGTACCAACCCGCAGCCGCGATCGAACGGATCGGCACCAAGCAGATTCACTTCAGTCAGGACACGCCTATCACCACCTGGCGCTCCGACAGCGGCTACGACCAGGTGAGCTTCTGGTTGCAGGCCGGTGGCACCACCGAGCTGCTGCTGGCGGATGCCTTGGGGGGCCGCGCCGGCTCCATCAATCCCTCCAGCGCCTTTGACAGCAATCCAACCAGCGGTTGGCGTGGCAGTGAAGGACTGGCGGTGGGCAGCCGCTCGATCAAAGACGTGCCGGCCCTCAGCAGCAAGGACTGGACTCCCACCGCAACCCTCGACGGCCGCAAGCTTTCGCTTCTTGATGTTTCGGTCACGGGCAACCAGGTCACCGCGCACTTTGAAGGGGGTGTGTCGGTCGATCTCTGGCAGGCGACCGGCAGCGCACCGGCCCAGGTGCCTGTAGCCCCCTCTGTGGAGGTGCAGCGCCTGGCCGGGTACAACAATGCCATCGGCTTCTATTCGGTCGATGGCATCACGGGTGAGGTCGATGGCCGGGTTCCTGGGGATCCCGGTTACCTGCAGGCCGCTCTGGCCCGCAGCGAGGCCGAAGATCTGCTCCTCACTGCTGCAAAGCTTCCCGCCTTCGGGGCAACAGCCACCTACAACACGCTGCCGCTCGACAGCCAGAAGAGCTATGGGATGCTGCTGCTCCAGAACGGTGATCGCCAGACCATCTACTCATCGTTCAGTGACGCCAACCCTGGTCGAGACACGCAAATGGTGCGTCTCGGCTCTGACGCCACCCGTTTGGTGTTCGGGATCGAGGACATCGGCGTCACCACCCCGCAAAGCGATCGGGACTTCAACGACCTCATCGTTGCCATCAGGGGTGTGTCGCTGAGCTTGTTCTGAAGTGAGGCAGTCGACCGGTGTTGGACCCGCCCTCAGTTCGTGCAGCCCTGCACCGAGATGCGGTAGCTGAAGCCGAGGGCGCCGTGATCGCGGCAGTAGTGACCAAGGACCTTCAGTCCCCAGTGGCCAAGCACATTCTTCAACGCCGGCACCAAGCCATTGAATTGCTCGTAGCTGGCTTGGGTCAACAGCTCAGCAATCTGTCTGGCCAGGGTTTCTGGCTCACGACGAGCGTGTTGTCGCTGTCCTCCAGGGCGCTGCGCAACGCCGGCGAGAGCTTCTGAGGTTCCAGCAGGGCCCACAGCAGCACATGGGTGTCGAGCAGCAGGTTCATCAGCCCCAGCGTTCCAGTTCCTCATCGGGCAGGGGCTCGAAGAACGCCTCATCCACGCAACCCTGCAGGAAGCTGAGCTGGCGGCGGGGGCTGGGATCAAGCGGCACAAGCTGGGCGATCGGCTTGCCATGGCGGGCCAACACGGCCGACAGGTGGGTCTTGGCCTCCTGAACGTTGACGCAGCGGGGGGCGGCGGAGCCCGATGGGACAGGCGGGGTCGCGGTGCTGTCGACCGCCGGGCCGATCAGCGCTGAGCCCCACGGCCCAGGGCCGACTCATCAATGATGCAGAGATGGGACTTTTCTGCTCTAGGCACCACGTCGACGCCGATCCTCTTGTCAAAGGTGGTGAAGCGGGCGCCATGGTGGACAGCCAGCGCCAACAGATAGGCATCGGTGATTTGACGAGGCCCCAACAGACGCTCCCAGCAGATCAGGCCGTCCTGCAGCAAGCTGATCGGCTCTGGCAGGAACCCATGGCTGGGGTGGCGGCAGGCTTCGGCCAGTCGTGCAGCCACCAGGGAGGCCGGCTGCGGGTTGGGATAGGCCGGCTGAGCCATGATCCGCACCACGCCGTTTTCGGTGATCGGGCAGGTGGCCCAACCGTGATCCAGCTCCTGCTCCAGCCAACCGGTGGCGGCGGCGTGCAAGACATGTCCCTGATCCAGCAGGGCGATCAGCACGTTGATGTCCAGCAGGGCCCTGGCCATCAGAGGCCGGCCTCATCCCGCAGCTGCTCGATCTGCCCATTGGTCACCACCTGGCCGGCCTGGGCAGGAAAGGGGCGGAAACCGGCCACACCCGGGGGTAATTCACCAGCGGGCAGTCCCGGCAAGGCGCTGCCGTTCAAGGCGGCCCGCAACAGGCGCGACACCACCTGGCCCGCTGACATGCCCTGGCGACGGGCCAGCTCCTTGGCGGCTGCCAGCACATCGTCTTCGATGTCCAGGGTGGTGCGCACGCTGAGGAACCAGTCACAAGCTGAGTCAAGAATACATCAGAGAATCAGGGCATCAGCGCATCACTTCCTGGTTGAAAAAGATCGACGGATCATTCGTGCAGGGCGCATGCCAGCGTTCAGCCTGCGGCTGCGTCGGGGTGAGGTCTGGGTGGCGCGTCTGAATCCCAATCAGAACGCGACGGTCGGCAAGCTGGACCCCGCGGTGATTCGCGATAGGCCCAGGTGCTGAACCCTCCCCTGCTTGCCTTGCTGCAGCCCCCCACCCACCTGGCGGGCACGCTGCTGCCCCGTGGCTTTTTCATCGGCCTGGGGCTGATCTACCTGGCGGCCCTGGCCGCTGACCGGTTGGCGGCCCGCTGGCGCCTGCCGGGGGCCGCTGCCGTTCTGGTGCTGAGCCTGGCCATCCCCGACGCCTGGCTGAGCAATGCCCATGGCCTTGGTGCTGTGCACCTGGAGACGCTGCATCGCCTGAGCCTGGCGTTGCTGATCTTTTACGCCGGCTTGAGAACCAATCTGCGCCGCATCCACGGCCTGCTCGGCGCCGGCCTGCTGCTCGGCAGTCTGGGTGTGCTGATCACCCTGGTGGTCACGGGTCTCGTGCTGCAGTGGCTGGTACCGCTGCTGCTGCCCGGCCTGCCGCCCGCTGCGGCCTGGCTGGCGGTGTGTTGCCTTGGGGCCACCGACAGCAGCGCCATCGAGGATCTGTCGGTGGCGCTGGGCCATGGCATCAGCGGACGCCTTCGCCACCTGCTGCAGTTCGAAGCGGCCCTGAGCATCGTGGTCACGCTGCTGTGTTTTGGAGGGGCCGTCGGTCTGCTGCAGGGACACCTGCACAGCGACCATCAGGGGCTCCATGGGCTGCTGGCCAGTCCCCTGCCGCAACAGCTGGGGGCGGTGGGGCTCCACCTGGTCGCGGGCCTGCTGGCCGGCCTGTGTGTGGGCGTTGTGGCGCCCCTGCTGATCGATGGTCTGGTGCGCAGCGATGAGTTGCTGCTGCTGGTGGCGGTGGCCCTGGCCTTTGTGGCCTACGGCCTGGGCCAGCTGCTGGGGGGTGGTGGGCTGCTGGCGGTGTTCGTGGCCGGTCTGTCGTTCGCCAATGGTCGAGAGCGGGTCAGCCGCTTTGAGCCGCAGGCCCTGGCCCGGGTGATGCACCCGCTCAACACCGCCGCTGAAATGACGGTGCTGTTGCTGCTCGGCCTGCTCGTGCAGCCTGCGGCGCTGCTCAGCGTGGTGCCGCTGGGGCTGCTGCTGGCGCTGGTGCTGCCCCTGGCGCGGGGAGTGGCAGTGGCGGCGCTGCTGCCGTCAGCCTCCTTTTCAGGGCAGGAGCGGCTCGTGCTCACCGGCGGCGGCCTGCGGGCGGCGGTGCCGCTGGCCCTGGCGGTGTCGATGACCGAAGAGCTGCCCCATCTGCGTGGCGTCATACCGGCACTGGCGGAACCCCTGGGGGCGCAGCTGCTGGCCCTGATCTTCGTGGTGGTGCTGGTGGACCTGCTGCTCCAGCCGCTGCTGCTGCGGGTTCAGTCGGCCCGGCAGCCCTGCACCGAGATGCGGTAGCTGAAGCCGAGGGCGCCGGGATCGTTGCTGGCCCCCACCTTGAAGTTCATCTGGCTGGCCTGCTTGCCGGGAACGGCGGCAAACGGGCCGAACATCTTGCCGGTGCCGATCGGCGGATTCATCTGGGTGTTGATGATCTGCAGGTTGGAGCCATCGCTGAACTTCATGTAACCCTCAACGGGATAAGAGGCGTTGGGGTCTGAAGAATTGGCCGTGAAGAAGAACTTGTAGCTGCTGTAGGGCTGGTCAACGATGAAATCGGTGTTCCAGTTGGTGTGGCCCAGCAGCTTGCCGCGACCGACGGATTTGCTCACGATCGGCGTGCTGCCGTTGCCGCCGATGGGCTGCAGGAACCGGCAGGTCTCTGCCCGGGCGGCACTGCCGCCGACGGTCAAGCCGACCGCCACCGCCATCAGCAGGTTGCGTCGCGCGCACGGAAGCGGCATGGATCGCCCTTAGGGTGCGGCGGTACCGTAATCCGGCCTGTGCTGCCGTTCCAGCTGCGGCCTTCGCCGTCCCGGCGGCTGATCCTCGCCACGGTCCGGGCGCAGCGGCTGGGGCTGGCCCTGCATCTGACCACCGGACTGCTGCTGGCCCTCGCCGAAGGCGTGACCCTGGCCCTGGTGTTCCTCGCCATCCGCCAGCTCGCCGGTGGGCCGTCGCCGCTGTGGTGGTCACGGCTGCCGTTGCCATCGCTGCCGCCCACCGGCGTGTTTCTGGCCCTGATGGCGGCGGCCGTGCTGGTGCAGGCCCTGCAGAGCGTCGCCCAGTACATCAACCAGGTCACGCTGGTGGACCTGGCGGCCCGCTGCCGCCGGCAGCTGACCCGCCGGCTGCAGCAGCACATCCTCGACCTCAGCTTCGCCAGCGTCAGCCGTTACCGCGCCGGTGATCTGATCGATCATCTCGGCCAGGGACCCGAAGCGGTGCGGCTGCAGATCCAGCACAGCGGTCAGGCGCTGTTGTCGGCCCTGCTGGCGCTCACCTATCTGCTGATCCTGCTGCGCCTCTCGCCCTGGCTGCTGCTGCTGGCCCTGGGGCCGGCCCTGGTGGCGGTGCTGCTGCAGCGGCTGCTGCTGCCGGCCCTGCGGGCCGGTGCCTCCCTCGTCAGTGATGCTCAGGTGCAGGTCACCGCCTGCCTCACCGAACAGATCCACACCCTGCGGTTGCTGCACACCACCGCCGGCTACGCGGCGGCCCAGCGCAGCCTGGAGCAACCGTTGCAGCAGCTCGAGACCGTTCAGCGACGTCAGGGGCGGCGGCTGGAGCTGAGCGGTCCGGTGGCCGGCTTCGTGCCGGTGCTGGTGGTCGCCCTGATCGCCGGCCTCGCCCTGCTGGTGTTCGGCTCCCGTCCTGCGGCGGTGCTGCCCGGCCTGGCGACCGTGATGCTGGCCCTGCAGCGCCTCAACGTGCGTCTGGGGGGCTTCGTGTACCACCTGCAGCAGCTGGCCGACAACCGGGGCCGCCTCGACCGCCTCGACGGCCTCCTGGCGGCTGCCGGCGATCGGCGGCGGCGCCAGGGGGGGCTGCCCTTTGACGGCCTGCGGCGCGGCCTGGTGCTCGAGGCGGTGGACCTGCGGTATGACCCCGGCCAGCCCCCGGCGCTGCAGCAGGTGAGCTTCGCCATCGACCGCGGCCGCGTCACCGCCCTCGTGGGGCCCAGCGGTGCAGGCAAGAGTTCGATCGCCGATCTGCTGGTGGGCCTGCACGACCCCAGCGGCGGCCGCATCCTCGTCGACGGGGTCGACCTCACCCGCCTCGATCCCCTCCGCTGGCGGGCCCGGCTCGGGGTGGTGAGCCAGGACATCCAGCTGCCCCACGGCACCGTCGCCGAGGTGATCGCCCATGGCCAGGCCGCCGACCCGGCCGCCATCGCCGCCGCCGCCCGGCGGGCCCAGGCCGCCGCGTTCATCGAGGCCCTGCCCGATGGCTACGCCACCCTGCTGGGGGAGGGGGGCCACCGGCTCAGCGGTGGCCAGCGCCAGCGCCTCTGCCTGGCCCGGGCCCTGCTGCGCCAGCCCGACCTGCTCATCCTCGACGAAGCCACCAGTGCCCTCGACCGCGACAGCGAGCGCCTGGTGCAGGACGCCATCAGCGCAGCGGCCGGAGCGATGACGGTGCTGGTGATCGCCCACCGGCTGAGCACCGTGCGCCAGGCCGACCGGATCGTGGTGCTCGAGGCCGGCCGGGTGGTGGAACAGGGCGGCCACGAGGCCCTGCTGCAGCGGGGGGGGGTCTATGCCCGGCTCTGGACCTCCTGACCGGCTCGCGCCGGTGGTGGTGATCCCCATCCCCTCGCCGCAGCTGCGCCCGCCGGAGCAGCTGAGCCTGCAGCGGGCCTTCCGTCTGCTGGCGGCCCATCCGCTGGTGCTGCTCTGCCCCGCCGGCCGCGCCACCGCCGTCGCCGCCGCCGCGCGTGACGTGGTGGGCACGGCGGTGCCCTTCGCACTGCATGCGGTGCCCGACCCCTGGATGGCCTCGGTGCGGGCCTACAACCAGCTGATGCTGCGGCCTGCCTTCTATGCCCACTACCGGGCCTACAGCCATCTGCTGATCCATCAGCTCGATGCCACCGTCTTCGCTGACGAGCTGCTCGCCTGGTGCCAGCGCCCCTGGGACTACATCGGGCCCCCCTGTTTCGGTCCCGGTGACCCCTTCGACCCGGCGCAGGCCGCCTTCATCGGTGTCGGCGGCTTTTCGCTGCGGCGCATCGCCGCCTTCGAGGCGGCCCTGGCCGCGGCCCCGCTGGTGTTCCGCCACGCCGATTTGCGCCGCCATCTGCGCGGCTGGAGCTGGCGCGGACGGCTGGTGATGCATGCCCGCTGGCTGGCCTGCCGTTTCAGCGGCGGCTGCCGGCTGCCGGCACCGGCCAACCGCCTCGCCCACTGGCTGGGCATCAATGAGGACGTGGTGTTCGGCCGTCTGCTGCCGGCCGTGCGGCCCGGGTTCCGGGTGGCGCCCTACGACGAGGCCCTGCGCTTCGGCATCGACCGCCATGTGGGTGAGCAGCTGCAGCGGCTGGGCCGGCTGCCCTTCGGCGCCCATGCCTGGTGGACCCTGCCCGGCCATCGCCAGGCCTGGGAGCCCTGGCTGGCCAGGACCTGAGCCGACGATCGATGCGGATCCTGCACCTCTCCGATGCCCTGCATCCCCCCGTCACCGGCGGGACGGAGGTGTTCATCGACCGGCTGCTGGCGGCCCAGGCAGAGCTGCCGCTGCCCCCGCAGCTGCTGTGGGCCGCCCATGCCGATCCCGGCGCCACCGCCCCGGCCGCCGACCCCGGGCCCGACCGGGTGCTGCTGCCGCCGGTGACCCCGGCCGACCGCGGTCGGCGCCTGGCGATGGAGGCCGCGGCCCTGCCGGGGTTCGAGGCTTTGCTCGATGGCTTCCGGCCGCAGGTGCTGCATCTGCATTCGTGGAGCGACCGCTGCGGCCTCTCCCATGTGCTGGCGGCCCGGGCCCGCGGCATCCGGGTGGTGATGACGGTCCATGCCCCCGGCTTCACCTGCCTGCAGGGCAGCCTGCGCTTCCGCCGCCGCCGGCCGTGCGATGGCCGCATCGATGACCGTCGCTGCACCGACTGCCGGCTGGTGAACGGTGGCGTGCCGGTGGCCCTGGCGGCCCTGCTGGCCCGCCAGACCGGTTGGCCCCTCGGCCTCGACAGCCCCGGACGCCTCGCCCATCTGCTCACCGCTCGGCCGCTGACGGCCGCCTTCCGTCGCGGCTGGCAGCGGCTGCTGCCCGAGGTGGCGGCGTTCCATGTGCTGGCCCGCTGGAGTGCCGCTGTGCTGCAACGCAACGGCGTGCCCGCCGAGCGGCTGCATCTGGTGCGCAGCGCCGGGCCGGATCCGCTGCCGCGGCTGCCGCGATCCCCCCGGCGGGAGGGTCCCCTGCGGCTGGTGTGGTGGGGGCGCTGCGCCGAGGTCAAAGGGGTGCACCTGCTGGTGGAGGCGATCCGGCGGCTGCCGCCCGGGCTGCCGCTGCAGCTGGACCTCTGGGGGCCCGGCTGGGACAGCCCCTACGGCCTGAAGCTGCAGCGGCGCCTGGGCCGTGATCCCCGCGTGCGCCACCGGGGCTGCCTGCCGCCGGCGGCCCTGCTGCCGCAGCTGGCCGGCTATGACCTGGGTCTGCTGCCGTCCCTCTGGCCCGAGACCGGCCCCCTCACCCTGCTGGAGGCCTTCGCCGCCGGTCTGCCCGTGGCCGGCAGCGACCTGGGGGGCATCGCCGAACTGATCGCCGACCACGGCGGCGGGGTGCTGCTGCCCCCCACGGTGGCGGCCTGGCAGGCGTTCCTGGGGGCCATCGCCCGGGGTGAGCGGCCCCTGCCGGCCCCCGCCCGTCCGCCGGCCCGCACGGTTGCCACCCTGGCCCGGGAGCTGCAGCCCCTCTACGGCCCATGACCCGCCGCCCGGCCCCCTGTCTGATCGTGCTGGCCTCCCTGGCCCGGGAGGGCTGCCCGGTGCTGGCCCTGCAGCTCGCCCGCCACTGGCGGGCCGAAGGTCTGCCGGTGCGGGTGCTGACCTTCTTCAGCGGCCCGAATGATCTGGCGCCGGCCTTCGCCGCCGCCGGGGTGCCGGTGCATCATCTGCAGCTCGACCGCGGCCCCGCCCGGTTGCTGCGCCTGTTCGTCGCCGGTCTGCGGCTGCTGGGGCCCGACCGGCCCCAGGCGGTGCTCAGCTTCCCGCTCGGCTGGCATGCCCCCTTCGCCTGGGGGGCACGGCTGGTGGGCGTGCGGCGGCTGGTGGCCCATGCCGGCAACCTGCCCCCTGTGGCTGCCGGTCGTTCCTTCCGCCGCTTCCGGGCCCTGGTGCAGCTGGGTCGGCCCGTGACCCATCGCCTCGTCTGCTGCAGCGAGGTGGTGCGGCAGGCCAGCCTGCGGGAGTTCGGATTGCGGCCTGCCGAAGCCATCACCGTCGCCAATGCCTGCGATCCGGCACGGTTCCAGCGCCCCCGCCGTGCGGACCCCGCGGTTCCCGGCCCGCTGCTGATCAGCGTCGGCCGTCTGGATGACAGCCGCGATCTGCCCACCCTGCTGCAGGCCCTGGCGCTGCTGCGGCAGCGGCACCCCGGCGCCAGGCTGCAACTGGTGGGGGACGGCACGGCCCGGCCGGCCCTCGAGGCCCAGGTCCGGCAGCTGGGGCTGGCCAATGCCGTGGTCTTTCTGGGGGGCCGCGACGATGTGCCCGAGCTGCTCGCCGCCGCCGACGTGTTCGCCTGGCCGGCCCTGGCGCAGGAGGGGTTCGGCATTGCCCTGGCCGAAGCGATGGCGGCCGGGGTGCCGGTGGTGGCCACGGCGGTGCCCGCCTGCCGCGAGGTGCTGGAGGAGGGCCGCTGCGGTTTGCTGGTCACCCCGGGGGATGCGCTGGCCCTGGCCGAGGGGCTGGCGCAGGTGCTGGCGGCGCCGGCCGCCGCCGCTGACCGGGTGCTGGCCGCCCGCGAGCGGGCCTGCCGCGACTACGGCATCGCCGCCATGGCCGCGGCCTATGCCCGCTGCCTCGGCCTGCGGCCGGTGGTGCTGCACGTGCTGCGGGGGCTGCCGGCCGGTGGCCTCGAGACCCTGGCCCTCGAGCTGCTGCGCCGGCCGCCCGCCGCCGTCGAGAGTGTGCTGCTCAACCTGGATGCCGGCGAGCGCAGCCAGGCGGCGCCATTCGAAGCGCTGGCCCGGCAGGGGCGCTTGACGCTGATCGAACGTCCGGGTCGCGACGGGCTGGCGCTGCTGCTGCAGCTGCTGCCCCTGCTGCGCCGGCTGCGGCCCCGGGCCCTGCTGCTCTATCCCTGCAACCGTCGCAGCCTCTGGGTCGCCCTGGCCGCCTGGCTGACGGGTGTGCCGCGGCGCTGCTGCGCCATCCAGAACCTGGCGCCGGCGCAGGGTCCGGGGCGGGTGGCGGTGGCCCGGCTGCTGCGCTGGTGCGCCCGCTTCGGTCTGGTGCTGGTGCCCTGCTCCAGGGCCGTGGCGGCCAGCCTGCCGCTGCCACCCCCCGGCCCCCGCCCGCGCATCACGCCGGTGCTGGCCAATGGGGTTGCCCGCGCCGAGGTGGCCGACCGGGCGGCGGCGGCGCGGGCCCGCCGGGTCGCTGGTGGGCCGCTGCGGCTGCTGCTGGTGGCCCGCTGCGATCCCCTCAAGGACCAGGCCACGGTGCTGCGGGCCTTTGCCGCCTGCCGGCCCCAGGCGCCGGCCTGGCAGGTGCAGCTGGTGGGGGATGGCCCCACCCGGCCGGCCCTCGAGACCCTGGCCCGGGAGCTGGGCCTCGGCGATGCCGTGGCCTTCCTCGGCCGCCGCGAGGACATCCCCGAGCTGCTGGGGCAGGCCGATCTCTTCGCCCTGGGCACCACCGCTGCGGAGGGCTTCGGGATCGTGCTGGCCGAGGCCCTGGCCGCCGGTCTGCCGGTGCTGGCCAGTGATGTGCCGGCCTGCCGCGAGGTGCTCGCCGACGGCCGCGCCGGGCTGCTGCTGCCGGCAGCCGATCCGGCGGCCTGGGCTCGGGGTCTGGGCCCGCTGCTGCGCGATGCCGACCAACGCCGGGCCCTGGCGGCCCGGGGTGCGGCCCAGGCCCATCGCCTTGATGCGGCCCCCATGGCCCGGCGTTGGTACCGCCTGCTGGGGGTGCGATGAACCGCTACCTG
>CAZWFG010000055.1:2325-11137 GCA_964632245.1 uncultured Synechococcus sp. | reverse complement strand
CCCCTCCCGCGACGCCTATGACCGGGGGGTGACGATGCTCACCCATGCCTTCAACGCCATGCCCGGCCTGCACCACCGGGCGCCGGGGCCCGTGGGGGCTGCCCTCGACCGGGCGGAGGTGACCGTGGGGCTGATCGCCGACGGGGTGCATGTGGCGCCCACGGCGGCGGCGGTGCTGCAGCGGCTCTTGCCCGATCGGGTGGTGCTGGTGAGCGATGCCCTGGCCCCCTATGGCCTGCCCCCGGGGGACTATCCCTGGGATGCGCGCACCATCCGGGTGGAGGACGGCAGCTGCCGCCTGCCCGACGGCACCCTGGCGGGCACCACCCTGGGACTGCTCGATGGGGCCGTGCGCCTGGCGGGCTGGACCGGTGACGACGGGGCGGCCATCCGGGCCGCCACGGTGGTGCCGCGGCGGGTGCTGGGGGATCTGCGGTCCCCGGCGGAGCTGCTCATCGGCCAGCCGCTGGCCGAGACCCTGCGCTGGCACCGGCCGGCGGCGGGCCCCCTCGGCTGGCACCGGCCGGGGACGCCATGACCGCCGCGACCGCCCGCCGCCAGGGGCGCACCCCCTGGCTGTACCGCGCCGGCAAACAGCTGCTGCAGGCCCTGTACGACCGGGCGCTGATCACCGGGCCGGTGCTGCCCACCGGCGTGCACTTTCCTGCCCATGCCGAACTGCTGCGGCTGACACCGCTGCTGCAGGAGCAGACGCGGGCCCTCACCCTCGAGGCCCTGCCCCGCTTCCATGAGGTGACCTCCAGCGGCGGCCCCTTCGCCTACCGCGACGGCCGCCGCTGGTCGGTGCTGCCCCTGCGGCTCTACGGCACCGATCTGCCGGCGAACCAGCAACGGCTGCCGGGCCTGATCCCCTTCCTGCGGGACCACCCCGAGGTGACCTCGGCGATGGTGTCGTGCCTCGAGAGCGGCAAGCACATCCGCCCCCACCGGGGCCCCTTCCGCGGGGTGCTGCGGTATCACCTCACGCTGCATTGCCCCAGCGGTGATGCCGACCACGACTGCCGCCTGCGGGTGGCCGACCGCTGGTTTCCCTACCGCGAGGGGGAGGATCTGCTGTGGGACGACACCTATGAGCATGAGGTGATCAACCGCACCGGGGCCGACCGCGTCGGCCTGCTGCTGGATGTGCGCCGCACCGGCCTGCCGCCGCATCTGGAGCTGATCACGGCGGTGGTGATCCGGCTGGCGGGGCTGCACTTCCGCCGCCAGCGGCGGCGCATCGAGGCTGCGTCCGCTCCCATAGGATCCGCGCCGTAGGTCTCCCGTTTCCATGCCCGCTCCCCAGGCCACCGGTGCCGCTGCCAAGGCCGCCGAGAAGCAGGAGGTCAAGGGCTATTTCGAGACCACCGGCTTCGAGCGCTGGAACCGCATCTACAGCGACAGCGAGGCCGTGAACAAGGTGCAGCGCAACATCCGCCTCGGCCATCAGAAGACCGTCGACGAGGTGCTGGCCTGGGTGCAGGAGTCGGGGGACCTGCCGCAGCGCAGCTTCTGCGATGCCGGTTGCGGTGTCGGCAGCCTGGCCATCCCCCTGGCCCTCGCCGGTGCCGGCTCGGTCGAGGCCAGCGACCTGTCCGAATCAATGGTGGCCGAAGCCCGCCGCCGCGCCGCCGCCGCCGGGCTGAGCGGCGACACCCTGCGCTTCAGCGCCGGTGACCTCGAGGGCCTGCAGGGGCGCTACGACACCGTGATCTGTCTGGATGTGTTCATCCACTACCCCCAGCCGGCCGCCGAAGAGATGGTGCGCCATCTGGCCGCCATGGCCGAGCGGCGGCTGATCGTCAGCTTTGCGCCGTTCACGCCGGTGCTGGCGGTGCTCAAGGGCATCGGCCAGCTGTTCCCGGGCCCCAGCCGCACCACCCGCGCCTACACCCTTCGCGAGGAAGGCATCGTGCGGGCGGCCATGGGGGCGGGATTCGACCCCCTGCGGCGGGTGCTGCGCCAGGCGCCGTTCTATTACTCGCGGCTGATCGAATTCGGCCGCCGTCAGGCCCGGTGATAGGGACCCCCCGCCAGGATCGTGCGGGCCCGGTAGAGCTGCTCCACCAGCAGCAGCCGCGCCAGGTCGTGGGGCAGGGTGAGGGGTGAAAGGCTGAGCCGCCAGGCGGCACCGGCCTTGAGGGCCGGGTCGAGCCCATCGGCGCCGCCGATCACAAAGGCCAGCCGATCCCCGGCCCGCCGCTCCAGGGCCCGGGCGAAGGCCGCTGAATCCAGGCAGTCGCCCTCCTCGGCCAGGGCCACCAGCCGTTCATCGGGGCGCAGGGCCGCCCGGATCGCCTCGGCTTCGCGGGCGGGGGTGCCATCCCGCAGTTCGCACATCTCCAGACCCGGCAGCCGCCGCCGGTAGAACTCCACCCCGTCGATGAGCCAGGGGCGCCGCAGGCGTCCCACCGCGATCAGCCGCCAGCGGGAGGGGGGAATCATCGTCGGGCCCGGCCCGCGGCAGAAGCGGTACCCTCGCACGATCGTTCCACGGGCTGCGGGCCATGACCGAAGCCGAACCCGTCGGTGTGCGGCGTCCGCAGCAGCGCCCCAACCCCTTCCGCATTGCGCTCACCGCCCGCCGCAACCTGCTCGAGGCCTGGCCCGAGCAGGCCTACAGCGCCGAGACCTTCCGCTTTCGGTTGCTGCGCCAGCGCTATTTCGTCTGCAACAGTGCCGATGCGGTGCGGCATGTGTTTCTCGAGGAACACGACAACTACGACCGCAAGAGCCCGCAGATGCGTCGCGCCCTTGAGCCTCTGCTGGGGGATGGGCTGTTCGTGAGCGACGGCGACACCTGGCGCCAGCGCCGGGCCCAGTGCGCCCCGGCCTTCGAGCCGGAGCTGCTGCCCGGTTTCGCCGCCGTGATGACCGAGGCCGTCGGGGCCCTGGCGGACCAGTGGCAGGCCCGACCGCCGGGCGAACCCGTGGACATGCTCGAGGAGATGGCCCAGCTCACCGCCCGCATCATCGGCCGCACGGTGTTTGGCGATGACACCAGCGATGACGAGGCGATGCGGGTGGTGCGCGGCTTCTCGAGCTATCAGCGGCACATCGATCAGATGAACCCCGCCGATGTGTTCGGTCTGCCCTGGCTGGCCTGGCTCAGCGATCCCTGGCGGCGTCAGCGGGCCAGCACGGCGGCCGGCCGGGTGCAGCAGGTGATCGACGGCATCATCGAGCGCCACCGGCAGCGCCCCCCCGCCGAGCGTTTCTCGCTGTTGTCGCAGTTTCTTGATGGTGCCGCCGTGGTCGGCGGCTGCCCGATGGGGGCGGCGGCGGCCCGCAACGAGGCCATCGTGATGTTCATGGCCGGCCACGAGACCACCGCCAATTCCCTGGCCTGGTGCTGGTACCTGCTCGACCACAGTCCGCGGGCGGCGGCTCTGCTGCGGGCCGAGCTCGACACGGTGCTCGCCGGGCGCCCCCCCGGCTTCGATGATGTGCCGCGGCTGCCTTACACCCGGGCGGTGTTCGAAGAGGCCCTGCGGCTCTATCCGCCGGTGCCGCTGCTCAGCCGCCAGGCCCGCCACGGCGACCGCATCCGCCGCAAACAGATCCACCCCGGCACCATCCTGCTGGTGGTCCCGTGGCTGCTGCATCGCCACCGCAAATACTGGTCGCAGCCCGACCACTTTCTGCCGGAACGGTTTCTTCCCGGCCAGCCCCGGCCCGACCGTTACGTGTATGTGCCCTTCAGCGCCGGGGCGCGGGTGTGCCTGGGCCTGCGCTTCGGCCTCACCGAGGGGATCCTCTGTCTGGCGACCCTCGCCCAGCGCTTCGAGGCCCGGCTGCAGCCGGGGCATCGGGTGGCGATCGAATGCCGGCTGACCCTGCGCCCCCAACGGGGGCTGCCGATGCTGCTGACGCCGAGGACGGCGCCATGACGCCGGCGAAGATCCGCGCCAACACCCTGTTCGAACGGAGTGTCGCCCTGCTGCTGACGCGGCTGCCCATCCCCTGGGCCGTGCGCCTGGGCGGTCTGCTGGGGGCCCGCCACGGCCGGGCGGCCATCGCCGCCGACCGGGCCTGGGTGCGGCGGCTGCGGCGCAACCTGGAGCGCTGGCGGGGCCCAGCCGAGCCGGCGGAGCTCGACCGGCAGGTGCTCGCCTTCTGCCGCCGCATCGGCCAGGTCTATGCCGAGATTCCGCTGCTGCCGCGGCTCTGTGCCGCCGGCCGGGTCGAGCTGGTGGGCCGCGAACACCTGGCGGCAGCGCCGCGACCCTTGATCCTGGCGGGCTGCCATGGCGGCAACTGGGAGCTGATCGGCCGGGTGGTGGCCGAACTCGCTGAACCGATCTGCGCCCTGTATCTGCCCCTGGCCAGCCCCGTGCGCGACCGCCTGGCCCGCCGCATCCGCGCCGGCTGGACACCGCAGACGACCCTCATCCCGGCTTCACCCCGGGCCATGCGCCAGATCGTGGGCGAGGTGAGCCGTGGCCGTCACCTGGTGCTGTTCGTCGATGAGGAAAAGGACGGCCACGTGTGGGCCCCCGCCTTCGGGCGCCAGCTGCCCGACACCGGCAACCGCTGGTTCGCCGCCCGCCTGGCGGTGCAGCACGGCATGGCGATCGTGCCGGTGTTCGTCGAGCGCACGGGGCTGGCCCGCTACCGGGTGGTGATCGAACCGGCCCTGCTTCCCCAGGCCGCGCTGGCGGCCCCCCAGCAGGTGCGCAGCCTCGCCGGCGCCCTCGATGCCCGGGTCGAGGCCTGGCTGCAGCCGCGCCTTGACCAGTGGCTGTGGCTGCCTTACTTCGAGCCCGACAGGCCCCTGCCGGTTCCCGGGGCCAGGGCCGGCGGCGGCGGCGCCTCCACCACCAGCCAGGTGCCGTCGGGCCGCTGAAGCTGCACCCGCAGGGCATGCAGCCGGTAGCCCCCGTCGCCGGGCAGGGCGGCGGCGCAGGCCAGGCCGCCGGGTCCATAGAGCGGATCCCCCAGCAGCGGCGCCCCAGCGGCGGCACAGTGGATGCGGATCTGGTGCGGTCGACCGCTGGCGATGGTCACCTCGGCCAGGTCGGCCCCGGGGCGCCGTTCCAGCAGGCGCAGATGGCTCAGGGCCGCCAGGGCCCCGGGGTCGTCTGGGGTGGCGGTGCACCAGAGCTGGCCCAGGTGGGGATGGGGCCGCCGGCCGATGGGGGTGGCCAGCTCGAGCTCGTCGCCCACGGCCAGGGCCAGCCGGCCCGGCTGCAGCAGCGTCCGGTACACCTTGCGGCAGCCCGTTCCCGGCGCGGCGGTGCTGTCGCGCAGCAGGCGGCTCAGCCAGGCGCGGCTGGCGGGGCTGCGGGCACACACGAGCACGCCGCTGGTGCCGCGGCCCAGCCGATGCACCGGCCGCGGCACCCCGGCCGGATCCGCCGCCCAGCGGCGCTCGAGCAGCCGCAGGATCGTGTGCTCGAGAAAGCCGCCGGCCGGCAGCACCGGCAGCCCGGCGGGCTTGGCGATCACGTGCAGGTCGCCGTCGTCGTGCAGCACGTCCCAGTGCTGCGGCACCGGCGGTTCGCTCCAGGGGGGGCGATGCCAGGCCAGCCGGTCACCGGCGGTGAGGGGCCGGTCGTCGACCGCGGGCCGGCCGTTGAGGTGCAGTTCGCCGGCGGCCAGGCGCTGTTGCCAGCAGGCCCGGTCGCTGTGGCGGTAGCGGTCGGCATACCAGGCGGTGAGGGCGACACCGGCGTCGGCCCGGGCGATGCGGTCGCGGTAGATCCAGCCGCTGTTGAGCACCGCCGCCGCCGTCACTCCACCAGGCCGTGCTCGAGGGCGTAGCGCACCAGTTCGGTGCGGCTGGCGGTGCCGGTCTTGGCGAACAGACGGCTCACATACTTTTCGACGTTGCGGATCGAGGTGTCGAGCCGCCGGGCGATCTCCTTGTTCATCAACCCCTCGGCCACCAGCTGCAGCACGCTCGCCTCGCGGGGGGTGAAGGCATGGTCGGTGGCACCGGGGGCACGGCGGCTGCCGCCGCCACCCTGCAGCAGCGAGCGGATCTCGGTGATCTGCTTCGCCATCTGACCCAGGTCGGTGTCGGCGTAGCGGGCCGCCTCGCGCAGCAGCCGCTCCTGGCGCTGCACCACATTGCGCACCCGCGCCACCAGCTCGTCGGGGTCGAACGGTTTGGGGATGTAGTCGTCGACGCCGGCCCTGAAGCCGGCGATGCGGTCCGACGTCATGCCCTTGGCGGTGAGAAAGATCACCGGTGTGCCGCCGAGCCGTTCGTCCTCCCGCAGCTGCTTCAGCAGGCCGAAGCCATCGACCCGCGGCATCATCACGTCGCTCAGCACCACATCGGGCAGTTCGGCCTGGGCTTTCTCCCAGCCCTCGGCCCCGTCGACGGCGGTGATCACCTCGAAGCCCTCGTCTTCGAAGTAGGCCTGCACCGCGGCCCGCAGGCCGGGTTCATCGTCCACCAGCAGCACCTTGGGCGAAGCCGGGGTGATGGTGTCGGCAGAAGGCTGGGGCTCGGTCACGGGCAGGGGCCAGGCACTGCCCGAATCTATTCAGCGCGGCGGGGTGGGGCCGGCCGGCAGCAGCTGCAGACCCTCCCGGCGCTGGCCGTCGTAGCCGAGCCGTCGGGCGGTGGCGGCCAGGTCGGCGGGGTCGCGGCCCGCCTGGGCCGGATGGCAGGCGGCCCACCAGATCTGATGGCTGAGCCGGTTGTGGGGGCCCACGGGGCCGCCGGGGTTGAGCTCGAATAGCTGCAGCCGGTCCCCTTCGCGGGTGAGCCGTGATGGGGCGGCGGGATCGCAGTTCACCGTCTCGCGCCGCACGGTGACGTTGTTGACCCGCTCGATCCAGAGCTTCAGCTGCCGCATGGTCGGCTGGCCCGCCACCGGCGCGACGGCATAGGCGCCGATCACCTCGCGGCCGTAGGGCACCGGCCGGTCCTGCAGCACCACCAGGTCGGGGGGGCGATGGCGGGAGGGGTCCTGCAGGCCGCCGTCATCGGCGGGGGGCTCGGCGGCATGGCCGGCGGCGGCGGCGGCCAGCACCACGGCAAGGGCAGTGCAACGGCGGGCCATGGCGCAGGCGTGAACGGCTGCCGCCAGCATGGCGGCGTTGTCTCCCCCGCAGCCTGTCCGGTGGCCGCCGCGCCGATCTACCTCGACCACCAGGCCAGCACCCCCTGCGATCCGGCGGTGGTGGCGGCCATGGCCCCCTGGTGGACCGACCACGCCGCCAACCCCTCCAGCCGCGGCCACCGGCCCGGTCTTGAGGCCGCCGCCGCCGTGGAAGCCGCCCGTGGCCGGCTGGCGGCGGCCCTGGCGGTGCCCCCCGAGGGGGTGGTGTTCACCAGCGGTGCCACGGAAGCCGACAACCTGGCCATCAAGGGCCTGGCCGAGGCCCGCCTTGACCGGGGGCGCCACCTGGTCACCGTGGCGACCGAACACCGGGCGGTGCTCGACCCCTGCCGCTACCTCGAACGCCTGGGGTTTGCCCTCACGGTGCTGCCGGTGCAGCCCGACGGCCTGCTGGACCCCGACCGGCTGGCGGCGGCCCTGCGGCCCGACACGGTGCTGGTGAGCGTGATGGCGGCCAACAACGAGATCGGGGTGCTGCAGCCCCTCGCGGCCATCGGGGCCCTCTGCGCCCGCCACGGGGTGGCGTTCCACTGCGACGGTGCCCAGCTGGTGGGCCATGCGCCCCTGCGGCCGCTGGAGCTGGGCATCGACCTGCTCAGCCTCAGCGGCCACAAGTTCGGCGGGCCCCAGGGCATCGGCGCCCTGGTGCTGGCGCCCGGCGTCACGGTGGCGCCCCAGCTGCATGGGGGCGGCCAGGAGGGGGGACGCCGCAGCGGCACCCCACCGCTGCCGCTGATCGTCGGCCTGGCCGAGGCGCTGGACCGGGCCCTGGCCGATGCCCCGGCGCGTGGGGCGCGGCTGCTGGCCCTGCGCGAACGGCTGCGGACGGGGCTCGAGGCCCTGGGGGGTGTGAGCCTCAACGGCGCCCTGGCGCCACGGTTGGCCCACAACCTCAATGTCACCGTCGCCGGCGTCGAAGGGGGGGCGCTGCATCGGCAGCTGCGGCGTCAGCTGGCCGTCAGTGGCGGTTCGGCCTGCAGCAGCGGCGAACCCTCCCATGTGCTGCAGGCCCTGGGCCGCAGCCGCGCCGAAGCGGCGGCGTCGGTGCGCTTCGGCCTTGGCCGCGCCACCAGCGAGGCCGAAATCGAGGCGGCCCTGGCGGTGTTCAGCCGCCTGCTCCCGGCCCTCCGCTGAGCAGCACGAAGGCCCCCACGCCCACCAGGGAGAGCAGGGCCTGGGCCAGGCGGCTCACCAGCATGCCCAGCACCACCGCCAGCCCCACCTGCAGGGACCGCAGCAGCCGCTGCAGCCCCAGGGGGCCCAGGGCCGTGCGGGCCATCACCAGTTCACCGACACTCGCCCCCAGCAGCGGCCCCACCACGGCCCCCAGCAGCGGTCCGCCCACCGGCAGGGCCGGCAGCAGCCCCAGGATGCCCAACAGCAGGCCCACGCCGGCGCCGATGTACGACCAGCGGCTGGCCCGCAGCCGCGCCGGGCCCAGCACCAGACCGAGGGCGTCGGCGCCCCAGCCCAGGGCCAGCACCAGCAGGGCGGCCGCCAGGGCGGGCCAGCCCTGGCTCCAGCCGACGCTCCAGCACCACAGGCCGGCCCCCAGGGGCAGCAGCACCAGGCCGGGCAGCACCGGCAGCAGCACCCCCGGCAGGGCCACCAGCTGGATCACCAGGGCGATCCACCAGGCAACGGTCGGTGGCAGGGGGGCGGGCATGGGGCGGTCAGAGCCGTGAGGCCAACCGCAGCTTGGCCGAGCGGGCGCGGGGGTTGGCGGCGCTTTCGTC
>CAZWFG010000055.1:0-2225 GCA_964632245.1 uncultured Synechococcus sp. | reverse complement strand
AGCCAGGCCAGCTCGGCGGTGGTGCGGGGCCGGCCGGGATCGGCCCAGGGGCCCTGCTCCTTGATCTTTCGGGCAATGCGCCGCGAAAGCCGCTCTTCGCCGTAGGCATAGATGACGTCGGCCAGGGCCGTCTCGTCGAGCCGATCGATCAGGGCGGCGGCGGTCTCGCCCCGGTCGGGGTTCATGCGCATGTCGAGGGGGCCGGCCAGCCGGAAGCTGAAGCCCCGCTCGGCCACATCCAGCTGGGGACTGCTCACCCCCAGATCGGCCAGCACCGCCACGGCCGGTTGGGCAGGGGTGAAAACGGCGAAGTTGGTGGCCACGATCGTGACGCGGTCGCCAAAGGGAGCGAGGTGCGCGGCGGCGGCGGCGCGGGCCGTGGGGTCCTGGTCCAGCCCCACCAGCTGCAACCCGGGGTGCGCCTGCAGCAGCAGGCCGCTGTGGCCGCCGCCGCCGAGGGTGCAGTCGATCAGCAGGCCCCCCTCCGGCCGGGCCGCCAGCAGGTCGGCCAGCGGCGCCAGGCCCGCCAGCAGCGGCTCGGCCAGCACGGGCACATGCCCGAAGGCGGCTGGATCGGCGGTGGGTGATCCCATGGCGCCATCCTCCGCCGGGGAGGATGGGTAGAATAAAGGTCGATTTCTACCCTGTCACGTCCCGCTCCGCGCCATGGGCATGAACATCAAGGACCCCGAGGTGCACGCCATGGCCCGGGAGCTGGCCGCCCGGCGTTCCACCACTGTCACCGATGCGGTGCGCCAGGCACTGAGGGCCGAGCTCGACCGCTGCCCGGGCGCAGAGGCGGCTGAGGTGATCGAGGCGCGCAAGGCCGCCGTCCGCGCCATCTGTGCCCGCGTCAGCGGCTCGCCCGGGTGGCACGGACGCAGCAGCCAGGCGCTGCAGGATGCGCTTTACGACGAGCGCGGGCTGCCGACATGACCCAGGCGACCGGCGAGCTGGTGATCGACACCTCGGCCGTGATGGCCATGCTCCTGCAGGAGAGCGATGCCGAGACCCTCATCGACGCGGCCGTCAGGGCATCGGTGGTGCATCTCAGCGTCGCTTCCCGCCTGGAGTTGGGCCTGGTGGCGGAGGGCGATCGCCATGGGCTGCAGGCCATGGCGGTCGATGAGCTGCTGCTGGCCCTGCGGGCGCGCCTGGTGCCCTTTGACCAACAGCAGCTGCACTGGGCCCTGGAGGGTTGGCGGCGCTACGGCAAAGGCCGCCACCCGGCGGCGCTGAACTTGGGCGACTGTTTCAGCTATGGACTGGCCAGGGCCCTGAACGCCCCCCTGCTGTTCAAGGGCACCGACTTCGGCGCCACCGACATTGCCGCCGCCCACCAGGATTAGCCTGCAGGTCGTCATCTGCTGCTGCGATGACCACCGCCCCACCCACCGCCCTGGCGCCGCTCCTGTTGCCGTCGGAGCTGCGGTTGACCCCCGAGCAGTTTGCGCTGGTGTGCGCGGCAAACCCAGAGGCGGTGCTGGAATTGGCGGCCGACGGCCGGGTGATCCCGATGACGCCGACCGGAGGGGAGACAGGCTCCCGCAACACACTCCTGTGCACCCGCCTGCAGATCTGGGCGCTGGAGCAGGGGAACTGGAAGGTGTTCGACAGCTCCACCGGCTTCCGCCTCGCCGATGGTTCGGTGCTCAGCCCCGATGCCGCCGTGGTTCGCCTGGAGCGCTGGCAGGCCCTCACCTCCGACCAACGCCGCGGCTTTCCTCCCCTCTGTCCTGACCTGGTGATCGAACTGGCCAGTGCCAGCGACGGAGGGCCGCGGGGCGGGGCTGCTTTGCGCCGCAAGATGGAGACCTACCAGGCGAACGGGGCTCAGCGGGGCTGGTTGTTGTTCCCGGGGGAACGGGCGGTGGAGATCTGGCCCGGGGCCCAGCGCCTCGACAACCCCCCGCGGCTGGAGGGTGGCGATCTGCTGCCGGGGCTGGCGTTGGAGCTGGAGGAGATCTGGGCAGGCTGACCGCTGCTCCCCGTACCAGGGTTCCCCGCGGCTGAGCCTCAACCCTTGGCGGGCCAGCACCGAAGCCCCCTGGTACCGCTGAGATGGAGGGTGCGACAACCCGGCCACTGCTGCAGGCCTGCGATCAGCGCCTCGTCATGGGCGATGACCCACACCTGGGTCTGCTCCGAGACGGTGCCGATGAGCCGTGCGAGTGGAGCGATCAGATCGGGATGGAGGCTGTTCTCCGGTTCATTGAGCACCAGCA
>CAZWFG010000054.1:0-11151 GCA_964632245.1 uncultured Synechococcus sp. | reverse complement strand
ACGCCAGGCTTCGCGGCCGCCGTCACCGCCTTCGTCGCCGTCGCCGCCGGCCAGGGCCGCCAGGGCGTCGGCCTCCCGCAGCAGCCGCTCGAGGGTGCGGTTGTGCCGTTTCTGGTCCGGGCGGCTGGTGGCGCAGCCCCGGTGCAGCTCCAGGTAAAGCTCATCGCGCCACACCGGCAGGCTGGCGGCCAGGGGCGCCAGGCCATCGAGGTGTTCCCGCACGCTGCCGAAGCGGTGGCTGGGGGCCAGGGGCTGACCGTTCCAGAGCTCCAGCTGCGCCAGCATCTCCTCGCTGGGGCCACCGCCGTGATCCCCCACCCCCGGCAGCCACAGCCCCTCCTCCAGCCCCGTGGCGAGGGTCCAGGCCCGGGCTTCGCGGGCCATCGCCAAAGGATCCCCGTCGGTGCCGATCGGGGCGGTCATCAGCGCCAGCACCTCGGCGCCGCCCCGGGCGCGCCAGCGAAACAGGCGGTGGGGGAACGGGTTGTCGGCGTTCCAGAACAGCTTGTGGGTGAGGAACCAGCGCACGCCCGTCGCCGCACACACGGCCGGCAGGCCGGCGCCGAATCCGAAGCTGTCGGGCAACCAGGCCAGGTCGTGGCGCCAGCCGGGAAAGTGGCGTTCGCTCCAGGCCTGGCCTTCCTCGAACTGGCGCAGCAGCGACGGCCCACCCACCAGCACGCAGTCGGTCTCCACCCAGGGGCCGTTGAGCGGCTCCCAGCGACCTTCGGCAGCCCGCTGGGCGATCGCGGCCGAGAGGGTGGGGTGGTGGCGGGCCAGCCAGTCGTAGAGGGCCGGGGTCGAATGGCCGAAGCGCAGGGCCGGCCAGCGTTCCATCAGAGCCAGCACCGAGCGGAAGGTGCGTTCGGCCGCCTGCCAGGTGTCGGCCACGGGCCAGAGCCAGGCCAGGTCAAGGTGGGCATGGCTCACCAGCAGCAACCGTCCCGCCGGCGGTTCAGCGGCCAACTGCGCGCGGAGGGCCGTTTCGTCGCATGGCAGAGCTGGGGGGGGCGTGCCGGCGGTCTCCTGCTGCTGCCGCAGCAGCCGCAGCTGGCCCAGGGTCAGCAGACCGTGGGGATCGGCCCGATCGATCGGTTCCCGTTCCACCCGCGCCAGCAGCAGGGCGCCGTCGTCGTGGCGGGGGCTGCGCAGCCGCAGGGTCAGCGCCAGGGTCTGCCCCTGGGCGAAGGCCGGCGGCAGCGACCAGCGGCAGGCGGCATCGAACAGATCGCCGACCACCACGGGCTGGCCATCGATCAGCACCTCGGCGGCTTCAGCCCACCAGCGCAGGGCCAGCCGCGCCCGGCTGGCACGGCCGTCTTTCCAGGTCGGGGGGCAGCGGAGCTGGTGGGTGAGGGTGAGCCAGCGGCCGCCCCGGGGCCAGATCACCAGGCCGCGGGCATGCCAGTCGGGCCGGTGCCGGCGGCCCCAGGGGTTCGCCAGGGCCGGCTGGCCGTCGGGGCCGAGCAGCAGCGGCAGCAGATCGAGCTCCAGCCGGGGGGAAAACGTTTCAATCCACCCCTCAACCGACCCGGGAAGCGCCTGGGTCATCCGTCATCCCCGCACGTGACCCATAGGATGATCGCGCCGCTCCGGGTACGGCGCTCTACCCGACCCCCTCCGGCTGGACCATGCTCGCCCTCAAGATTTCCGTCTACTCCGTCGTCTTCTTCTTCATCGGCATTTTCATGTTCGGCTTCCTGGCCAGTGATCCCAGCCGGACGCCCAGCCGGAAGGACCTGGAGGACTGACCGTTCCTGGGCGTGGCAGGATCTGCGCCCCTGATCCCCGCCGGGCTTGCGGTTCCGCTCACGCCTCCTCATCCCGGCGGTTGTTCTCGTCGGCTGGGCATTGCCCGGCCGGTGTGACTCTGTCGATCTCACAGACTCGCCAGCCCCTGCCCAGGACGAGGCCGCCGAGGAGCCGGTTCCCGTGGCTCCGTCCGCCCCGGTGCCGGCACCATCCGTCAGCGCACCGGCCCTCCCCCCCCTCGACATCGAGCTGCGCGCCGACACCCAGGGTTACGACCAGGCCACGGGACGGTTCACGGCCCGAGGCAACGTCAGGGCCTCGGTGGCAGGGGGCCGGCTTGAGGCCGATGCCCTTGAGATCGACAACCGCACCCGCATCCTCTGGGCCCGTGGGTCCGTGCGGTTTGAGCGCGGCGGCCAGCGCATCCAGGCCAGCAGCCTGCGCTACAGCCTGCTGCAAAAAGAAGGGGAACTCGAGGATGTCTACGGCGTCGTCGATCTGCTGAGCAGCAAGCTTGATCTTGACCCCGATGCGCCCCTCACCGGCACCCCCGAGGGCCAGGCGGCCGAGCAGCGCCAGCGCCAGGACCTGCTGAAAAATCCCCCCCGCCCCGGCACGCCGGTGCCGCCGGCCACGGTTGCACCCCTGGCGGAGCCCGAACCCCTGAGTTGTCCGCCGGTGCTGCCGCCGCTGCCGCGGCAGCCCCACCCCCAGGCCCTCACCCTCTGGGGTGGCCAGATGACCGATGCGACCTTCGGTGAGACCTTCATCTTCAAGGGGGCCCTGCGGCCCGAAGGTGTGGGTGGCCTGGGTTACATCCATCGCCTGGTGGAGGCCGACCCCTTCGCCCTTGAGGTGGACAGCAACCTGCTGCTGCACGTGGCCGGCCGCAACAGCGACCTGCGCTACACCGCCGGGGTGCCGCCGGCACAGGCGGCCACGGCCGTCACCGACCCTCAAACCTTCGCCGAAGTCACCTTCGGCCTGGGTCTGCGCTGGTGGATCCGCCCCTGGCTGAGCCTGCAGGCCGTCGAGGGGGTGAGCCTGCTGTCGCAGCTCAGCAACTACGAGACCGTCTCGTGGCAGCGCTCGACCCAGTTCCTCAACTACCTCGGGGCCGAGCTGGCCGTCGATGTCTCCCCCCAGTGGACGGTGGTGGGCCGCATCCACCACCGCTCCGGCGCCTACGGCACCTACGCCGGCGTCTACGAAGGGAGCAACGGATACCTGCTTGGGGCCCGCTATCGCTTCGGCCGCAATGGCCCCCGCCGGCCCCAGGCCGACGATCCGCCGCCCCTGGGCTGCCCCGGAGCCGATGCCGACGACGCCGTGCGTCGGCGTCCCCTGGCCGAACAGCTCGAGGCCGCGGCCATGGATCCCGGGGCGCTGGACGGTGAAGCGACGGTCGCCCCACCACCGGCCCCGGCGCCGGCCCCCACCCGCGCCAGCGTGACCAGCCGCCGCAGCGCCATCGCCGCCATCGACCAGCGGGTGCGCGATGTGCAGCCCCGCCAAGGGCTGATCATCGACCGTCGCTTCGGCACCACCGATGCCAGCGCCCTCAGCAACGAGGAGGGCCAGTTCGGCGTGGTGGCCCCCGAGCAGCTGCAGGAGCTGCGGGCCACCAAGAACCGACGCCTGATCACCGGTTCGATCACCCACTGGCGCTTCCAGACCCCCGCCCTGCGCCTCACCCCCGAGGGCTGGAGCGCGCCACGGGCGAGTTTCACCAACGACCCCTTCACACCGGCCCAGGTGTGGGTCGATGCCGACGAGGTGACCTCGTGGCAGGAGGCCGACGGCACCACGGTCATCCGCTCCCGCGGCAACCGCCTGCTGCTCGAGAACAAGCTGCCGTTGCCGCTGCCTTCGACCCTGCGGATCAAGCCCCAGCAGGAGAAGGATGTGCAGAACCGCTGGGCCCTGCTGAACGACCGCGATGACCGCGACGGCCTCTATCTGCAATACACCCTGCCGGAACAGAAGCTGGGCAGCACGAGCCTCACGGTGCGGCCCCAGTTCATGGTGCAGCGGGCCATCAACGGCAGCAATGACGCCTATCCGGCCCCAGGGGCTTCGGCCGGGTCGGATGCGGTGAACCAGCCCAACACCCTGGCCGATCTGTTCGGTGTCGAAGCCCAGCTGGAGGGCCCCCTCGGGCAGGGCGGCTTCAATGCCAACCTCGACATCTCCAGCTTCGCCCCTGACCGGTTGGCCAATGCCACTCGGGCCAACGGGGAACTGCGGCAGCCGCTGTCGCTCCCGTGGGTCGGTGATGTCCAGAGCCGGCTCTTCGGCGCCTACCGCTACCGGGTCTGGAACGGCTCCCTCGGCCAGCAGGACATCTACGCCGCCTATGGCGGCTTCCTCGGCAAGCAGGGGCTGCTGCCAGCGCCTGCCGGGGCATCGGCCTCATACATCTGGCGGCTCGGGGTGGGCAATTACCAGAGCAACCTGTTCGCCCAGGGCAACCAGGACAGCGTCGACCTGGAGGCCCTGTGGCGCGGCAACCTCTACGCCTCCGCCAACCTGCGGCTGCCGCTCTGGACCGGTCAGTCGCTGCCGCTCACTTCGGAGGGGGCCTACCGCTATTCGCCGGTGGCGGTGGTGCCGGGCCTCACCCTCAGCCTGGTGCCCTTCACGAACCTGGCCGCCTATGGCAACGGCGACAGCCAGTCGCTGCTCGGCATCTCGGGCGGACCCACCCTCACCCTGGGCCACTTCAACCGGCCCCTGCTCGACTTCACCCGCCTCTCGCTGTTCGGCAGCGTCGCGGCCAAAGGGGGGGACAGCCCCCTGGCCTTTGACCGCTATGTCGACACCGCCACCCTCGGTATCGGTCTGACCCAGCAGCTGGTGGGGCCGCTGCTGCTCAATGGCGGCATCGAATACAACGTCTCGGGCAGCTCCGGTGAGTACGGCAAGACCACCAACTCCTATGTGGAGCTGCGTTGGCAGCGCCGTGCCTACGACATCGGCGCTTACTACAGCCCTTACACCGGCATCGGCGGCCTGCGCATCCGGCTCAACGACTTCAGCTTCCGCGGTCCCGGGGTGCCGTTCGTGCCCTGGGAGCCCCGCCGCGGCGAGCTGCCGGAACCCTGAGACCCAGCGGCTTCAGTCGGGGCCGCCCACGATCAGGTTGCTGCGATACAGCTCGGCCCCGGCGAACTGCAGCCCCTCCACCCGCACCCCGCGGGTGAGGGCCTGGATCACCACCGCCTGGCGCAGATCGGCCTGGCGCAGGTCGGCGCCGCTCAGGTCGGCGTTGGTGAGCCGGCTGCCCTGCAGCTGGGCCTGGCGCAGATCGGCGCCGCTCAGGTCGGCCCCTTCGAGGTTGGCGTCGCGCAGATCAGCCCGCCGCAGGTCGGCACCGCGCAGGTCGGCGCCGATCAGGTGCACGCCGCGCAGGTCGCGGCCCCGCAGGTCTGCCCCCCGCAGGGCACAGCCGCTGCAGAAGCCGCTCTGCAGCTCCTGCAGCGGATCCGCCAGGCCAGGGTTGAGCAGCACCAGCGGCGTGAGCGAAACCAGCAGCAGCAACCGCTGGGCCCAGGGACCGGGTCGATGACGCAGGGAACGAGCCATCGCGCTTGTCTCGCAGATGTCTCTGTTCTAGATCGACTTTCTGTCGGTGGCCGCGAATCAGGCGCGGAAGCCCGACAGGTAGGGCAGCCGTGCGGCCGTGGCCTGCAGTTGCGCGTCGTTCGACAGCAGCTGACCGGTGGCATCCCAGCGGCCGCTCAGCAGCATCTCGTGGGGGCCATCGGCCAGGGTGAGGGGCCAGCGGCGGTCGCCCTGCCGCAGTTCGCGACCCGCCACATCCAGCTCCCAGGGAATGGTCGGCTCCGCCTTGGCGAGGGCCTGCAACTCCTGCACCACAGCCCGCGGGGCCTGCAGGCAGGGCAGCCCCAGGGCCAGGCAGTTGCCAAAGAAGATCTCGGCGAAGCTTTCGCCCACCAGGGCCCTGATGCCCCAGCGCATCAGAGCCTGGGGGGCATGCTCACGGCTCGAGCCGCAGCCGAAGTTGCCGTTCACCAGCAGCAGCCGTGCGTCATGGTGCTCGGGCCGATCAAAGGGATGGCTGCCCGCCAGTTCCCGACGGTCGTCGGCGAAGGCCTGTTCCCCCAGACCGGCAAAGCTCACGCCCTTGAGAAAACGGGCCGGGATGATGCGGTCGGTGTCGATGTCGTCCCCTGGCAGGGGCAGGGCCGTGCCGGTGACCAAGGGAATCGGACCGGAGGGGAAGTCCATCGCAGATGGGGGCAAGGGCGGGACGGGGGCAGGAAGCGGGGGGGATGACCGCTCAGGGCAGCAGCTGGCGCACGTCGCTGACCACACCGGTGACGGCGGCAGCCGCCACCATCGCCGGACTCATCAGCAGCGTGCGACCCGACGCTGATCCCTGGCGACCCTTGAAGTTGCGGTTGCTCGAGCTGGCGCTGATCTCGCGGCCCTCCAGCCGGTCGGGGTTCATGGCCAGGCACATCGAGCAGCCGGGGGCGCGCCAGTCGAAGCCGGCCTCGCGGAAGATCCGATCCAGCCCCTCGGCCTCGGCGGCCGCGGCCACCTGCTCGCTGCCCGGCACCACAAAGGCCCGCAGGCCCGGGGCCACCTGCCGGCCGCGGGCAATGGCCGCCGCAGCCCTGAGGTCCGAGAGGCGGCCATTGGTGCAGCTGCCGATGAAGCACACATCCACCGGCAAGCCCGCGATCGGCTCGCCCGGCTGCAGATCCATGTAGCGGTAGGCCTCCTCCGCCAGGGGGCGCTCCTGGGGGTCGATCTGCTCGAGGGTGGGCACGCATTCATCAACGCCGATGCCCTGACCCGGTGTGATGCCCCAGGTGACCGTGGGCGCAATGGCGCTGGCATCGAAGCGCACCTCATCGTCGTAGACGGCATCGGCATCGCTGGCCAGGGAGCTCCACCAGGCCACGGCCCGCTCCCAGGCCTCGCCGGTGGGTGCCGCCGGCCGACCGCGCAGGGCGGCGTAGGTGGTGGCGTCGGGGTTGATGTAGCCGACCCGCGCACCGCCTTCGATGGCCATGTTGCAGAGGGTCATGCGCTCCTCCATCGACAGGGCGTCGATGGTGGGACCGGCGAATTCGTAGGCATGGCCGACACCGCCCTTCACCCCCAGGCGGCGGATGATGTGCAGCACCAGATCCTTGGCATAGACGCCGGGCTGGAGGGCGCCCTCGACCCAGATCCGTCGCACCCGCAGCTTCGTCATCGCCAGGCTCTGGCTGGCCAGCACATCGCGCACCTGGCTGGTGCCGATGCCGAAGGCGATGGCCCCGAAGGCCCCGTGGGTGGAGGTGTGCGAATCGCCGCAGGCCACGGTCATGCCGGGCTGGGTGAGGCCCAATTCTGGGGCGATGACATGCACGATGCCCTGGCGACCGCTGCCGATGCCATGCAGGGTGATGCCGTGGTCGTGGCAGTTGCGTTCGAGGGTGCAGAGCATCTCCTCGGCCAGGGGATCGGCAAAGGGCCGCTGCTGGCTGGTGGTGGGCACGATGTGATCGACGGTCGCCACCGTGCGTTCGGGATGGCGCACCGTCAGGCCCAGGTCGTGCAGGGCAGCGAAGGCCTGGGGGCTGGTGACCTCGTGGATCAGATGCAGACCGATGAACAGCTGGGTGGAACCACCGGGCAGCTCTGCCACCCGGTGCAGCTCCCAGACCTTGTCGTAGAGGGTGCCGGAGCTCAAGGGGATCCCTGGTTGGAGGGATTGGTCACCCTAGGGCGGAACGGCACGCAGAAGCCCGCATGGGTCAGTTGGCCGAAGCCATCTGCACGGGAATGCGGGGGATGGGGAACCCATTGCCACCAAGGACGTTGGCGATGGTGCGGTTGGTGTCGAAGTACACCTGCCAGTAGTGGTCGGTGTGGGTGTAAGGGCGCACGGCGAGGCGGGGCCCCCGCTCGCTGAACTCCAGCACCTCCACGTCGGCGGGCTTGCCGGGGTACTGGTTGGGCACCGACGCCACACCCTGCTTGAGCAGCTCGATCGCGCGGGCCACATCGGCGGTGTTGTCGAGCTGGGCCACCAGTTCGACGCGGCGGAAGGGGTGGGACGAGTAGTTCTTGAGGGTGTCGCCGAACAACTTGCCGTTGGGCACCAGCGTCTGCACGCTGTCGGGGGTGAGGATGGTGGTCACGAACATGCCCACATCTTCGACAGTGCCTTCGACACCACCAGCCAGCACATAATCACCCGCCTTGAAGGGGCTGAGACCCTGAAGAAACGCACCAGCGGCGAAATTGCCGAGCAGGCCGCTGGCAGCAGCCCCCACGGCAAGGCCGGCACCGGCGATCAGGGCGGCGAAACTGGTCGTCTCAATGCCGAAGAGACCAAGGATCGCCAGCAGCAGCAGCACCCGCAGGGTGACGCCAATGATTGAGGCCAGGTACGACACCAGGCTCGCCTGCATGCCCCCGCGACTGAGGGAGCGGCGCACCAGGCTCACCACAAAACGGATCACCCAACCAGCGACCACCCAGAGGACGATGGCCCCGGCGATCTTGAACAGGAAGGGAATGATGAGACCAGGTAGAAGCGAGGGCTAGAGACTCATAGTTGCATTGAAGGCCACGAGATTCTGAAGCGAATCTGTCCCCTGTCAACATCGACCCGCGGCCAGCCTCAGCCGCAGGCGGTTGAGGGCTTCGCCCACGGTCAGGGTCTGGATCACCTGGCGCTCTCTTCTGGATCCGAACCGCACCCCTTCGCTGGCGCTGCCGTCCGGGCCGCTGAGGCCGATGTGCACCAGGCCCACGGGCTTGTCGCTGCTGCCGCCGCCGGGGCCGGCGATGCCCGTCACCGCCACCCCCCAGTCGGCACCGGTGCAGCGCCGCACCCCATGGGCCATGGCCAGCGCCACCGGGTCACTCACGGCCCCGTGGCGTTCGAGGACCTCGGCCGGCACCTGCAGCAGCCCCTGCTTGACGGCGTTGGCATAGGCGATCACGCCGCCGAGGAACACGTCGGACGCGCCGGGCACCGCAGCGAGGGTGGCGCCGATCCCGCCACCGGTGCACGATTCGGCGACGGCCAGAGTCTGGCCCCGTTCCCTCAGCAGCTGCAGCACCACAGAGGCCATCGAGGCTTCGTCGGCGCCGAAACAGTGGTTGCCCAGGCGCCGCCGCAGCTCCTGCTCGACCGGGGCCAGCAGCCGGTCGGCGGCCTCGGCGCTGGCCGCCTGGGCCGTGAGCCGCAGGGTCACCTCCCCGGCACCGGCATAGGGAGCGACGGTGGGGTTCTCAAGGGCGAGCAGATCGTCGACCCGTTCTGCCAGGCTGCCCTCGCCGATGCCCCAGAACCGCAGGGTGCGGCTGCGGTGCACCCCCTGGCTGAAGGGCTGCTGCCGTAGCCAGGGCGCGGCCGTGGCCCGCCACATGGCCCGCATCTCTGAGGGCACCCCCGGAAAGGTGAGCAGGCTGAAGCCGGGGCGGGGGCTCCAGATCATGCCCGGCGCCGTGCCCGTGGGGTTGGGCAGCACCGCGGAACCCCGTGGCAGCAGTGCCTGCTTGCGGCTGCCGGCGCTGAGGGGCTTGCCGTGGTGGGCCAGCTGGGCGGTGATGGCAGCGAGCA
This sequence comes from uncultured Synechococcus sp., assembly GCA_964632245.1. GTDB lineage: Bacteria > Cyanobacteriota > Cyanobacteriia > PCC-6307 > Cyanobiaceae > CAIQIA01. Next base: position 1,805 of record CAZWFG010000054.1, on the reverse strand, counting down.
CCTCGGCGCGTTCCTCCAGCGGTGCCCCGAAGGCGTCCGCCAGGGTGGCGGTGGTGAGGTCGTCGGGTGTGGGCCCGAGGCCACCGGTGCAGATCAGCAGCCGGCAGCGGTCGGCGGCCTCGAGCACGGCCTGGCGCAGGCGGTCGGCGTTGTCACCCACCACGGTCTGGCGGTAATGGGGAATGCCGAGGGCCGCCAGCTCCTCCGCCAGCCAGCGGGCATTGCCGTTGAGGATGTTGCCCAGCAGCAGTTCGGTGCCGATGCAGAGGATCTCGGCGCCACCCTTGCTGCTACCCATGGGGGCCGCCGTCAGGGGCGACCGGCCGCCTGGGGCAGGCGGTCGGGTTCGTCGCTGCCCACGGCCGGGCCCACGGGCGGCCCCATGGAGGAGTCTTCGGCTTCACGGCTCAGGGCACGCTGGCTGCGCACCAACACCCACACCAGCACCGCTGTGGCCAGCGCCAACCAGAGGAACCGCATCTCGGCATTGGCAGCCACCAGGGCCAGGGACGCCAGCCACTGGGTGAAGGCGTAGATCAGCACCACGGTGCGGCGATGGCTGAAGCCGGCCCGCAGCAGCCGATGGTGCAGGTGGCGCCGGTCGGGGTAGAACGGCGACCGTCCGTCGCTGACGCGACCCATGATCACGGCCGACATGTCGGCCAGGGGCAACGACAGGATCAGCAGCGGCAGCAGCAGGCTCACCGTGGTGAGCTCCTTCGCCGGACCCACCAGGCTGATGGCAGCCAGCGAGAAACCGAGAAAGTAGGAGCCGCCATCGCCCATGAAGATGCGGGCTGGATTGAAGTTGTGGCGCAGAAACCCGAGGCAGGCCCCCGCCAGGGCAGCGGCCAGCAGCCCTGCCCCCGTCTGGTGCAGGCTGAAGCTGACCGACAGCAGGGCGACGGCGGCGATGCCGCTCACGCCTGCGGCCAGACCATCGAGTCCATCAAGCCAGTTGATGGCATTGGTGATCCCCACCAGCCACACCACCGTTGCCAGCAGGCTGAGCAGCGACGGCAGGGAAAGCGACAGACCGCTGTCAAAGGGCAGGGTGACAGCACCGATGCGCACCCCCTGGGTCCACACCGCCATGGCGACGCCGATCTGCAGCGCCAGCCTCGGCAGCGGAGGCAGCTGGAACAGATCGTCGCTGAGGCCGATGGCGAAGAAGCCGAGGCTGCCCAGCAGGGTGCTCCAGATGAGGTGGTCGCGGGTCGCCGGCAGCTCCCCGAAGCCCCCCAGCAGCCAGGTCAGCAGCAGGGCCAGGCAGAAACCGGCCACGATGCCGACTCCTCCGAGTCGCACCATCGGGGTGAGGTGCTGCTTGCGGGGGTCGGGCTGGTCGGTGAGGCCCCAGCGCAGGCCGAGCCGTCGCACCAGCGGCACGATCAATGCCGTGAACAGCGTCGCCGTCCCGAAGGTGAGGCCCGCCGGCAGGATCGGGATGGCAGCCAGCGCGCCGGGGGGCATGGGGCAGACCGTCTGTTCAACCTGAGTCTAGGCCGCCGGTCCAGGGGCTACGGCCGCCGGCTGGGGCTGGCCGTAGAGGGGAAACCGGCTGCAGAGCTCGTCGACCCGGCGCCGGCAGCTCTCCTCGATGCTGCTGTCGCTGGGGTTCTGCAGCCGGTCGGCGATCACATCGGCGACGGTGGTGAAGGCGTCGGCATCAAAACCGCGGCTGGTGAGCGCGGCGCTGCCCAGGCGCAGGCCACTGGTCACGAACGGGGATTCGGGATCAAAGGGGATCGTGTTCTTGTTGGCGGTGATGTGCACATCGCTCACCAGCAGATCGGCCACCTTGC
>CAZWFG010000053.1:0-11273 GCA_964632245.1 uncultured Synechococcus sp. | reverse complement strand
CATCGCGTCGAACAGGTCCTGGGGGAACTGGTTCTCGATGCTGACCATGGCCGGGGGGCTGGGGACCATCAGGGGGGCTCGGGGGGTGATGTCCCATCTGGCCATGGCCGGGGCCGTTCCGTCAAAGGGCCAGCTCCGGCTCCGGTCCTGGCCCGATCGTCGGGGTCAGGCCAGGCGGCGGCTGGTTTCCGGGCTGCGGCGCTGGCCCGCTCATCGGCGCTCCGGTGGTCCCGGGCCGGCCGTCAAGGGGAGGGGCGGATCCCACAGCGGTGGCCCTCCGGGCCGCCGTCACGGCCCCCCACAGCCCCTGGGGCGGTGGAAAACCATCCATCGGCGGTGGAAAAGTGGGCTGCCCCTGTGGAGAAGCCATCGCGATCAGCAGTCCTGATCAGCCGCCGCTGCGGCCGCCGCCCGTGCCCTGCGGCGGGACGGCAGGGCATACATCCCCAGGCCGCTGAACACCAGCACCAGGGTGCACACCGCCAGCAGCACCGAATACCAGGGCTTGAGGTTCAACATCCCGAAGCGGCCGATGTGCAGCCGCATCACCCAGAACGGCGGTTGGATGTCCATCGCCCGCAGGACGCTGTAGAGCGCACCGGTGAAGGCGGTGAGCAGCAGGGGCACGGAGGCGATCGGCACCAGGGCGCGATGCAGCACCCGGAGGTTGATGGCCATGGAGGGCGGCGGCGGGACGAAGGCACCCAAGCGTAATGCGTTTCATTCTCAATAGGGGGAGGGTGATGGTGCGCCGTGAGAGGCTCAGACCAGTGCCGTCAGCCGCGTGATCCGTCTTGAGGGCGTCGGCAAGGACGTGGGGGTCAAGACCCTGCTGCAGGCCGCCGACCTTGATCTGGGCCCCCGGGAACGGCTGGGGTTGATCGGCGCCAACGGCTGCGGCAAGTCGACCCTGCTGCGGATGATGGCCGGCCTCGAGCCCCCCAGCCGGGGGCGGGTGGTGCGGCCGCCACGGCTGCGGGTGGTGCTGGTCGATCAGAACCCCGCCTTCGATCCCGACCGCACGGTGGTTGAGCAGGTCTTCGCCGACAGCGGCGAGAAGCTGCAGCTGGTGCGGGCCTACGAGGCCGTGGGCCGTCGCCTTGAGCAGCAGCCCTCCGATCCGGCCCTGCTCGGCGAACTGGGGGCGCTCACCGCCCGCATGGACGAACGCAACGCCTGGTCCCTCGAACAGCAGTGCCGCGAGGTGTTGCAGCGGCTGGGCATCGTCGACCACGACCGGCGGGTGGGGGACCTGTCCGGTGGTTACCGCCGCCGGCTGGCCCTGGCGGCGGCCCTTGTGGCCGAGCCCGATGTGCTGCTGCTCGATGAGCCCACCAACCACCTCGATGCCGAAGCGAGTGAGTGGCTGCAGGGGTTTCTCGGCCGCTTCGCCGGCGCCCTGGTGCTGATCACCCACGATCGCTACGTGCTCGACCGGGTCGTTGAGGCGATCGTCGCCCTCGAAGACGGTCAACTGCGCCGCTACCCCGGCAGCTACGCCGCCTACCTCGACCTGCGCAGTGCTGAACTGGCGGCCGAAGCCCAGCGGGAACGGGCCCATCGGGGCTTGATGCGCCGCGAACTGGAATGGCTGCGGCGGGGCCCCAAGGCCCGCAGCACCAAACAGAAAGCCCGCATCCAGCGCATCGCCGAACAGCAGCAGCAGACCTTTCGCCATGAGGCCTCCCGGGTGAGCCTCGCCGGTGGTGGCCGGCGCCTGGGCCGCACCGTGATCGAAGCCGAGGCCATCGCCGTCGACCGCGGCGGCCGCCGCCTGCTGCACGACTTCAGCTACAGCTTCAGCCGTGAGGACCGGGTCGGCATCATCGGCCCCAACGGCATGGGCAAATCCACCCTGCTTGATGTGCTCGCCGGTCGCCTGGTGCCCGGCAGCGGTGAGCTGCAGATTGGCGACACCGTCGTCATCGGTCGCTTCGATCAGCACTCCGAAGATCTGCACGACGACCGGCGGGTGATTGATGTGATCCGCGAGGTCGCCGAACGGATCACATTGGCGCCGGGCCAGACCGTCACCGCCTCCCAGCTGCTGGAGCGGTTCCTGTTTCCCCCGGCTCAGCAGCACAGCCCCGTCGGACGCCTGTCGGGTGGGGAACGGCGGCGGCTGCACCTCTGCCGGCTGTTGATGGCCGACCCGAATGTGCTGCTGCTCGACGAACCCACCAACGACCTCGACATCCCCACCCTCACGGTGCTGGAGGAGTTCATCGAAGACTTCCGCGGCTGTGTCGTTGTCGTCTCCCACGACCGCTGGTTTCTCGATCGCACCGTCGATCGCCTCTTCTGTTTCCGCCCCGGTGGTGTGATCGAACGGTTCGAGGGCAACTACAGCGAATGGCTGGACCATCGCCGTGCCGCCGACGCCGAAGCCGCCGCCGTCCGCACCGCTGCAGCCCCGTCGCTGCCCCCCGCCCGCCGTTCCGCCACCCCCGTCCGCAAGGGGCTCTCGAGCCATGAGCAACGGGAACTGGCCTCCCTCGAGCAGCAGCTGCCGGCCTGGGAAGCCGAGCGGGCCCAGCTGCAGGCCGACATGGCGGGAGCCGACTTCCGCCGGCTCGAAGAACTGACCCAGGCCCTCACCGACCTCAGCGGCCGCATCGAAGCCGGGGAGCTGCGTTGGCTCGACCTCAGCGAACGGGCCTCGTCGTGAGCCTCGGTTGACGGTCAGCCCAGCAGGGCCACGCAATCGATCTCGACCCTGGACCCCTTCGGCAGGGCCGCCACCTGCACGCAGGCCCGGGCCGGCGCCACCGGTCCGTCGAACACGTCGGCATAGAGCGCATTCACCCGTGCGAAATCCGCCAGGTCGGTGAGGAACACCGTCGTGCGCACCACCTGCTGGGGGCTGCTGCCGGCGGCCGTCAGCACCGCCACCAGGTTGGCCAGCACCTGGCGGGTCTCGGCTTCCACATCACCATCCCCCACCAGCACACCGCTGGCGGGATCCAGGGCGATCTGCCCCGAGCAGAACAGCAGCCCGCCGGCCTTGACGGCCTGGTTGTAGGGCCCCACAGGAGCCGGCGCTCCGTCGGTCACCACCGCTTCGATCATGGGCCTGCCGCCGCTGGCGCCATCATCTCCGATGGTCAGAACACGTCCTTGCGACGGCGCAGTTCGGCCAGCACCGCCACCGGATCCTGCTGACCCATCGCCTGCTGCAGCGCTGGGGTGCGGCAGCGCAGGAACGGATTGGTGGCCCGTTCGAGATCGATGCGCGACGGCACCGTCGCCGTTCCGGCCGCCCGCAGGGCCGCGACCGCCGTGATCCGCTGCTCCAGGTCGTTGTTGGCGGGGTCAACGCTGGCGGCGAAGCGCAGGTTGGCTTCGGTGTACTCGTGGGCGCACCACACCCGCGTGCCGCCCGGCAGGGCCGCCAGCCGCTCGAGGGACGTGAGCAGCTGGGCCGGGGTGCCTTCGAAGAGACGGCCGCAGCCGCCGGCGAACAAGGTGTCACCGCAGAACAGCTCTGGCCCCTGGTCGCCCACGGCCGGCAGCACATAGGCCAGGTGGGCGCGGGTGTGGCCGGGCACCAGCAGCACCTCCACGGGCCGCCCCAGCAGCTCCAGCCGATCGCCATCGGCCAGGCTGCGGGTCTGGAACGGGATGCGCTCCCTGTCCGCCGCTGCCGCCCACACCTCGGCCGCCGGCCAGCGCCGCAGCAGTTCGGGCGTGCCGCCGATGTGATCGCTGTGGTGGTGGGTCTGCAGCACCACCGTGAGGGCACAGCCCGCCGCGTCGAGCCAGTCGATCACCGGGGCGGCCACCGCCGGATCAACCACCGCCGCCTGGCCGTGTTCCCGGTCGGCCAGCACGAACACGTAGTTGTCCCGCAGCACCGGCAGGCGGACGATCTCGAGGGCCATGACAGGCGGCCGTTGCGGGCAGACCATCGCAGTCTGGCGGATGCAGCGGTGCCGCTCGTTAGAGTCCGACCCCGGTGGGACCGGCCATGATCACCGTCGCGCTGCCCAAGGGGGCCCTGCTCAAGGATGCGGTGCGGCGGTTCGCCGCCGCCGGTCTGGATTTCAGCGCCATCACCGACCCGGACAACCGTCTGCTGATGGTGCCCAGTGCCTGCGGCACCGCCCGGGCCCTGCTGGTGCGCAACGGTGATGTGCCCGTGTACGTGACCTACGGCCAGGCCCAGCTGGGGGTGGTGGGCTACGACGTGCTGCGGGAGCAGCAACGGCCGGTGGCCCAGCTGCTCGATCTCGGCTTCGGCGGTTGCCGCATGGCCGTGGCCGTGCGCGAGTCGAGCCCATACCGCCGGGCCGCCGACCTGCCCCCCCATTGCCGGGTCGCCAGCAAGTTCACCCGTTGCGCGGCTGACTATTTCGATGCCCTTGATCTGCCGGTCGACCTGATCCACCTCACGGGTTCGGTCGAGCTGGGGCCCCTCACCGGCGTGTCCGAAGCCATCGTCGACCTGGTCGCCACCGGCCGCACCCTGCGGGACAACGGCCTCATCGCCATCGAGGATCTGTTCCACAGCACCGCCCGCCTCATCGGCCATCCCCTGGCCCTGCGCCTGGACGACGGCCGCCTGCAGCAGCTGGTGCAGGCCATGGCCGAGGTGAGCGCCTGATGGCCGCCTCCCAGGATCTGCGGCGGCTGCGCAGCCTGCTCCCGTACCTGCGGCCCGACCGCCGCCGGGTGGGGCTGGCGCTGCTGCTGCTGGTGCCGGTGGCGGCCTCTAGCGCCATCCAGCCCCTGCTGGTGGGGCAGACCATTGCGGTGCTCCGCCGGGAGCCGGGCTGGCCGTGGCTGCAGGGCCTGCCCGTGGGCCAGGCGGTGGGCCAGCTGGTGGTGCTGCTGCTGCTGGCGCTGGTGCTGCGGCTGCTGCTGCAGGGCAGCCAGAGCCTGATGGTGCAGACCATCGGCCAGCGGCTCACCCACCGCCTGCGCACCGATCTCTTCGGCCATGCCCTGGCCCTGCCCCTGGCGGTGCACGACCGCACACCGGTGGGCAAGCTGCTCACCCGCCTCACCAGTGACGTCGAGGCCCTCACCGAACTGGTGGGCACCGGGGCCATCGGCGTGCTGGCCGATGTGGTCACGCTGGTGGTGATCGCCACCCTCATGCTCTCGACCGAACCGCGGCTGGGGCTGATGCTCCTGGCCCTGCAGCTGCCGGTTGGCTGGCTGGTGATCCGTCTGCAGCAGCGTTACCGCCGCGCCAACTACCGCGTGCGCGAAGAACTGTCGCAGCTCAATGCCGATCTGCAGGAGAACCTGCAGGGCCTCGAGGTCGTGCAGATGTTCCGCCGCGAGGGCTACAACAGTGCCGCTTTCGCCCGCACCAACGACCGTTACCGCCATGCCGTCGACGGCACGGTCTTTTACGACAGTGCCATCTCGGCCCTGCTCGAGTGGGTGGCGCTGGTGGCCATCGCCCTGGTGCTGGCCCTGGGGGGCAGCCTGGTCACCGCCGGTGTCATCGGCCTCGGCACCCTCACCACCTTCATCCTTTATTCCCAGCGTCTGTTCGATCCCCTGCGGCAGATGGCCGAACGGTTCACCCAGCTGCAGGGGGGCCTCACCGCCATCGAACGCATTGGTGAGCTGCGGGAGATCGAGACCGAACCCGACCCGGCCGCCGGTCGGCCGTTGCCGCCGGTCCGTGATGGCGGCGGCGGTTCAGTGGTCTTCGACAATGTCAGCTTCGGCTACCGCCCCGACGAGCCGATCCTGCGTCAGCTGCAGCTGCAGATCGCCCCCGGCGAGCACGTGGCCCTGGTGGGGCCCACGGGGTCGGGCAAGAGCACCATCATCCGCCTGCTTTGCCGGCTCTATGAACCGCAGCAGGGCCGCATCCTGCTGGATGGTGTCGACATCCGGGAGCTGCCGCTGGCCGAGCTGCGGCGCCAGTTGGGGGTGGTGCTGCAGGACACCTTCCTCTTCAGCGGCACCGTTGCCGACAACCTGCGCCTGGGGGCCGACATCAGCAACGCCAGCCTGTCCCGCCATTGCCACGAGCTGGGCCTGGAGGGACTGCTGAACCATCTGCCCCAGGGTCTCGACACGCCCCTGCGGGAGCGGGGCGGCAACCTCAGTTCGGGGGAACGGCAACTGCTGGCCGTCGCCAGGGTGGCCTTGCGCGATCCGGCGGTGCTGGTGATGGATGAGGCCACGGCGTTTCTTGATCCCTCCACGGAGGCCACCCTGCAGCGCGACCTGGAACGGATGCTCAGCGGCCGCACCGCCATCGTCATTGCCCACCGCCTCGCCACCGTCGAGGCGGCCGATCGCATCGTGGTGCTGCGCCGCGGCGAAGTGGTCGAACAGGGACCCCACGCTGAGCTGCGCCGCCAGGGGGGGCTCTACGCCCAGCTGGCGGCCCTGCAGGAACGGGGTCTGGCCAGCCTCTGAGCGGCCCCGGCCTGACTACAGTCACTCCACACCGCCGCCGGCGTTCAGCATCAGCCATGGTTTCGTCCCCGGCCGTCGGCCCCACCAGCGCCCCGGACGACCCGCTGCTGGAAGGTCTGTACGGCAGCAGCTGCCGCGAGCTGCCCGTCGCCAGCGACCGCCTGCGGCTGGTGGCCAGCTTCGAGCGGCCCATCGACCTGGTGGAACTCGAGCAGCTGTGCGACGCCGTCGGCTGGAGCCGCCGGCCCCTGCGACGGGTGCGGCGGGCCCTCGACAACAGCCTGCTGGTGGTGGGTCTCTGGCGCCATGATCCCCGCGTGCCGCGGCTGGTGGGTTTCGCCCGCTGCACCGGTGATGGGGTGCTCGATGCCACCATCTGGGACCTGGCCATTCACCCCCTCTACCAGCGTTCGGGCCTCGGTCGCGGGATGATGCAGGCCATCGTCGAACGCCTGCAGATCATGGGCGTCGAGCGCGCCACCCTCTTCGCCGACCCCGACGTGGTCGATTTCTACCGTCGTCAGGGCTGGACCCTTGAACCCGACGGGGTGCGTTGCGTGTTCTGGTACAGCCGCTGAGGCCGCGCATCGGCACCCTCCCGGTACAGCCCGGCCAGCACTTCGGCAGACACCCCCCGCCGCCAGGCCCGCCGCAGCTGGGCGTTGCGCCAGGCGGTGCGCCACACCCCCAGGCGCCGCCAGCGCCGGTCCGACACCTGCACCGCTGCAGGCACCAGCGCCAGCCTGCCGTGGCGTGCCAGCCGTTCCACCAGCTCCAGGTCTTCCATCAGCGCCAGGGGGCGGATGCCGCCCACGGCCAGGTAGGTGCTGCGCCGCAGGGCCAGCCCCTGGTCGCCGTAGGGCCGCTGGCCCCAGCCACTGCGCAGGTCCACCAGCCGCTCCAGCAGCCGCAGCCGCCAGCCCCGCCCCTGCACCCGCAGACGGAAGGCGGCCGCCACCACCCCGGGTTGCGCAAGGGCTGCCGCCAGCCGTGGCGCCCAATCGTGTGGCAGGCGCACATCGCCGTGCACCAGCAGCAGAAACGGCCGGCTCGCCTCGGCTGCCCCCCGTTGCAACTGCTGGCCGCGGCCCGGCCCACAGCCGATCACGTGGGCCCCCATCGTGCGGGCAATGGTGCGGCTGCCGTCGTCGCTGCCACCATCGACGACCCACACCTCCCCGGCTTCGGCCAGGTCCGCCAGCAGTCCCGCCAGGTGTTCGGCCTCGTTCAGCACCGGCACCACCACGCTCCAGGCGTCGGGCGTCAGGCCAGCCATGGCTTCAGATCGTCGGGGCGATCAAGGTCGGTGGCCTGTCGCAGCAGCCCCACCGCCAGGCCCAGGCCCGCGGCCCGCGCCAGGGTGGTGGCCAGCACCTGATCGCCGCCCCAGCCGATGCCGCCGAACAGCCGTCCGCCGACCACGGCGCTCGGCACCGTCGCCGCCACCCCCAGCAGCCAGTAGCCGCCATCGGTCGCCGGCCCCAGCACCAGCGGTCGCCGCTGCAGCAGTTCGCCGGCGTTCAGAAGATCCTGCACCGCCAGGTCGGGCAGGTCGGCGCCGATCAGCACCACGGCCCCATCCCCATGGCGCCGGGCCAGCACCAGGGCCCGCTGCAGCCGCAGCCCCAGGCCGCCCTGCCCCTGGGGTGTGGCCCGCCAGTGGCGCCAGGGCGGCCGGTCACAGCAGTGCGGGCCGGCCCCCGCCAGTTGCAGCCGCACGGTGCCGCCGGTGGTGGCGGCCCAGCCGTCGGCCACCCGCAAGGTGTGGTCGAGCAACCGGGCCTGGAGCCGGCCGCAGGTCTCGGCCCCCAGCCGTCCCCGCAGCCGGGTCTTGCCCTGGAGCGGGCCTGGCCGGCGGGCCAGCACCACCAGCTGGGGCATCAGCGGGGCAGCTCGCCGGGTTTCACCTGCAGGCTTTCGTTCCGCCCCTGGCGTTCGACCTCCACCGGCAGCACGACCCCGACCCGGCCGCGGTCGACGGCCACCTGCACATCCGAGGGGCTCTTCACCTCCTGCCCGTCCACCTTGAGCACCAGATCGCAGGGCCGCAGCCCCCCCTGGTCGGCCGGACTGCCCTGGGCCACATCGACCACCACCACCCCGTTGCGTTCGGGCAGGCGGCAGCGGTTGCCGGTGGCGTTCACCTCCCGTGCCAGCTGGGGGGTGAGGGCCTGCAGCCGCACGCCGAGGTAGGGATGGCTGGCCCGGCCCCGGCGCAGGATCTGTTCGGCCACGGCCTGGGCCTTGTTGATGGGGATGGCGAAGCTGAGGCCGGCGCCTGGGGCCTGGCGGATGGCGGTGTTGATGCCGATCACCTGGCCGGCGGCATTGATCAGCGGTCCGCCGCTGTTGCCTGGATTGACGGCGGCATCGGTCTGGATGTAGGCGACCCGCTGGCCGCCCCCGAGGGCATCGGTGCGGGCCGTGGCGCTGACGATCCCCAGGGTCACGGTGTTGTCGAGGCCGAGGGGGTTGCCGATGGCGATCGCCCATTCCCCGGGTCGCACCTTGCCCGAATCCCCGAGCGGTGCCACCGGCAGGCCCTGGGCCGCCACCTTGACCACGGCCACGTCGGTGAGGGGATCGGCCCCCACCACCTTGCCGGGGAAGCTGCGGCCATCGGGCAGGGTCACCGACACCGCATCGGCTCCGTCGACCACGTGGGCGTTGGTGAGCAGCACCCCGTCGGCATTGGTGATGAATCCTGAGCCGAGGCCTTCCTGCTGCTGCACCGGTGGGCCACCACCGAAGATGCCGCCCATCGGGTTGACCACTTCCTTGCGGGTGTCGATGCGCACCACCGCCGGCCCGACGCGGGCGACGGCGTCGGCGACGAAATTGTTGTCGACCCGCGGCGCCTGCGCCGGCGCGCTGCTCACCGACAGGGGTTGCCGTGACTGGGGCTGGCGCACGGGCCACTGGCAGCCGGACAGCAGCAGCAGGGCCGCCAGCGGCAGGGACCGGCGCAGGAGCGGAGGCTGGGTCAAGGCTCAGAAATGGGGCGGATCAGCAGTCTTGCCACCGACCGTCCGGTCGGAGCACTCCCCCTATATTCGGATTCCCCCCAGCTCCGCCAGGGTCCCTGCCCTCCACCGTGTCCGCCGTCCCCGTCCAGGAACCTGACCACGGCGGTGACGGCGACCTTTGGGGGCGGGTGCGGGCCGAGCTGCAGTCGAGCCTCAGCAAACCCACCTTCGAGACCTGGATCCGACCGGCCCGTTGCCTGTCGTGCGGTCGGGGGCAGCTGCATCTCGAGGCTCCCAATCCGTTTGCCGCCGGCTGGTTGCGGCGCAACTACCAGGGGCTGATCAGTGACCTCGCCAGTGCCCTGGCGGCGGCGCCGGTGGAGGTGCGCATCAGCCATGCCGGTGGGGATGGCGACGGGGCTGCCATGGCCGTTGCCTCCGCGGTGGCCCCGTCCCCGTCGGCGACCCCATCGACCACCCCACCGCCGGTGGCCACGGCCGCCCCGCCGCGGCTGCGCACCAACCTCAATCCCCGTTACGTCTTCCAGCGCTTCGTGGTGGGGCCCAACAACCGCATGGCCCATGCCGCCGCCCTGGCGGTGGCCGAATCCCCCGGCTGTGAGTTCAATCCGCTCTTCCTCTGCGGTGGTGTCGGGCTGGGCAAGACCCACCTGATGCAGGCCATCGGCCATTACCGCCTTGAGATCGATCCGGCAGCGCGGGTGTTCTATGTCTCCACCGAGCAGTTCACCAACGACCTGATTCAGGCGATCCGCAAGGACGGCATGCAGGCCTTCCGCGATCGTTACCGCGCCTGTGATGTGATCCTGGTCGACGACATTCAGTTTCTCGAAGGCAAGGAATACACCCAGGAAGAGTTTTTCCACACCTTCAATGCCCTGCACGAGGCCGGCCGGCAGATCGTCATCGCCAGTGACCGGCCCCCCAGCCAGATCCAGCGGCTGCAGGAACGGCTGATCTCTCGCTTCTCGATGGGGCTGATCGCCGACATCCAGGCCCCAGACCTCGAGACCCGCATGGCGATCCTGCACAAAAAGGCCGAAGTCGAGCAGATGCGCCTGCCGCGGGATCTGATTCAGTACATCGCCGGCCGTTTCACCTCCAACATCCGTGAACTCGAGGGGGCGCTCACCCGGGCTGTGGCCTTCGCGTCGATCACGGGTCTGCCCATGACCGTCGAAGCCGTGGCTCCCCTCCTGGGCACCGGTGTGCCCGACACCGATGTCGATCCGGCCCTGGTGGTCGACAAGGTGGCGGAGGTCTTCGGAGTCAGCGCCGATGACATGCGCAGCAGCAGCCGCAAGCGGGCCGTGAGTCAGGCCCGTCAGGTGGGCATGCACCTGATGCGTCAGTGCACTGACCTGAGCCTGCCCAAGATCGGTGATCACTTCGGCGGCAAGGATCACACCACCGTCATGTACGCGGTGCAGCAGGTGGAACGGCGCCTGGCCAGTGATCCCGCCCTGGCCAGCCAGGTGCAGCAGGTGCGTGACCTGCTGCAGATCGATTCACGCCGTCGCCGCTGAGGTTCCGTCTGTTCCCGATTTCGTGACCGGCTCCTCCACCAGGGCATCAATGCGGGCGGCGAAGGCCTCGTCATCGGCCAGCACCGGACCGTCGTCCAGCAGCGGCCGCAGGGTCAGGTTCACGTACGTGCGCCCAAAACTGATGTCGGGGTAGCGGGTTTCCGCCGCCGAGAGGGCCTCCAGCCGCTCCAGGAAGCGGCGGGTGGGCTCGTAATCGTCGAAGGTGATGCGCCGTTCCAGCCGTTCGGGACGCTGGCGGTGGGTCCAGGTCGGGTCCATGGTTGGACGTTACCCCAGCATGGGGGGCGGAGGCTGCTCAGTCGGCCGCCAGGCAGTCGGTGCGGGCGGCCGCCAGGCGCTCCGCCCAAGCGCC
>CAZWFG010000052.1:0-11383 GCA_964632245.1 uncultured Synechococcus sp. | reverse complement strand
GGTGGCAAACCCCTCGTCCTGGAGGGCGAAGGAGGCATGGCAGCAGCAGTAGTCAACCGCGATGCCCTGGCCGCTGCGGTTGGGCCCACCACCGAGGATCATCACTTTGCGCCGTTCCTCGGGCCGCACCTCGGTGGCGTCTGGCAGCCGTTCAAGCCGACCATCGGCTGACAGCTGTTCGAGGGGCTGTTCGTAACTGGCGTAGTGGTACGGCGTGGTGGAGGCGAATTCAGCGGCGCAGGTGTCGACGGTCTTGAACACCGGTCGCACCTCCAGCTGATGGCGGCGGCTGCGCACCGCCAGCTCGGAGGATCCGGTGGACCAGGCGATCTGGCGGTCGCTGTAACCCAGCTGTTTGAGCCTGCGCAGACCCTGGGCATCGAGGTCGTCGAGACCACGACCCCGCAACAGGGCCCGTTCGCAGCTGATCAACCCCTGCAGTTTGGTCAGGAACCAGGGGTCAATGCTGCTGAGGCGGTGCACCTCGTCCACCGAGCGCCCCTGCTCGAAGGCTTGACGCACAGCGAAGATCCGCTCCGGGGTGGGCTGCCGCAGCAACCGGTCGAGTTCGGCCTCGGCCAGGGGCTCGACCGTCCGGTCGCAACCCCAGCCGGCATGGCCAGTTTCGAGGGAACGCAGGGCCTTCTGGAACGATTCCTCGAAGCAACGGCCGATGGCCATGGCCTCACCCACCGATTTCATCGACGTGGTCAGGACCGGTGAACTGCCACTGAACTTTTCGAAGGCAAACCTTGGAACCTTGGTGACGACGTAGTCAATCGTCGGTTCAAAGCTGGCGGGCGTCTGGCCGGTGATGTCGTTCAGAATTTCATCAAGGCGATAACCGACCGCCAGCCGAGCGGCGATCTTGGCAATCGGGAAACCCGTGGCCTTGCTGGCCAGGGCTGAGCTGCGACTGACCCGAGGGTTCATCTCAATCACCACCACATCGCCGTTCTCGGGATTGACAGCAAACTGAATGTTGCTACCACCGGTGTCGACTCCGATCTCGCGGATAATGGCGATCGATTGGTCGCGAAGCCGCTGATATTCACGGTCGGTGAGGGTCATGGCCGGGGCGACCGTGATCGAATCACCGGTGTGCACACCCATCGGGTCAAGATTTTCGATGCTGCAGATGATCACCACGTTGTCGGCAGTGTCCCGCATCACCTCCAGCTCAAACTCCTTCCAGCCCAGCAAGGACTGCTCGATCAGGATCTGATCCACCGGACTGGCTTCGAGGCCGCTGGCACAGATGGATCGGAACTCCTCGGGGTTGTAGGCGATCCCACCGCCCGCTCCCCCCAGGGTGAAGGCCGGACGGATGATCAGCGGCCAGGCGCCGATGGCATCGGCCACCCGCTGGGCCTCCTCGGCGGAGCGGGCGATGCCCGACGGGCAGACCTGGACGCCGATGCGCTCCATAGCCTGCTTGAACAGCTCCCGGTCCTCGGCTTTGCGGATGGCCTGCAGGTCGGCGCCGATCAACTCCACCCCAAAGCGGGCCAGCGTGCCGTTCTCGGCCAGGGCCACCGCCAGGTTGAGGGCGGTCTGTCCCCCCATGGTCGGCAGGAGGGCATCGGGGCGTTCCCGCTCGATCACCCGGGCGACCACCTCGGGCGTGAGCGGTTCGATGTAGGTGCGATCCGCCATCTCCGGATCGGTCATGATCGAGGCCGGATTGGAATTGACGAGCACGACCTCGAAACCTTCGGCCCTGAGGGCCTTGCAGGCCTGGGTGCCCGAATAGTCGAATTCGCAGGCCTGGCCGATGACGATCGGTCCGGAGCCCAGCAGCAGGATGCGGCGCAGGTCCGTGCGGCGGGGCATGGGCAGTGTCAGAGCAGTCTGGCCTCAGCTTCTCACTCCCACCCCCCTTCCGCGGGGCTCGCTAGGGTGTGTGTCGATCACGACGTCGGAAGCGTCCGCATCCATGAGTGAGCTCCAGCGCCTGAAAGGGCTGCTGCCGCCGGAAATGCAGAGCTGGGTCTTTGTCGAAGCCGCAGCCTCGGCCACCCCCCCCCTGATCAACCTGGAGGAGATCGGCCGCGACGAGGTGGAGATCCAGATCGACCTCGATGCCTGGGACGCCCTCGCGCTCGATTACCGCAACCTGCTGTTCTGGCATGAGGTGGGCCGCATCCAGAACGACACCATTCCTCGCGACGGCTGGGAAATGGCGGCTCTGGCCATCGGCCTCGGCGGTGCCATCGGCGAGCTGTGGGTCCAGGACGGCCTGCTGCTGGTGCTGGCCATGGGGCTTTCGGGGTTTGCGGGCTACCGGCTTTACCTCAAGAACAACTCCGAAAAGCGGCTGCAGGACGCCATCTCCGCCGATGAACGGGCGATCGGCCTGGCGACCCGCTTCGGCTACACCCTGCCCAACGCCTACAAAAGCCTGGGTGGTGCCCTCAAGGAGCGGATCGAACAGACCCGCAAGAAACGTCAGCGCGCCTTCTACGAAGATCGCCTCGAAGCCCTCCGGCGCAGTGCCGGCAAGGCCCGGGAAGAAATGGCCCAGCAGCAGGGCAGCCGCAGTTCCCTCACCAGCGAGAACGTCTATGGATAGTGCCGGCCTGGCCCAGCTGGCCGCCGAGGCGGCGGATGATCGCAAGGCTGTCGACATCCGCTTGTTGCGGGTCGAACAGGTCACCACCCTCACCGAATGGTTCCTGATCTGCAGTGGCCTGTCGGATGTGCAGGTGAGGGCCATCGCTCGGTCGGTCGAGGACCGGCTGGAAGCCGAGGGGGCACGGCTGCCCCTGCGTCGCGAGGGGTTGACCGAAGGCCGCTGGATCCTGCTCGACTATGGCGATCTGATCGTGCAGGTGTTCACGCCCCAGGAACGGCGTTACTACGATCTCGAGGCGTTCTGGGGTCATGGGGAGAGCATCCCCTTCCATCCGGCCCCGTCGTCTGCCGGCACGCCGCCCATTCCCCTTCCATGACTGAGGTCTGCCCGGTTCCTCCCGACCAGCGCCCGCTGCACGAGTTCCGGCAACTGCAGACCTCCTGGTTCTTTCGTTGGCCGTTGCAGTCACTGTCAAGCCTGTCGCGCTCGCTGCTGCTCGGCTGGATCCTCTGCCTGCCCCTGAGCCTGCTGGTGGCGAGCGGCAGCCTGAGCCTGCGCCATCACCCCCCCCAGATGGTGATCGCCGGGTCCCTGGCGGCCCTCGTCCTCCCGGCCCTGCTGCTGGTGCGCCAATGGCTGGGTTGGACCTACGTGCAGCGTCGCCTGCTGAGTGAACGGATCGCCTATGAAGAATCGGGCTGGTATGACGGCCAGGAATGGGAGAAGCCCCTGCACTGGCGGCAGCAGGATCTTCTGGTCGCCCAGCATCAGGTGAAACCGGTGCTGCAGCGGTTGCTGCGTGCCGCGTTCTGGCTGCTGCTGCTCCTCGCCGGTGGCACCGGCCTCTGGCAGGCTCTCTGAAACCCCTGCGGCTTCTCCCCACCGGCATGGCATCTTCGATCGGCCGTTCCCCCAGCTCGCGGCTGAGCCCGCCCCCCCTTGAGGTGCGCCTGCTGCGCAACGGCATGGTCGAGTCCCTGCATCGGGTCCATGCGGTCGTTGCTGACACCCGCGGTCGATTGCTGATGCGGGCGGGCGATGCCTCCCACCTCAGCTTCATCCGTTCAGCGCTCAAGCCACTCCAGGCGGAATCCTTTGTCTCCAGCGGCGCCGCCGATCTGCAGGGGGCATCGGATCGCGCCCTGGCCATTGCCTGCGCGTCCCACGGGGGCAGCACGGAGCAGGCCCGGGAAGTGTTCCAACTCCTGTGGAAGGCCGAGGTGGATGTCTCCTACCTGCGCTGCCCCTGTCCACCCGGGGCCAGCAGTCCGCTGCAGCACAACTGCTCGGGCAAGCATGCCGCCTTCCTGGCCACCTGCCGTCGGCTGGGATGGCCCCTGGAGAACTACCTCGATCCAGACCATCCCCTGCAGCAGGACGTGCTGCGCCGGGTGGCCGAGCGACTGGGTCTGCCGGCCGCCGAACTGGTGACTGCCTGCGACGACTGCGGGGCACCCACCCTGCAGCTGCAGCTGGCCCAGATGGCGCTGCTTTATGCCCACGTCGGCAGTGGTGTGCTGCCCACCCTGGAGCGGCTGACGCGGGCGATGCAGGCCCACCCGCAGCTGGTGGCCGGGGAAGGCCGCTTTGACACCGAACTGATGCAGCGCTCCCTGGGGCTGCTCGTGAGCAAGGGGGGGGCTGAGGGGATCCAGTGCCTGGCGCGCCTGGGCGAAGGCCTTGGGCTGGCGATCAAAGTGGAGGACGGTTCCCACCGGGCCAAGTGGGCTGTGGCCCTGCACCTGCTGCGGCAGCTCGAATGGCTCACCCCAGCGGCCCAGGATGAGCTGGAGGAACGTTTCCTGCACCCGATGGCGGGCCAACGCCTCGACGTGGTCGGTGAGCTGCGTTTCGACGGCGTCTGACCGGTTGGCCCCTTGCCAGGGGGCGTGCTGCAGACTACATTTCTAGAGACGGCGCGGGGTAGAGCAGCCTGGTAGCTCGTCGGGCTCATAACCCGAAGGTCGGGAGTTCAAATCTCCCCCCCGCCACCATGTTTGCCGACCCCTTGGGGTCGGCTTTTTTTTGCCTCCTCAAGGCCGTTCAGTCATCTCGCCGGAACAGACCCTCAAGGTAGAGATCCGCGACCGCGCGCTCGCGGCTGCCGTTGAGGTGCAGAAAGCTCGCCAGGGCAGAGCGGAGCACCTGGGGCTGGTCCCACTGGGGATGGAGACGCAGAAACTCCTGCAGGCTCTGGAAGAGGGCTTCCGGCACCTCGGTCTCGACGGGCACCTCCCCCATGGTCGAGGTGGGCTCGGTGCTGCTGCGGCCGAGATCGTCGAGGGGAAGGGTCATGCCTGGAGCGAAGGTCGTCGGCCCCCGATGAAGCCACACCGCGGCCCTGTCGTCAAAGCACCTGGCCGGGGGGCGTCTGCGCCGGTCTCAGCGGGATACTTCAGTAACTGCAGGGCTTTACGGCGACGGCTGCGAACCTCGCGCGCTGGCAGGGCGCCAAAGCGGGGTCGTCAAGGGCAACCCCCCGGAGCCGACCACTTCCCACAGGTCTCCTGCAGCACAGGAGTCCTGGGCGACGAACCTGGGGAAAACAGCGGGTGGATCCCGGGAAAACCACGGCATCCTGGGGAGAATCGGTCACTGATCAGTTGTTCTGATCAGTGACCGATTCAGGCACCATTCCCACCCCCCAGCGTCCGGGGCCCCAGGGGGTGATCGGCATGGGGATAGGGGGCATGGCCATGGTCATGCGGATGGTCATGGCTGTGGGGGTGGTCGTGGCTGTGCGGATGATCGTGGGGTGGGGGGGGCAGCGGGATTCCATCGGGCTGGCAGGCGCCGGTGCATTCCCGTTCGCAGAGGTCGCACGACATCGCCAGCCCCTCGACGTGGTGATGGTGGCTGCGCTGCGGCAATCCCACCTCCTGCTCGAAGCCCAGCACCTGGTCGCGATACTTGCAGAGGGAGCAGTTCATCGGCGCCTGCCCCTCAAACGCCTCCACCACCCGCAACCGCACCGTGTCGATCACCAGCGGATGGTCCCCCAGATAGGGAACCGGCAGGATCTCAACCTCTGGATGGTCGGCCGCCACCCTGTCGCTGTGCTGGCGGATGCGGCTCACCAGCACGCCGGAAAAGAGAAAGTACGGAAAAACCAGGATGCGGCGGAAGCCCAGGCGCACCGCATGGCGCAGACCGGGCTCCACCAGGGGAAAGGTGACCCCGGAGAACACCGTCTCACCCCAGCCGAACCCAAAGCCCTCGACCAGCATCCGCGTCAGCTTGGCGACATTCGAATTGGCATCGGGATCGGAGGATCCCCGACCGACCACCACCAGCAGGGTTTCCGCCAGTGGATGGGGAGGGGCCGCGTCAAGGGTCTCCTGCAGGCGGGCCCCTGCGGCCTGGATCATGCGCCGGTCGAGCCCGAGTTCACGGCCATAGTCAATGCGCAATCCGGTCTCGGCGGCATAGGCATTGAGCACCGAGGGAATGTCGTTCTTGGCGTGGCCGGCGGCAAACAGCAGTCCAGGCACCGCCAGCACCCGACGCACCCCCTGATGGCGCAGTTCATCCAGCCCATCCCTCAACACCGGACGGGCGAACTCGAGGTAGCCATGGGCCACCGGCAGTTCAGGCATCCGCTGCCGCACCCCCGCCGCCAGACGACCGAATTCCTCAACAGCCAGCCGATTGCGGCTGCCATGGCCGCAGAGCAGCACACCCAGGCCATCGACGGGGTGGATCGGAACACTCATGGGGAAGGGCCTCTCCACGGACCCTATCGCGGGCCCCAGGCGCTGCCCACGGCTTCACTGGCCTGGCCATCGGCGCTGCGCAGGCAGGCATCAATGATCTGCTGACTGATGCGACCCTCCTGCAGCCCCGGCAGCATCGGCCGCCCCTCGCGGATCGCCTGGGCCCACCAGCCCAGGAGCCGCTCGACCGGGGCGAGGCGTCCATCGGACCACGTGCGGACGAAGGCCAGGTCCGGATCGGGCTCCAGAAGCCGCAGGGGTTCCCCTGTGGCGGCCCCCTGAAGCTGGAAGCCATGCACGTAATCCCGTTGGTTGCCACTGCCAAGCACCAGGGTGCCTGCGGAGCCATGCACCTCAAGCCAGCAGCCACGGCCGAGCCGTGCCGTCGAAGCCAGGGCGATCTGCATCGGCAGGCTGCGGCCCGATGGCGACCAGCGCGGATCGACGATCAGCTGCACGAGGGCCGTGTCGGCGGCATCGACCACGGCGCTGCCCCCCTCGGGCAGGGGACGATCGCGGATCGAGACGGTGAGCTGAGCCTGCACCTGGCGGACGGGTCCGACCATCCACTCGACCAGGTCGAAGGCATGGCTGCCGAGGGCGCCGAGCACCCCGCCACCCTGGTCGCGGGATGAGTACCAGCTCCAGGGGCGGGCGGGATCGCTGCGGCTGCCCATCAGCCAGTCGAGACGCAGCAACCAGGGCTCGCCGACCCATCCCTGCTCGAGCAGGGCGGCCATCTGCTGGAACAAGGGCACCGCCCTGTACTCGAAGTCGACACCGACCACGCAGCCCTGGCCGAGGGCAAGGCGTTCGAGCTCCTCGGCGGCCGATGCATCAAGGGTGACAGGCTTTTCGAGCAGCAGGTGGCGGCCCGCCAGCAAGGCCTGGCGGGCCAGGGTCTGACGTGGCGCAGGGGGGGTGGCGATCACCACGGCCTCGACGGCTGGATCGGCCAGCACTTCAGCGAAATCGGTGCTGCCGGGCAGCTGAGCTGCTGCCATCGCAGCGGCGAGACGATCAGCGCGGGGATGCCAGAGGGCGACCGGTTCGGTGAAGGGGCAGGCCCGCAGGGCCGGCAGATGCACGGTCTCGCCGAATCCGAGACCGGCGATGGCCACACCGACGGGTCTCATCCCAGCAACCCCTGACGGCGGGCCTCAGCACAGCTCGCCTCAAGGACGGAACCCACCAGCGCATCGCCGGCCGCGGCTTCCCAGCTGGCCTGCAGCCGGGGCAGGCCATTGCGTTGCAGATCGCGGTAGAGGGCCTGGCCGCAATCCAGCTCCATCACATAAAGGCTTCCGGAGGGGGGACGATCACCATCCACCGCGGGTGGGAGGTAGCGGCTCAGCACCGTCAGCCGCTGCTGGCGGTCGAGCCTCAGGCTGCCGCGATCCCACCACTGGCGCCCCTCGGCCGTGGCGGGCACCTCCTCCCAGTCCACCGGGCCAGCCAGGGCCGGCAGGGGGCTGGTGAGCAACAGTGCCAGCGCCACCAGCAAGCCCCAGCCCCGACGAACGACCCTGCGAAATCCATGGAGGCGATCTGCATTCATGGGGCGGCCACCATCGCCGGTCGGGGCTCAACACCATGCAGCCGCAACAGGCTGGCCAGGGTCTCGCGCAGCTTCGGACGGGGAACGATCGCGTCCACGAAACCGTGCTCCAGCAGGTACTCGGCCGTCTGGAAATCATCCGGCAGTTTCTCCCGCAGGGTCTGCTCGATCACCCGACGACCCGCAAAGCCGATCAGGGCCTTCGGTTCGGCCAGGATCAGATCACCGAGCATCGCGAAACTGGCGGTGACCCCCCCGGTGGTGGGGTGGGTGAGCAGGGGGAGGTACAACAGTCGCGCCTGCCGGTGACGCTCGAGGGCCGCCGAAATCTTGGCCATCTGCATCAGGCTCAGCATGCCCTCCTGCATGCGGGCGCCGCCGCTGGCACAGACGATCAGCACAGGCCATCGCTGCTCTGTCGCCGCTTCGATCAGTCGGGTGAGCTTCTCACCCACCACCGACCCCATGCTGCCGCCCATGAAGCGGAACTCCATGACGCCGATCGCCAGAGGCAGGCCTTCGATCCGTCCCTGGCCGCAGACGACGGCATCCCGCATTCCCGTCAGTCGCTGGCTGTCCTTGAGGCGATCGCTGTAGGCCCTGCGGTCCCTGAAGAGGAGGGGATCCCCCGGGGCCAGATGGTCATCCATCGGGGTGAAGCTGCCGGGATCGAGAATCAGCCGCAGCCGCTCCTGGCTGTCGATGCGGTGGTGATGGCCACAGGCGGCACAGACGCTGGCATTGGCCAGCAGATCCTTGCGATAGACCACCTGACTGCAGGTGGGGCACTTGCTCCAGAGCCCGTCCCCTTCCTCATTGTCCTGAACGGGGCGAACCACCGGCACCGATTTGCGGCGATCGGCGAACCAGTCGAGCAGCGACACGGCATCCGGCAGCAGACGCCCCATTAAAAGCCCGCCACCGCCGCCTTCAGCAGCAGAGCGGCAAGGGCATCCCCACCGAGCCAGGCCAGCACCCCTCCGGCCGCCAGAAACGGACCAAACGGGAAGGGTTGGCGGGGACCGAGGCGACCCGTGAGGCGACCCACCACCCCGAACAGGGCACCGGCCACGATCGCCAGGCCCACCGCCAGACCCAGCCCCGCCAGGCCGAGCCAGGCCCCCAGCAAGGCCGCCAGACGGGCATCACCAAGACCGAGGGCAGGCTGCCCCAGCAATCGCTCGGCGGCGGCGCTGGTGACCTCGAAGCCCAGCAGACCGACGGCACAGGCCAGGAGATGCCAGCGCAGCAACACCCCCTGCTCAGGCAGCAGCAGCACCGCTGCCAAGGTCAGGGCCAGACCCGTGAGCAGCCCCCAGCGGCAGAGCGATTCCGGCAGACGCAGGGTGCGGAGGTCAATCAGAGCAAGAGGAAGCAACCAGAGCAGCAGCAGGCCCCCGGCGAGCAGATTGACCACCGGCGGCAGGGGCCCCAGCCGTCCCACCCCCGGCCAGGCCATCAGCACCCAGAGGCCAGCGCTGAAGAGTTCCACCAACGGATACGTGGCAGGGATTGGGGTCCGGCAGAAGCCGCAGCGCCTCCGCAGCAGCAGCCAGCTCACCAGCGGCACGTTCATCCACCAGCGCAGGGGCCGGCCGCATCGGGGGCAGTGGCTGCCCGGTCGCAGCAGAGAATCCCCCCGCGGCAACCGCCACACCACCACATTGGTGAAACTCCCCACGGCCAGGCCCAGCACCATGGCCAACAGGGCCAGCGATGGCTCCGGAGGATCTGACATCAGCGGCGCTGGCGGGCACCGGGACGACCGGGGGGCCGCAGGCGCACAAGATCCATGGGCAGAAAATGCTCGTCCGGCAGAAGCACTGCTGACTCAAAGATCAGCCGACCCTGGGCAGTGGCGGCATTCACCACCACGCCAAGGGCATCGGGGTGGGTTCCCTGTCGTTCGAGGTGCTGCAGAACAACCCTCCTGGCGATCGGAAGCAACCGAAGCAGCTGTTCCGGAGCCCAGCGTGCAGGCCCCGGATCAGCGGCGAAAGCAGCACCACGGATGGCGAAGGAGGGAATTGTCACCGCCGCACGTTAGCCGTGCCGCGGTCGGTTGATCGCATCAACCCAGGCGACGCTTCTCCTCGATCATGCGGTGGATGATCGGCGTCAGGATCAGTTCCATCGCAAAACCCATCTTGCCGCCGTTCACGACGATGCTGGTGGGGCTCGACATGAACGAGTCGTGAATCATCTTGAGGAGGTATGGGAAGTCGATCTCCCACTTCTCGCGGGCTCCCTTCCGGAAGTGGATGATCACGAAGCTCTCGTCAGGGGTGGGAATGTTGCGGCAGATGAACGGGTTGGAGGTGTCAACGGTCGGCACCCGCTGGAAATTGATGTCCGTGCGGCTGAACTGTGGGCAGATGTGGTTGATGTAATCGGGCATGCGCCGCAGGATCGTGTCGACGATCGCTTCCGCGGAATAACCGCGCTCGGCATTGTCCCGGTGGATCTTCTGGATCCACTCCAGGTTCGTGATCGGCACCACCCCGATCAGCAGATCCACCAGCGCCGCCACGTCGTAGCCCTCACCGACCACGCCCCCGTGCAGACCTTCGTAGAAGAGCAGATCGGTGGCAGGGGGCAGGGGCTCCCAAGGGGTGAACTGGCCAGGCTCGAGGCTGGTGCCGAGGCGGGCGTTGTGTTCAGCCGCCTCTTCCAGGCTGTGCAGGTAGTAGCGACGCTCACCACCACCACTGCCGCCGTAGGCGCCGAAGACCTCCTCAAGCTTGTCGAAGAGGTTGGCTTCGGGGCCGAAATGGGAGAAGTTCTCACCCCGCTGCTGGGCCTCGGACATGGCCTGCTTCATGGGGCCGCGTTCGTAGCGGTGGTAGCTGTCGCCCTCAATCACCGCAGGCACGATGCCCTCACGCTGGAAGATGTGCTCGAAGGCCCGCTTCACGGTGCTGGTGCCGGCGCCGGAAGATCCGGTGACCGCAACGATGGGGTGCAGCTTCGACATCGCTCCTCGCAGGGGGATTGGCTGCCGAGTTTGCCAGACCGCCGGCCCCTCCGTCAGGCGAGAGCCTCCAGCAGGTGTTCACCCATGGTGGAGCAACCGACCAGCTGACAGCCGGGTGCCATCAGGTCACCGGTGCGGTAGCCGGCCGCCAGCACCCGGTCCACGGCGGTCTCCAGGGCCGAGGCGGCGGCCTCCTGACCCAGGCCGATGCGCAGCATCATCGCCGCCGAGAGCACCATGGCGAGCGGATTGGCCTTGTCCTGCCCGGCGATGTCGGGGGCCGATCCATGGACCGGCTCGAACAGACCGGGGCCGCTGGCCCCGAGGGAGGCGGACGGGAGCATGCCGATCGAACCGGTGAGCATGGCGGCCTCAGCACTGAGAATGTCGCCGAAGAGATTGCCGGTGAGCAGCACGGCGAACTGGCGCGGATCGCGGACGATACAGATTGGCCGCCGATCCTTGATGAACTGATCCGGCGCAATGGACTGACCGAGGGCCGGATCTACCTGCAGGTGACCGGCGGCGCGAGCTACCTCTCCCATTCCGACCGCCGCCTCCAC
>CAZWFG010000051.1:0-11439 GCA_964632245.1 uncultured Synechococcus sp. | reverse complement strand
TGGGCAGCCAGTCGCGCACGGCCTCGTAGGTGAGCCAGCGGCCCAGTTCCTTCATCGCCGTCGCGAAGAGGGGTGAGGGGGTGTCGCGATCGCGAAGGATCGTCAACCAGTGGGCCACCAGGGGGTGCGGAGGAACGACGACCCGCAACGACATGCTCATGGCGTCGCAGGGTGCAGGGTCCCTGCCATAACTTGTGGGCGCAAGCCTAGGGGGAACCGATGCAGGCACCCAACCCGACGCGCAGGCTGCTGGCGCTCCTGGTGGCCCTCGTGCTGGCCCTCGGCCTGGGATGGACTCCCCCGGCCCTGGCGATCACGGCCCCGGAACTGCGGGGCAGCCGCTCGCTGCAGGACCTGCAGCCCGACATGCATGGACGGCAGCTGCAGCAGCAGGAATTTCTCAAGGCCGATCTGCGCGGCTTCGATTTCAGCGACAGCGATCTGCGCGGATCGGTCTTCAACGGCAGCCGGCTCGAGGACGCCAACCTGCGCAACGCCGATCTGCGCGATGTGGTCGGCTTCGCCAGCCGTTTCGACGGTGCCGATCTTCGGGGCGCGCGTCTCGACAACGCCATGCTGCTCCAGTCCCACTTCGCCGGGGCGGTAATCGATGCCGCCGACTTCAGCGAGGCTGTGCTCGACCAGCAGGAACAGCGGGCGCTCTGCGCCAGGGCGAGCGGTGTTCATCCCATCACCGGGGTGGCCACCCGGGACAGCCTGCGCTGTCGGCAGTAGGGTCCGGGGTTAGCGCTTCGCCACCATGGCCACCGCCGTTCCCAGCCCTCCAACGCGGCTGCCCGTGACCGTGGTGACGGGGTTTCTGGGTTCCGGCAAGACAACCCTGCTGCGCCATCTGCTCAGCCACGGCGGGCGACGCCTGGCGGTGCTCGTCAATGAGTTCGGCGAAGTGGGCATTGATGGCGGCCTGCTGTGCGATGGGGGCGAGGGGTGCCCCGTCGTGGAGCTGCCCAACGGCTGCGTCTGCTGCACCGTTCAGGAAGACTTTCTGCCGACGATGGAGCGGCTGCTCGACGGTGACCTCCCCCTGGACGGCATCCTGATCGAAACCAGTGGTCTGGCTTTGCCGGAACCGCTGCTCGAGGCCTTCCGCTGGCCGACGATCCGCCATCGCACCCGGGTGCAGGGGGTGGTGACGGTGGTGGATGGCGAGGCCCTGGCCGCCGGGTCCCCCGTGCGTGATCCCCTGGCCGTGGCACGTCAACAGCAGCAGGATCCTGAACTCGAGCATGAGCGGGCCCTTGAGGAGGTGTTCCGGGAGCAGCTTGAGGTCGCCGATCTTGTGCTGGTGAGTCGGGCTGATCGGCTCAGTGCAGACCAGCTGCAGGATGTCGAGCAGGCGCTGCAACGGGACCTGAGCCAGTGGCAACGTTCCCCGGCGCCGACCCTGGCGATGGCCCGCGGTGTGGTGGATCCGGATCTGCTGCTGGGGATCAGCCGCCTGGAGCCCGATGACGAGGCCGACGCGGCCCACGACCATGACCACGCCCACCCGGAGCTGACCTCCATCGCCGTCAACCTGGTCGGACGGTGGCAGCGCGAACCGCTGGAGCAGCTGCTGCGGCAGATGATCGAACGGCATGGCTGGCTGAGACTCAAGGGCCGGGTTGCGCTGGCTGGCCGCGATCTCCCCTTGCAGGTGCAGGCGGTGGGTCGTCGGCTCGAGACCTGGTTTGAGGCTGATGGTCTGGCGACGGACCAGCTGAGGCTGGTGGCCATCGGCCGCAACGATGACGGTGGCGAGTTGCGGCGAGGGCTGATTCAGTCGAGCGGCAGCGGACCCCTGGCGCACAGCTGACCCCAGCACAGCACCTCACCGGCTTTCTCCCAGCGGGGCGTGGTCACCTTCCAGGGGCCCTGCCCCTGGCGCAGCCTGATCGCTCCGCTGCCGTTGTGGCTGAAACTCCACGTCTGCTCCCCCAGCTGCACCTTCCAGCGAAGCCCTGGGTCCTGGACCGCCAGGCGGCAGGACTGCCATGGACCGCCAGCGACCCGGCAGGAGGTGGTCACCACCAGGTCCTGGGCCTGCACCACGGGGGCCGTGAGGGCGACGCTCAAGAGCAGGGGCAGGGGGGAGGACACGCGCTTGACGGTGCTTCTTCCACCATGACCATCCACCGCAGGTTTGACAGCGTGGCTGCGAGGATTCATGCAGACGTGGACAGCTTTGACCCGTTTTCGTGCTCTGGTAGGGGTTCAGCTGCGGCCCCCAGGCCGGCTGCGGCTGCTGGGATGAGACTTGCGCGCCGGCGGTTGCTGCAGGGTCTGGCCCTCGCCACAGCGGGCCTGGGGGGGCACCGTCGCAGCTGGGCGATGGCGCAGCGAGGCTGGACAAGCCGCGGTCTGCCGGCACCGCCCCCTCTGCAGCCGGGGGACCGACTGGCAGCGGTGGCGCCGGGCACCTGGGTCACCGCCGACGAGATCACTGCCGGCGATGGCTGGCAGGCCCTTTATGCCCGCTGGGGCTGGCGCCTGGACACCCCGGCTGAAGCGCTGAACCGCTGGGGCTATTTCGCCGGACGGGATGGGGACAGGACACAACGGCTCCAGCGCCTCTGGACGGACCGGCGCTATGCGGGACTGGTGTGCGTGGGGGGAGGCTGGGGCGCCCAGCGGGTGCTGGAGGCTGGCCTGAAGCTGCCGACGGAACCGCGCTGGTTCGTTGGATTCTCAGACAATTGCGCTCTGCAGCTGGCGCAGCTGGCCGCCGGGGGGGGAGGCGGCATCCATGGCTGGCGGGGGGAGCGGGTGCGGCAGCTGCTGAGCGGCGAGGCTGTGGCACCTTTGCAGGGACAGGGATGGACCAGCGGCAAGGGGACGGGTGCCCTGGTGATCACCAACCTGACGGTGGCCACCCACCTGATCGGAACGCCATGGCTGCCGGACCTGAATGGGGCAATCCTTGTGATTGAGGACACGGGCGAAGCGCCCTACAGGATCGACCGGTTGCTGACCCACTGGCGCACCGCCGGACTGTTGCAGGGACTGGCGGGGCTTGGCCTGGGGCGATTCGACTGGACCTCGGACGGAGATGTGCTGCCTGGAGATCTGACGATGGAGGAGGTGCTGCGGGACCGCTGCTGTGACCTGGGCATCCCGGTGGTGGGACGCCTGCCCGTGGGCCATGGTCGACCGAATGAAGCCCTCCCCCAGGGGAGGAGGGCCGAACTCGATGGCAGCGATGGCCGTTTGACGTTGCTCAGCTGACAGCGGCGAAGAAATCCTTGCTCTTCACCGGGTCCGGATTCATGGTGCGCTCGCCGGGAGTCCAGTTGGCGGGGCAGACCTCATCCGGGTTCGACTGGACATGCTGGAAGGCCTGCAGGATGCGCAGGGTCTCTTCGACATTGCGACCAACCGGGAGGTTGTTGATCGTGGCATGCTGCACATTGCCTTCGGGGTCAATCAGGAAAAGACCCCGAAGCGCCACTCCTTCGTCTTCGTCCAGCACGTTGTAGGCCCGGGCGATGTCCTTCTTCAGGTCCGCCACGAGGGGGTAGGCGATGTCGCCGAGGCCGCCCTGCTTGCGGTCGGTCTGAATCCAGGCGAGGTGGCTGAACTGACTGTCGACCGAAACGCCGAGGATCTCGGTGTTGCGGCTGGCGAAGTCGGCATGGCGATCACTGAACGCCGTGATTTCGGTCGGGCAGACGAAGGTGAAATCAAGGGGATAGAAGAACAGGACCACGTATTTGCCGCGGTACTGGGAGAGACTGATCTCCTTGAATTCCTGATCCACCACAGCAGTGGCGGTGAAATCGGGGGCCTTCTGGCCCACACGCAGAGTGCTGGTCATGGGAGGTGACGACGCGGGCGATGCACGTTCTGGCCGCTTAAGCGGAACCAGTCCGGCTAAGTGCCTGGATAAGTTACCACGGATGAAGCCAGGGTCGTAGTGTGGGGAAAAACCCGACCTCTGCATGCCCTGGGATCCGGCGCTGACGCGCAAATACAACACCACCGGTCATTTCCGACTGCTTAACCAGCTGCGCTCAGAGCTGAAGGCGCAGCCGATTCCACGCCCGGAAAGCAACGGCGCTGGCAGCAGCTCAACCCGTCCCACTCCCAGCCGCACAGTCGAAGTGCGTCCTCAGGGGAATCGGTTCCGCCGTTCTTATCAGCCCTCTGCTGTCACTGAAAGCAATCGTCCAGCTGAAACAGCCCAGACAACCTTCAAAGAAAGGCTGAGCGCCATCGATATGCGCTGAACGGACTGCGCCGAACAGACCAGATGTGAGGAGAACTGCGCCATGGTCATGCTGGATGACAGCATGACCAAAAAGATCTGTCGTGTTGCAGACCAGGGTGACGAAAGTGGCTCGGGGGAGACTTGAACTCCCGACCCCGGGGTTATGAATCCCGTGCTCTGACCAGCTGAGCTACCGAGCCTGCCAAGCGTCGAGTGTACCCGACGATCAGCTGCGGGAGGCGAGAAGGGCGACGGGATTGACAGCCCCTGAACCGGGAACGACGATCTCGAAGTGCAGGTGAGGACCGGTGCTACGGCCTGTGCTGCCCATCTGTGCGATGGCCTGCCCCTGGACCACGTCCTGTCCCTTGCTCACCAGCAGGCGGCTGTTGTGGGCATAGCGGGTGATTGTGCCATCGCGATGGCTCACCTCGACCAGATAGCCGTAACCACCATCATTCCAGCCTGAGCTGATCACGGTGCCGTCGGCGGCGGCCACGATGGGAGTACCGACGCTGTTGGCAATGTCGATGCCCCGGTGCATGCGGCCCCAGCGCCAGCCGTAGCCAGACGTCATGGGGCCTGCGGCAGGCCAGCCGAAGCGACCGATGCCCGACTGCTCTCGCTGGGGCAGCAGCGGCAGGTCAGGCCAGCTCAAGCCGCCACTACCACCCGGGAGGATGGCCAGGGGGAGGCGGGCCCGGGCGGCTGCTGGAGCCATCAGCCGGGAGGTGACCTGGAGCGGTGACGCTTCCGAGGCAAACTTGGCGATGGTGGCCAAAGGATTCCTGGCCGGAGCCGACAGCCTGATGTCGTTGGAATCCAGGGAACGAACCTGCGCCAGGGTCTGGCGCGACAAAACGGGCAGGGCAACCCAGTCGTCGGGCCGCAGGCGATGCGCCAGCGGCAGACCATTGCTGTCGCTCAGAAGTTCTGGCGAGAGATCGAGCTGGTCTGCAAGTTGCAGAAGGGTGATGGAAGAGCGGACGCGAACCCAGTTGGTGCCGGTTTCGGCTGCAATGAGTGTGGGGGTGTTGAGTTCAGAACGGGAGCCAGCCTCAGAGTGCCCAGGGAGACCGGCGCAGACCGCAAGTGTCAACGGAGCAGCGAAAGTTCCCAGAACAAGGAGAGTAGAAGGCTTCATGCAGAAAAAAACGAACGACAAACCCCGGGAGAAGCCAACATCTCGGAGCTGGGGAGATATTACACGCCGGTCCGCAACAGCGCAAGTGTCAAATCGTACAGAATGCTTCTGAAACCAGGAAAATTCAGTCGTAGAGAGGGTTTTGCAATTGCCGCAGAGCTTCGCTCAACACAATCGCGACCGCCGAAGCAAGGTTGAGGCAACGCACGCCCGGCTCCATCATCGGTACGGTCAAGAGACTGTCACATTCCGCCTTGACATGTGCAGGCAGGCCCTTCGTTTCACATCCGAATAGCAACCAGTCCGAAGGCTGAAACCGATGGTGATAGTAGGTCTCACCGCCGCGACTCGTTAGTCCCAGCAAACGGCCTCCCTCAAGGCGTCGGGACTCATCAAACTCTGTCCACGACGGATGGCGTTTGAGGTGCACGTACGGCCAATAGTCGAGGCCGGCCCGGCGCAGGGTTCGGTCGGAAAGCTCAAAGCCCAGGGGATCCACAAGATGCAGCTCAACGGCCATGGCGGCACAGGTGCGGGCCACATTGCCCGTGTTTGGCGGGATCTCCGGCTCCAGAAGCACAACCCGGGGCATGGTCAGAACAGCTGGCGGGGAACGGGCTTGGCCAGATGATGCAAAGGCAAGGCACGGCCGGCCACGACCAACCAGTGCTCCGTCGCCCGATCGGCCAGCAAGCCGACCGCCTCTCCGCAACGATCCCGGAAGCAGCCGCCGATGCGGGTGGGAGGCACCACACCCCAGCCCACCTCTTCGGCGACCAGCAGCGTGAGCGAGTCCCTGCGTTCCTCCAGCGCCCGCAACAACAAGCCGAGTTCTTCGCGCCAACGGGGACCATCAAGGTCCAGATGCGCAGCGACCCAACTCCCCAGCGCATCGATGAGCAGTGCCTGACCATCCAGTCCCTGGCCAGGGGCGAGGGCATTGGCCAGACCACTCCCCACCTCGCGCACCCCCCAGTGGGCCGGCCGCCGCTCCCGATGTCGCTGCAGCCGCTGCTGCCAATCGGCATCGTCGGGATGACGGCCGCCGGTGGCGAGGTAGGTGACGGGGTTGCCAGGAGGAAGGGAGGCCAGCAGATGCTCGGCCCACTCGCTCTTGCCTCCCCGGCTGGGGCCGCAGATCAGGACCAGGCCAGGGATGGGCCCACCAGGCTCAGCCACCACCGTTCATGTTGCGCAGGGTTGCCACCGACGAGGGGGACACACGGTTGAGGTAGCGGAAGATCCAGTACTTGAAGATTGTCGCCAGGATGACCGGAAAGGTGGCAATGAACAGGTCGATGAATTTCTGCTCAGGGGGGAGGCCAAGATGTTCCGAAATGCCCTCTAGCAAAACGGTCCATCCTTCAGGGCTGTGGAAGCCGACGAAGATGTCGGTGAACAGGATGATCACAAACGCCTTGGCGCTGTCGCTGAGGCCATAGACCGTCTCATCCAGGAACCCCCGCAGCACCCGCAGCTCTTCACGGCCCAGAAGACAGACCAGCACGAAGCCCACGAGGGCAACACCATCCGCCAGCACGTTTTTGATCGCACTGGTGCTTTCGCCGTCAGCCTCGTCCTTGAGTTCGGCGGCCCTCTCGGTCAGCTGGAGACGCAGCTCCTCATTGCTCGGCTGCTCCCGCCCTTCGATCAGGGCCGTAAACTCCAGCTCTTCACGGTAGAGGCGCAATTTTTCAACGGCCTTTTCCTCAAGGCGGGGCTTGGTGTAGCTCAAGAAGGCCATCTGGCCGCCGTAGTGGTCGACCAACGGCGAGATCACGTAGGCACGGCTGACCTGTTGAAGAAGCAGAGGCACCAGCACCAACAGAAGCAGGATGCGCAGCGACACCAGGGTCGAATCGCGCCGGCGCCGGAATCCGGCCACGACGCTGGCTTCTGCTTCGGGATTCAGCTGATTGCGAACGTTGTCGAAGACGCCCAGCAGGCTGCGGGGCAGGGGGTCGGGTCGGCGGCTGAAGGACGCGGCCCCACCGGCGCTGTAACGGCGCAGCACGGTCTCGATGAGCTGCAGCTGGCGCAGTTCCTGGGGATCGAACTCGGCCCTGTGGCGTTCCAGGTTCGCGACCAGCTCACGACAGAGCGACAGCCCGCTGCGGAACCGGCGGTGAATCTGCGCCTGGGTGGACCGGGGCAGACCCAGATCCACATCCGTGCGGACCGGACGGTCCTCGAAGAACTCGAGCTCAAGGCCCTGAATCATCAGAGCCGCTTCGTAGGCCTGTTCGAGGCTCTCAGAGAGACGCACCCCAGCCGGACGCCGCGAGGACGCATCGGCCCCCAGACCACCGAACCAGAGATTCAAGCCCATCATGACGGCAATCCTTGTCGAGGCTGACGCAAGCGTTAGCGGGAAAAGACCCACCAGGTGGCCATCGGCACGACGGTCCCGACGACCAGCAGAACGATGATCCAGGTGAAGGCATTGCTGGAGGCGGTTTCCTCGGCGGTCGGCACGTTCGTCTCCGGCGTGACAACGACCACCTCAGCAGGCTCACCAGGGTCCTCACCGCCACCCAGCACCGTCTCGAGGCGGTCGAGGGCCGCCACCAGCGCCTGGCGGTAGAGACCCCCATCCCGCAGGGGCTGGGCCATCGTGGTGCTGGCCGTGCTGTCGAGCAGATCAGCCGGCAGGGACCGCTGCACATTGGTGTCCGCCCGGACGGCAGCGGTGTTCGACTGGGTGTCGATCAGCAGCAGCAGCTGGCCGTTGTCAGGCTGCTGCCAGCGGGTAAGCAGTCCATCGCCGAGGGCATCAAGGGTGAGGCCGTAATCGGGGCGCCGCAGGGTGACGACACTGGCCGCGATATGGGCCTGCTCCAGGGCGTCGAGCCGCCGGCCCACTTCGGCACGGGTGGAACGGCTGAGGACGGACGCTGTGTCGAGCACGTGGTCGGCAGGGGCCTGGGGCGGCAGATCAGCCGCTGCCACGGCCCAGGCTGCCCCCGAAGGCAGCAGCAGCCCGAGGCCCAGCAGCAGCAGACAGCAGAACAGTCGCAGGCGCGCCATGACAGAAGCCATTGATCGGGGCAGTCTGACCTCCTTCAGGCCAGCGGGCCAGGGGCGAGGGCATCCCGATGCAACAGTCCCATCACCTCGACGATGGCGGCCGTCCGTTCAGGAGGCAGGGCCATGGCGGTGGTGAGGGTGTCGATGAACCGGTGCTCCTCGGGATGGAGTTGCCTGTCGGCGGCGATGAGTTCAAGGGCAACGGCCAGGGCCGTCTCCCGCTGAGGAACAGACAGGGCCTGCACCGCCCAGAGAACGAGCGCCTCTCCTCCATGCTGCCGCCAGAGCAGCAGCAGACGATCGATCAGGGTCGCCATGGCCGTCTCTGCCATTGACCGATACGGGGTCCGCCAATCGAGTTGCTGGCGCAGACTGTGGCTCTCGGCCCTGTCGAGCCGGCCGTCACTGCCCACTGCCGCAAGGCAGATGGCGACAAAGGCTTCGCTGGCATCAGGGACTGGCAGGTCCATGGGGCTGGTGACGAACACCTCCATTACAGCCATGCCGACACCAGCACGCATCGTTCTTGGCCTCGGCGTTCTCGGACTGACGCTGGCGCTTGTGAACCAGCTGCTGGCCGGTCCACCGGGATCGGTGCTGCCCCCATCCCTGGAGCGGGCATCGGTGTTGGCAAGCCTGGAGGCGGTGCTGCTGTTGCTGGTGGCGATTCTCTGGACGCGGGCCCAGCCGCAGCAGGCGGAACGGGTGGTGCTGGAGGCGCCGGAAGGCTTTGAGCTCGCCGAAGATCTTGGGGAGTCCCTGCGGCAGGAGCTGGCTTGGGGCACGGCGATGCTGCTCACAGCCACGCCGGCCGCCACAGCACTGGTGATCTGGGAAGGCCGGGTGCTGGCCCGCCGGGGCCGCCTCGGGGAGGGGACATTCAGGGACGGTCCCATCACGGAACGCTGCCGCAGCCGCGGCCGGCGGATCGGGCTGGTGAACCTGGCCCTCTACCCGGGGGCCGCGGAATTTTCCTATCTGCCTCGGGGTGTGCCGGCGGTGCTGCTCCAGCCCCTGGGAAGCCGTGGCCTGGTGATCCTGGGGGGCTGGGCGCCGAGGTGCTTCAGCAGCAGCGACGAACGCTGGCTCGACGGCTGGGCCGAGCGGCTCAGAACACAATTCTTGGAGGGGATGGCTGGGCCGGCGGAGTCGGGGCCTGAGGCCGCTGGCGACCAGGCGGCACCTCCAGCACCGTCGTCACCCGCTGCCCTGGCGCCGCCACCGTGACCCGGCCGCGCGCATCGGCCGTCCCCTGCACCGTGCCGCCCCGGGTCACCTGCCGCAGGTTGCGGCGACGCAACTCCACCGATCCATCGGCCTGGAGGGCACCCGTGCCCCAGTTCCAGACGCAGCGATCGGCCCGCAGCGATTCGTTCGGCTGGGTCAGCAGGCACCCGCGCCCGATGCGGATCTGCCTCTCGTTCTGACGCACCTCGACATCAGCGCCGGCGATCGTCAGCTGTCGCACCCTGGCCTGGGCGGGTTCGTCGCTGGTGATCCGGTTCTGCCGATACCACCAGCGGCTGCGACCCGCCTGCAAAGAGGACTGCTCCGCGGGGTCGTCCATCGCCACCGGTGCCCGCAGGTCCAGCCATTCCTCGCGGGTGTTGCCTTCGAGCGCAGCAGCCGTGAGCTGGCGATCAGCTCGGCCCTGATCCCGACGCTGCCGACCGCTGACGGGACCCGCGGCGGTGAGCTGGCCGCTGCGGGTGTTCCAGACACCGTTCTGCACCGCCACATCCAGTGCGGGGACTCCCCGTCCCGGGGGCGCCTGGTCCCAGATCCGCAGTCGGGGCTCACCGGTCAGCTCCAGGCGCTCCTCTGCGGTGTTGAAGCGGGCGGAGGCGGCAGTCAGCCGCTGGCGCCCTTCCTCCGCGACGGGGCTGCCGCTGAGGTCGATGGTGTGGGCAGAGGGACGCCAGACGGCCTGTTCGGCGCGGATCAGCAGCCGCCGCTGGTCCAGGGTGCGCAGGCTGACGCCACCCTTGAGCTGCACCTGCTCCCCATCCCGAATCACCAGGCCCTGCTGGGCGCTGATGGCATAGGCCGGGAGTCCCTGGCGAAACAGCCGGCCGCTGGGTTGTTCAACGGTGGCCTGGCGTTGGTCAAGGCTGTACCTGGCGCGGGGACTGCGCAGTTCCCAGAGGCGTCGCCCCCTGGAATCGTTCTGGCTGAGGTCCAGGCGACGGAATTGAAACGGTTGGGGCGGCACCGGTCGGGGCTCCTGGGGAATGCAGCCCGACAGCAGCAGGGCCAGTCCCCACGGCAGCAGCCGCTTCAAAGGGGTTCCTCCAGCTCCAGGCGCTGCAGCAGCGGATGCGGTTCGGCCAGGGGACTCCCCGGCACCAGTCCTCCCCAGCGGAGGGCCTGGGCCCAGTCTTCAACGGGACCGCAGCCCAACTGGCCAAGCAGGTCAGCGCTGAAGTCGGGCAGCAGCGGCGCAAGCAACACCCCCACCAACCGGCCGGCCTCTAGCACCGCATACAGATCAGCGGCGACGGCATCACGGCGCTCCGGCGTCTTGATCGCCGTCCAGGGGGCGGTTTCACTGAGATACGCATTGGCCGCCGCCGCAAGCTCAAGGGCGTCGGCGGCGGCGCGATCAAAGGCCAGCTGGTCGTAATGACCATCGACGGCGGCCACGGCCCGGGTTGCCTGCTGGGCCAGGGCATGGTCCAGCCCCGGTGTCAGCGCTGGGCTGGGCACCCCGTCAAACCAGCGGCGGGCCATCGAAATGGTGCGATTGAGCAGGTTGCCGATGGTGTTGGCGAGGTCGTTGTTGACCAGATCGAGGAGCCGCTGCTGCTGGATGTCGCCATCGTCGCCGAAGCGGATGTCGCGGAGCAGGTACCAACGCAGGGGGGTGCTGCCGCAAAGGGCCAGCACCCGTTGTGGATCGAGGGTGTTGCCGAGGGACTTGCCCATCTTCTGCCCCTCACGGGTGAGGAACCCATGGCCGAAGACGGCTTCAGGGGGGTCGATGCCGGCCGACAGACACATGGCGGGCCAGTAGACGGCGTGGAAGCGCAGGATGTCTTTGCCGATCACGTGCAGCCGGGCC
>CAZWFG010000050.1:0-11808 GCA_964632245.1 uncultured Synechococcus sp. | reverse complement strand
AAAAACCCGATAGAACACCTCCAGATCTCAGCTTGAGACTGGAAACGGATGGGGATCACCCTCCAGTTGGGTTTTGCGGATTACGAGCAGACCTACGCCAAGAAGAAGACGCGGCGGCAGATCTTTCTTGAACAGATGGAGGCCACGCTGCCGTGGGATCTTTTTCTCTCCCTGATTCGTCCCGTCTACCACCAGCCGTCTGCCAAGGGCGGCCGGCCGCCATTTCCGCTGGAGCTGATGCTGCGGATTCATCTGCTGCAGCAATGGTTCACGCTCTCCGATCCTCTGATGGAGGAGATGCTGATCGACACCCCCTGCTTTCGCCGCTTTGCGGGGATCGACATGATCGATGGCCGGATCCCTGATGAGACCACGATCCTCAACTTCCGGCACCTGCTGGAAGAGCACCGGATTGCTGAGCAGCTCCTCGAGCGCGTGAACCAGAGCCTGATCGAACAGGGCCTGCTGCTCAAGCAGGGGACGATCCTCGATGCGACCATCATCAACGCACCGAGCTCAACCAAGAACAAGCAGGGGGAGCGGGATCCCGAGATGCACTCTGTGGCCAAGGGCAACCAGTGGTTCTTTGGTATGCGTTGCCACATCGGTGTCGACGCCGACTCGGGCCTGGTCCATTCGGTGGTGAGCACGGCAGCGAACGTGCATGAGCTGAACACAGCAGCCGATCGGGTCCATGGCGAGGAACGGGTGATCTACGGCGACTCGGGTCACATTGGGATTGAGAAGCGCGATGCGTTCAAAGACTGCGGCGCCCAGATGCGCATCGCGATGAAGCCTGGTCAGCGCCGGGTTCTACCGGATACCCCAGAAGGACGATTGCTGGATCTGCTGGAGAGTGCCAAAGCCCATCTGAGAGCAAAGGTGGAGCATCCATTCCGGATCATCAAATGCCAGTTCGGATTCCGGAAGGTCTCCTACCGAGGCATCAAGAAGAACGACCTCAAACTCAAGATGCTGTTTGTTCTTGCCAATCTGTGGATGGTGCGCGAGCGCTGTCCTTGCAATGCGTAATCGACAGGGTAAATGTGCCCAAACGGTGCCAATAATCAATAAATCAGCCTGCCTACACCTTGAAAACTGGCAAAAACAAGTCGTTTATGACTGGAGAAGCGAAAACCAGGGCCCAATCAGCCCATGGTCGTCTCGCCAATGAGAATGAGACTGGGCGCCATGGCGACGAGTGGCTTGATCAGAGTTTCCTCAGCATGACGGTTGAGATGTTCAGCGTGACGTGGTGGTCAGAGGAGGAAAGCGGGGCGTTTTGCCACCACCACCACCACCGCCACCAATCGTGGTAATGCCGACCACGGTGCCGACCACGGCTGCGGCCCCGAGGATGATCCAACCAAGGCTCGAACCGGCCGCGGCGGCAGCCGCCACCGGAGCTGCGGCCGGAGCACTGAACGCCAGGGGGCTGATCGGCACCAGGGAATCACAGGTACAGGCCTGGACGATGCGGACCGGTGCTTTTGGGCTGGCCGGCACCGAGCCGGTGGAGGATTTCCAGAGGCCACGAACCGGCGGTGCCGGGGTGTAAGGGCGGCAGTCACAGACCCCGGTGAGGTCGACCACCCAGGTGCTTCCAGGCGGGATGGGCTGACTGGGCCGTACCTCGAGAAGCCTGCCGGAATCAAGGAGCTGCACCCGCTGGGAATCGGCCGCCTCCATCGTCTCGACGGTGCTGAGGGTGCCGTCTTCGCCGCGTTCGAGAATGCGGATCGGACCTTTGATGCCCTGGGCGCTGCGGCCCAGCTGGATGGCGAAGCGATCGGCACCATCGCTGACCGCAACGGGATCAACGGCCATGGCCGGCAGAGCCGCGGCTGCAAAAATGAATCCAACAGCAAGACAGGTTGGACGCATTACCCTTGACCCTTTAATCACTATTTCCCATAACATAGGGAGATGAAGGGGGGCTGACCACTGCATGTGGACAATCCCAGGGGATTCGCACAAGTCTGATGAGACGCGCGTGCTGCAATGGCCGCTGCGGCTCAGAACGACTGGGTCAGGCGTCCATACAGACGGGTCCGGCAGGTGCGATCGGGACAGTCATCCTGGATGTAACCCGGCGTGTTGCCAAGAAAGTCCGTGGCCAGCACCGACAGCGTGAGGGGCCAGTCGGCGAAGGGCTTGACGGCCAGACCAGCCGTGAACCCATAGCCGAACCACTCGCTGCCGATCGAGATGCGGTCGTTGAGAAACAGCGCGACGGAACCGATGGGCCCCCAGGTGCAGTCGCTGCCGCTGGGGTAATTGGTGCTGGTGATGGCACGGGAGCCACCGCAACTGGTGCGGCCCAGCCAGCCATTGCCCTTGAACCCGTAGAGATCGGAGCCGACACCGGCCGTGGCCACCAGCAACGGCGGCCGCTCACCCGCGCCCAACGGCACCGCCTGGGACACAACCGCGTAGAAGTCGCGGCCGAGATCGATCTTGTCGTCGAACTGCACCACCTGCTCACCGCCGATCGCCAGGCCCGTCGTGGGACCGAGATTGACGGCCGCACGGAAGCCCAGGTGCTGGCCCGAGAAGGCCGGCGTGCCTTCGTTGCGGCTGCTGAGGCTCTGAACACCCCACTGCAGGGCCAGGCTGGCAGGCCCCACCCGAAGGGGCGTCACATCCACGTAGGCCTGGGCATCGGCGCAGTCGAGATTGTCTTTTGAGCAGGGGCGGGTGCGGCTGATGCCCACCGCGGTGACCGACCCCCACAGGCGCGGGTCCTGGGCAAAGCCATTGGGCACCTGGAACACCGCGGCGGGGTAAACACGGCCGTTGACGGTGACGTCCCGGGCAAGACCCCGGACCACCAGGCGGCGACGGGGCTGGGCCTCGGGCACCACCGCCGCAGGCGCCGGTTCGGGGCTGGGAGCAACCTCAGGAGCCGGGGCTGGATCCACCTGGAGGGACTGGGGCGGGGTCCAGGCCTGCTGTGATGGCGCCTGCCAACGGGCCCGTGGCTCGGCCACCGGGGTCTGCTCCTGCCAGGCCACGGTGCTGCGGGGGGAGGGGGCGACCTGCCATTCGACGGCACGGACCGGCGGCGGGGTCAGCGACGCCAGCAGCAGCAGCAGGGGTGGCAGGCGCAGGGCGAATCTCATGGCAGGGGGGAGGGGGCGTCGAGGGACTCGGGGAGCAGGGCCCTGGCCCGCACCACGGCCTCCTGCAGATCGAGGGTGCTGGGGGAAACCGCAGCAGGCGTCGCCACGTCGGGATCAGGGGGATGGTCCGTGGCAAGGGTCGCTGCGGGTTCGGCCTCCGGACTGGCAGGCAGTGGTACCTGGGCTGGTGGAGGCGCCGAGACAACCACGGGCGTGGAGACCGGCTTCACCGCCTCGCGGACGGTCGGCCTGGAGGGCAGCGGCGGAGCAGGGGGCTGGAAGACCCGCAACTGGCGAGGACGGTGCACGGGCACCACCGCTGGCG
The DNA here is from genome assembly GCA_964632245.1 of uncultured Synechococcus sp. Classification (GTDB taxonomy): domain Bacteria; phylum Cyanobacteriota; class Cyanobacteriia; order PCC-6307; family Cyanobiaceae; genus CAIQIA01. The sequence continues at coordinate 8,361 of CAZWFG010000050.1, read as the reverse complement.
GACGCGGCGGGGTGATGGGGCTGATCGCTGCCGGCGCGGGCAGCATGGCCAACGGTTCCACCGCCGGCTCGGAAGCCATGGCCTGGACCCCTGACCCCGGCGGACGGCTCGCCCCTCCGAACAAAGCACCCCAGAGGGCCAGATTGGGGCCGATGACCAGCAGCAGCAGGCGGGTGTCGTTCACGATCACTTCAGCAGCTGAAAGAGGGTGAGGCCATTGACCAGGCCCCCGAGGGTGCGCATGGCCCCTCCGACGGCATCGGTGGCCCGCCCCAGGGCGCTGCGATTGACCACGATGGTGTCGCCATCCCTGAGGGGTGGGTTGGCCTGGCTCGAGACGGGTTCATCGAGGGACAGCCGGAAGCTCTGGCGCGTGACGCTGCCGTTGCGGTTGAGCCGCACCAGCTGAACGGAGCCCTGGTCGGCCCGCATGTCGCGGGGTCCTCCGGCGGCGAGCAGCGCCTGCACCAGTGGTGTGCCGGCGGGCAGCTCCTGACGGCCGGGATTGTTGACCTCGCCCATCACATTGACCCTGATCTGCCGGGGAGAGAGATTGTTGGCCGCCACCTCGGTGGCGACGGCATCCGGCTGGGCCACACGACCCACCCGCACGATGTCGCCATCGAACAGCAGCGGGTTGTTGATCTGATCCCCATCCCGCACCAGCGAAAGCAGATCAAACCGCGCCATTTTGTAGCTGTCGCCACGGCCCGGCAGACGCCGACGGACGGCGACGTCGCGAAGGTTCGCATTCACCGTGACACCGCCGGCCTTCTGAATCGCGTCCACCAGGGTGGCGGGACCGAAGGCGGCGGTGCCCACCGTCCGCGACGCGTCCGCACTGGAGGCGCTGTTGCCGGGGGCCATTGAATACAGGCCGGGGGTGGTCACCTCGCCGACCAGGGAAACCCGCACCGGCCGGGGACGAACCAGCCGCAGGGTGAGCTCGGGCCGCCGCAGCTGGCGGCCGTACAGCCGGGTCAGATGGGCCGTGGCCTGGGGCAGGGTGAAGCCTTCGAGCATGACGGTGCCCACCAGGGGCAGGGCCGCGGTGCCGTCGCTGAGCACATCCAGGGGACCCGAATAGCTGCGGGCATCGTGGAGCTGCAGGTCGAGGGCATCGCCGGCCCCGAGGATGTACTGATCGCTGACTTCGGGGGCGATGCCGGCGGGCAGGGCAGCCAGCAGCAGCGGCAAAGCGACAGAGGTGGCAGGCATGACGACCTCCAGCGCGCCGATTGTTCCACGGGAAGGAGCGGTCGGCAGGGGGCACGTGCCAGTCGTGCAAGGGATAGCCTCCGCCCATGACGACGGCTTTCCCCGCTGGCCGCGGCCGCTCCCTGGCCCGACTGCTCAGCTACACCCTGCTGAGCCTGTACCTGCTGGGGCTCGGAGGCAGCCTGCTGCCCCTGCCGATCAACGACCCCAACGCGGCCTTCGGGCTGCTGGCCCAGGCCATCGAGGGGGGCGGTCCGGTGGCGGTGGGTGTGGTGGCGTTCCACCTGGGCCTGGGGGGGGACAGCCGCCCCGCCGCCTGGGAGCAGCGCCTGGGGACCCTGGCCCCGGCCCTGCTCGGGGCAGCGGCCCTGGTGTATCTGGCCCTGGCGCTGAGCGTGCTGCCCGTCGGGCTCAGGATCCGCAGCCAGGGGATGGCCCAGCTGCAGGGGCAGCTCGCCGGCGGCCGCACCCTGCTGCAGGAGCTGCGCCGCTCGGTGCAGACGGCGCCGGACCCACGCGCCCTGGGGGCACTGCTGCGGAACCAGCCCCAGCTGGCCCAGGGCCTGACGGGTGATCTGAGCCAGGACCGGCCGTTGCTGCTGGCCCGGATCGACCGGGATGCCGCAGCCCTGGCCGAGGCGGCCCGGCGCCGGGGGGCCGACACCAATGCCCGGCTGCTGCGCCAGATGCTGCGGCTGCTGCTGAGCGGCCTGGTGCTCGCCGGCTTTCATCTGCTGGCTGCGCTGATCTGGCGTGCCCCGGCCCGGAGGCCATGACGCTGCCCCTGCTGCTGCTGGGGACCATCGCCTCGGCCCAGCTGACCCTGTACTGGCGTTCGGGGGGCCGCCTCGAAACCGTGGCGCTGATGGCCAGCCTCAGCTGGATCGGGGGGGCGCTGCTGCTGGCGGATGCCGAGGGACAGGGCGGGATGCATCGGCGGGCCTGGATCCTGGGGCTGCCGGGGCTGATCTGGGGCCTGCTGGTGCTCACAACCACCGCGCGGTTGTACGACCCGCTGCTGCATCTGCTGCCGCTGGCGGTGCTGCCATCCCTGGGGCTGGTCGGCGGCGTGCCGCTGCGGTCGCGGACCATGGTCGATCTGGTGGCCATGGGCCTGCTGCTGCCCCTGCAGCTGCTGCTCAACCGGCTGCTGCCCCTGCTGCCGCTGGCCCGGACCACCGCCGAACTGGCGGCCTTTCTCGTCTGGCTCGGGGGGGGCTCGGCCCTGGCCGAGGGGCCGGCGGTGCGTCTGCCGGATCGCACATTGCTGGTGGGGGCCAGCTGCACCGGCGCCGAGACCCTGAGCCTTTGCCTGGCGGGCCTGGTGCTGCTGGTGCTGCTCTTTCCGGTGCCCTGCCTGCAACGCCACCGCGGCCGCGGTCTGCTGCTGCTGGCGGGGTTCAGCCTGGGTGCAGCCTTCGTGATCAACGGCCTGCGGGTGGCGGTGCTGGCCCTGACCCCCGCCGAGGCCTTCGTCTTCTGGCACGACGGCAGCGGGTCTCATCTGTTCGCCATGGCCAGCCTCGCCCTGCTGGTGGCCAGCTACCTGGCCCTGACCGAATGGAGCCTGCGGCAGTCATGACCGTCGTGCAGGCTCGCCACTGCGTGCTGCTGATGCTGCTGGCCTGGGGCAGCGCCGTGGCCATTGACAGCACCCTCCGTGGCGTGGACCCGGGGGTGCCCCTCGCCCTGCCGACAGAGCTGACCGTTCCGGCCGGCACCCTCCACCGCCAGGCCGCCAGCCAGGCTCCGTCCCTGCCCGCAGGGGTGCTGCTCGGGCAGGCGGCCGATTACCGGGGCGGGGCGGCGGACTGGCTGAAGGTGCGGGAGCTGGTGCTGGCCTCCCGCGGGCGGAGCGTGGCGCTGCCGCTCAACGATGTGAACAGGAGCCTTGGCCATGCCGGTGGGCCGGGACGCTGCCTGGCCGCCGGGCGCCCGGCGGCGCCATGGGGGCGATGGCAACAGCTCGGCTGGCTCGCCGGACTGCGCCCCCGACCGGCGCACCACTGCCTGTGGGTGGCGGGGACGCCAGCCGCCGTTGCGGCCCTCGGCCAGGTGCTGGCATGGCCACCGGGCCAACCTCCGCCGGGGGAAGTGTCTGCCGCCCGCCCTCCATCCCGGTGACCCTGGATAGGGTCGCGCCCATGGCTGCCGAGACCCTGCCGCAGACCAGGCCCCCCAGCCCGGCTCTTCCCCCGGTGGTGCTGGTGGATGGTGGCAGCGTCGACCAGGCGGCCGGCGACCGCCACCCCCGGGATTCCTCCCTGGTGCGCCTGGTGCGGGTTCTGCATCGCCGGCGCACCACGGCCCTGCTGACCGCTGGAGCCGTCACCCTTCTGGGGGGCCTGGTGACCCTCCAGCGTCGGCTCGTGTCGCCCCTGTACCAGGGGGGCTTCACACTTTTGATTGCCGATCCGGTGAATGAGGCCGGCGCCGCGGCCCCTGTGTCCGAAGGGGGAGGAACCTCCCTGGAGGCCCTGGCCCGCAACGCCATGCGCAACGATGTGCCGACCCTGATCCGGGTGTTGCAGAGCCCGGCGGTGCTGGGCCCGGTGGACGACGCCCTGCGGGCCCGTGGCATCACTGAACTGCCGACCGTGAAGGTCACCCTCCAGGCCGCCGACCCTGACCAGAAGACACCGATCCTGGCCAGCGGCGTCCTGGGGGTGCAGGCGGTGGGCCGGGACCCCCAGGTGCTGCAACTGACCCTGGGCCTGGCCCAGCAGCAGATGCTGGGCTGGGCGCTCGAGCAACGGCGGGCGAAGCTGGCCCAGGGGGTGCGTTTCCTGGACCAGCAGGCGCCGGTGCTGCAGCAGAAGAGTGATCGGCTGCAACAGGAACTGGAGCGGTTCCGCACTGTCCATGGCGTCATCCAGCCGGAACAGGAAGCGACGACCCTGCGCGGCCAGCTCGAAGCGGTGCGCAACCGCGCCATTGCCCTGCAGGCCGACCAGGCCAGGCTGCTGGAACTGCGCGAGCAGGTGCGGCGGGGAAATCTGACCGCCCGCGCGTTCATTGACAGTTCCACCGACGGCAACCGCAGCGGCAACGGGGGCGTGGGCCTCGACAACCAGCCCCTGCTGGACCAGCTCACAAAGGTGGAACAGCAGCTGGCGGAGACCCGTGCCCAGTTCCGCGACGACAGCCTGCAGGTGCGCAGCCTGATGGCCACCCGCGATCAGCTGAGGCCGCTGGTGCACCGCAAGGAGCTGCAGGCCCTCGACACCTCGTTGCGGCTGAACGCCCAGGCCCTGCGGGCCAGCATCGATCAGCAGCAGCAGCTGGCCGTCGAATTCCGGCGACTGCCATCCCTGCTGCGCGCCTACGAATCGATCAACCAGCGCCTGCGGGTGGCCCAGGGAAACGTCGAGAGCTACCTGCGCACCCGCGAACAGTTCCAGCTCGAGATCGCCCAGAAGAACATGCCCTGGAAGGTGATCGTGCCGGCGGTGGTCAACCCCGACCCCGTGGAACCGAAGCTGTCGCGGGGCCTGCTGCAGAGCCTGGCCCTGGGGCTGGTGGCCGGAGCCGGGGCCGCCCTGGTGCGCGATCGCCTCGACACCGCCCTGCAGGACCCCGAGGAGGCCCGAAGGGCGCTGGCCCTGCCACTGCTGGGCCACGTTCCCTGCCAGGGCACCGGCAACCACCAGGACGCCGAGGCGTTTGCGCAGCAGGAAGCCCTGCGGGAACTGGCCTCCAGCCTGCGTTTTCTCGATGGGGCCGGCAGCCGGCGCTGCCTGGGAATCACCAGCGCCCTGCCGGCCGAAGGCAAGAGCCATGTGTCGTTGCTGCTGGCCCGCACCCTGGCGGAACTGGGCCAGCGCGTGCTGCTGGTGGATGCCGACCTGCGGCGGCCGCAGTTGCACCAGCGGCTCGGCCTGAGCAACAGCCGCGGTCTCACCACCCTGCTGGGGGCCGAGCCGCCCGATCTGTTCCAGGTGCTGCAACCGGTGCCCGGGCTGGATGCCCTCGCCCTGCTGGCGGCCGGACCGCTGCCGCAGGATCCGCCAAGGCTGCTGGGGTCAGCGGCCCTGCCGGCCCTTGTGCACCGCCTGGCCGACAGCGCACTCTTCGATGTGGTGCTCTACGACCTGCCGCCGGTGCTCGGCCTTGCCGACACCTCGCTGCTGGCCGGACACCTGGATGGCGTGATGCTGCTGGTGAGCCTGGGCCAGGTGCCGCGACACCGGTCGCAGGCCGCTCTGGAGCGGCTGCAGGAAGCCCGGGCCTCGGTGCTGGGTCTGATCACCAACCGCCAGCGACCGTCGGCCAGCGACGCCGACCGCCACCCCACCTATCGCTACTACACCAGTGCTGCCCCGGCAGGTGCGAGCACAGACCTGCGCGAACGGTTCAGGCGGTGGCTCGAGGGGTGATGTGGGCCCGCGGCCGCGAGGGCAGGGCGTGGACGGTGGCCGCGGGGGCGTAGTCGGGCACGAGGGTCTTCAGCAGAGCCAGAGCCTGGCCCTGCTCACCGTGGTGGAGGTGATCCAGCAGGCGGGCGACGGCGGGCAGCAGCCGTTCGGCCGACAGGCCCCCCTCCCGGGCCCGACGGATCCGGGGATGGAGGGTGGGTTCGTCGTCGGGTGAGATCAGCAGTTCTTCGCGCAGTTTTTCACCCGAGCGCAGACCGGTGAACCGGATCGCGATCTCGCCATCGGGATGGTCGGCATCCCGCAGGGTGCAGCCCGACAGGAGGATCATCTGCCGGGCGAGATCGACGATGCGCACGGGCTCCCCCATGTCGAGCACGAACACCTCACCACCCCTGGCGAGACCGGCGGCCTGCAGCACCAGCTGCACCGCCTCGGCAACGGTCATGAAATAACGGGTCACCTCGGGGTGGGTGACCGTGACGGGACCGCCGGCCTCGATCTGCGCCCGGAACCGGGGCACCACCGACCCCGAGGAACCCAGCACATTGCCGAACCGCACGATCGCGCAGACGGGACCATGCCCCCTGGCGGCATCGCACTGCACCAGCTGTTCGCAGATGCGCTTGCTGGCCCCCATCACGTTGGTGGGTCGCACGGCCTTGTCGCTGGAGACCAGCACGAAGCGCTGCAGCGCCGCCGCCCGGGCCGCCGCCAGGGCCGCCTGGGTGCAGCGGATGTTGTTGCTCAGCCCGCTGCAGGGGTTGCCCTCGACGAGGGGCACATGCTTGTAGGCGGCGGCATGCACCAGCACCTCCACCCGTTGACGGCGGCAGAGGTCGGTGAGCGCCCTGGCGTCGCAGGCATCGAGCAAAACCGCCAGGGTGCGGTCGCCGTCCCCGTCATCAACGATGCGTTGCTGAATCAGATAGAGGGCAGCCTCGCTGCGCTCCACCAGCACCAGCCGGCGGGCGCCGGCCCTGAGGGCTTCGCGGCAGAGTTCGGAACCGATGGAGCCACCGGCACCGGTCACCAGCACACAGCGGTCAGCGACGGCCTCGGCCAACAGACCAGGCAGGGGCTGACCCGGTTCGCGGCCGAGCAGCTCCTCGAGGGAGAGCGGCCGGAGTTCGGTGAGCTGCAGGCGGCCCGCCGCCAGGTCGGCCAGGGAGGGGACCGTCAGCACCTGCAGGCCCTGGCGGCGCAGGCCGGCGGCGATCGCCAGCCGGCGGGTGCGGGGCAGCGACGGCAGGGCCAGCAGGGCCTGCAGCAACCCATGGCGCTGGACCAGGGAGGGCAGACGCGAGGGAGCCGCAATCACCACCCCTTCGATCGACCGCCCCCACAGGCGGGGATCGTCGTCCAGCACGGCCACCAGCCGCACCCGCCCCTCCCGCAGCAGCTCGCGGGCCAGCCGCTGGCCGGCGGCGCCGGCGCCGTAGATCACCGTCGCCGGCCGCACCGCCAGGGCCGGCAGGGTGGCCTGGCGGCCCAGGTCCCGCAGCAGGATGCGGCTGCCCACCAGCAGTCCGCTGAGCAGCAGCCAGAGCAACGGCCAGAACGACCGGGGGGGTAACGGCATTCCCGCCAGCGTGATGACGAAGAGCAGCAGCAGCACCGCCACCAGCGACCGGGGCAGCAGGTCGTAGAGGGTGCGGCTGCCGGAGGCCCGGGTGAGGCCCCGGTACCAGCCGCTGGCCAGCAGCCACGGCAGGGTGACGGCTTCGGCCACCAGCAGCAGCCAGGGCAACTGGGCCAGAAAATGGAGCGGCAGGGGCAGGTTCAGCCTCAGGGCGAAGGCACCCCAGACCGCCAGGGCGGTGAGGGCAGCGTCGAGGGCCAGAAGCACGAGCAGCCGCGGGCGCAGTCGGGGGGCCATGGGGCCGACCCTATGCAGGGTGCCGCCGACTGACCGCTGGGATGTGCCAGTGGCCCCTCAGGCGGCAGCGGCGCCGAGCACCTGGCGCAGTCCGGTGATCCAGCGCTCCAGCTCCGCATCGGGAAGGGTCGGCGCCAGCGGCAGCATCAGGCTCGTCTCCCCCAGCTGGCGGGCCACGGGCAGGGGCTGCGCTGGAGCCAGACCCGCCGCGACGAAGCTGCGCTCGCGGTAGATCTCGCTGCACGACCCCGTCAGGGACGGCAGGCCGAGGGCCCCCAGTTCGGCGAGGATCCGATCGCGGCTCCAGCCGGCCGCCAGGGCCTCGGGCCGCACGAAGGCATGGAAGCGGTACCAGGCGTGCTCCAGCTGCGGCGGCGGCATCGGCACCCGCACCGCCGCCAGGTCCGCCAGGGCCCCGCTGAGCAGGGCCGCCTGACGCTGGCGGCAGGCCCGCCAGGCCGGCAGGCGCCGCAGCTGCACCCGACCGATGGCGCTCTGCATCTCGGTGAGCCTGAAGTTGCTGCCGAAGCGGTCGTGGAGCCAGCGGAAGCCGGCGGGATGGTCGCCCCGCTGCAGGGCCTCGAGGGTCTTGCCATGGTCCCGCAGGGACCAGATCCGGTCGTGCAGATCGTCGCGGCCGGTGGTGACCATGCCCCCCTCGCCGCCGGTGCTGATGATCTTGTCCTGGCAGAAGCTCCAGGCGGCCACCGCCCCGACCGAACCCACCGGGCGCCAGGTGCCGTCCTCCAGCCAGCCGGCCCCGTGGGCCTGGGCGCAGTCCTCCACCAGCCCGAGTCCATGGGCCCGGGCCAGGTCTGCCAGTGCCGCCAGGGGGGCGGGCCAGCCGTTGAGATGCACCACGGCGATCGCGCGGGTGCGGGGGCCGATCAG
>CAZWFG010000049.1:0-12023 GCA_964632245.1 uncultured Synechococcus sp. | reverse complement strand
CAACAATTCAGGGGGATGCCGCACCGGCCGGCCCATGGAATGCCGCCCGGGTGGCCACACAACAACTCGAGTTCCAGCGGGCGGTCGATCTGCTGCAACCCCATGCCGCCGAGCTCGATGATCACCACCTGGTGCAGCTGGCCCTGGCCCTCGAAAGCCTGGGCCGCAGCGACGATGCCCTGGCGGTGCTCGAGCCCGCCGCCGCCCGCGGCACCGATGCCCGTGGCGTGCTGGCCGGTCGGCTCAAACGGCGCTGGTTGCGCGAAGGGCGCCAGGTCGATGGCCAACGGGCCCTGGCCCTGTACCAGCAGGCCTATGACACCGCCGTCGCCGCCGCCGACCACCGCCAGGCCCTGTACCACGGCATCAACCTCTGCTTTCTGCAGACCGCCATGGCCGCCGGCGCACCAGCGGAGGCCATGGCCCGCCAGGTGCTGGACCATTGCCGCCACGCCCCAGACGACTTCTGGAGCCTGGGCACCGCCGCCGAAGCCCAGCTGCTGCTGGCCGACGGTGCCGCCGCCCTCGCCGGCTACCGATCGGCCCTGGCCGTCACCCCGCCACCACAGCCCCGCCAGATCGAATCGATGCACGCCCAGGCCTGCCGGCTCGCCACCCTGCTGGGTCGCGACACCCTCGTGGCTGACCTCGACGTTGTGTTTCGGCGCCGCTGAAGCGAACCTGGGTCATGGCGGCGATCTTCATCAGCCACAGCAGTCGCGACTCCGCCTGGGCTCGGCGCCTGGCCGCCTGGTTGAAGGAGCGGGAGCACGAACCGTTTCTGGATGTTGATCCCGAAGACGGCATCGGCGGTGGCAGCCAATGGCGCGACACCATCTACCGCAAGCTGCACAGCAGCCAGCTGGTGCTGGCCCTCTGCAGCCCCCATTACCTGGCATCCGAGTGGTGCCTCTCAGAACTGGCGATCGCCACCGACCTCTGCAAACCGCTGGTGCCCCTGCAGATTGCCGAGGCACCCCTGCCGCGGCTGGCCCTACATCTGCAGGCCATCAACCTGGCGGGCGATGCCGACGAGGGGCTGCAACGTCTCGCCCTGGCCCTCGCCCAGCTGCTGCAGGGCCGCGACCGGTTGCCCCTCGACAGCCAGCGCCCCCCCTATCCAGGGCTGGAGCCCTGTCAGGAGGCCGATGCCGCCCTGTTCTTCGGCCGTGACACCGAGCTCGAAGAACTGCAGCGGCGCCTGCGCAGCCTGCGCCAGGCCGGTCGTGGCCTGCTGCTGCTGCTGGGTGCATCGGGCTGTGGCAAGTCGTCGCTGCTGCGGGCTGGCCTGCTGCCCCAGCTGCGGCTGGATCCCGCCACCTGGCTGGTGATCGACCCCTGCCGGCCCGGTGCCGATGAACCCCTCACCGAACTGCTGCACACCCTGGGTCGTGGCGCCGTCCGCCATGGTTTGCCGCCATTGCCGAACCCCTGCAGCGCCGAACAACTGCGCGCCTGGTTCACGCACCTGCGGCACCACAGCGGCCATCCCGACGCCAGCGTCGTGGTGCCCCTCGATCAGTTTGAGGAGTACCTGTTCAGCACCGCCGCCGACGGCTTTCTCGCCCTGCTCGAAGCCCTGGTCCGCAGCAGCGACGGACGGCTGCTGCTGGTCGTCACCCTGCGCTCCGATTGCCTCGGGGCCCTGCAGCTGCATCCCGCCCAGCTGGCCCAACGCGCCGATCAGATGCTGCTCAATCCGATGGCCAGCGACGGCATCGTGCAGGTGATCGAAGGGCCCGCCGCCCGGGTCGGCCTCAGCCTCGAACCCGGCCTCAGCCTGCGCATGGCCGACGACACCCGCAGCGGTGAGGCGTTGCCCCTGCTGGCCCTCACCCTGCAGCAGCTGTGGCAGCTCCATGGCCGCGACGGCCGGTTCAGCCTGCAGCACTACCGCGCCTTCGGGGGCCTCGACGGGGCCGCCGAACGGGTCGCAGCCGAGGCCCTCGAGGGTCCCCTGAAGAGCGAGGCCAACCGCAGCGCCCTGCGGGATGCGTTCGTGGGCCAGCTGGTGCGCCTTCATGACCAGGGCTACAGCCGACGGCCGGCCCGCTGGGCCGACCTGCCCGACGCGGCCCGGCCCCTGCTCGAAGCACTGGTGGCCCGCCGTCTGCTGGTGCGTCGTGGCGAGAGCGACGCCGACGCCACCGTCGAGCTGGCCCACGAATCGCTGCTGCGCACCTGGTCGCTGCTGCGCGGCTGGCTCGACGACAACCGCGAATTCGTGGCCTTCTGCGACGAGCTCAGCCGTGAACAGCAGCGTTGGCAGCAGGCCCCCACCGCCGCCCTGCGCGCCGAAGCCTGCCTGCAGCCCACCCGTCTGCGGCGGGCCCGCAGCTGGCTCGCCGAACGTCCCGCCGCCATCGCCCCCCACCTGCGCCGCTACATCCAGGCCAGCCAGCGCCAGCAGCTGCAGCGCCGCCTGCGCTGGGGGGCCGCCGCTGCCGGCCTCACCCTGCTGGCCCTCGTGGCCCTCAACCCCCTGGTTAAGGCCCGCACCCTGGCCTTGTTCGCCCAGGCCCCGTTTGCCCCGCCATGGCTCATCGGCGCAGCGCTGGAGGCCCTGAACAGCCACCGCTGGCAGGTGCTGCAGGCCGCCGATCCCAACCGGCTGCCGGTCTGTGGGGGCACCATGGCCGACGCCGACACCTTCTGCACATCCGAACGCCAGGTGGTGACCCTGTTGCGCAAGGCATCGGCCCCCCTGGCCCTGCCGCAGCTCTCGGCAGAGCTGGCGGCAGGACACCGCCGCGGTGGATTCGGCGGGCCCCGCACAGAGGTGATCGACGACTACAGCGCCATGCATCAGCGCTTCACGCCCGGAGCCCTGCGACTCACCGCCGCCATCGTTTATGACCCCAGGGCCGCCGGTGCCGACCCGAGCGGCAATGGTCTCATCGACGACCACCAGGAAGCCTGGATGATTCCGTGTGAGCTGTTCCGCGAGATCATCGACCGTTGGCGTGCCGTCGAGCCCCGTTGCCATCTGTTCGCGGATGTCGACCAGCCTGCGGCCGGTTGCCCTGGCATTCGCGCCAATGGGGATCTGACGGGTGGCGAATCCGAAAAGATGACCACCCATCCCCTGGCGTTCTGGATCTTCGAGCTAGGCACCACCTATGCGCAGGACCGCGACGAGACCTGCCGAACCGTTACCGCACCACATCCATGACTGCTCCGCCCGCCTCGGTTCAGTGCCGATGTCGGCCCATGACAGGTCTCTGCCTGGCCATGCTGCTGGCCGGTGCAGCCCCGGCCCCGGCAGTGCCAGTGCGTGGTGCCGAGGTCACCGCCGCCTCGGCGGGCACCGACATCCTGCTCAAACGGCCGCGGCAGTTCCCGGTGCCGCTCAGGGCTGGGGAAACCATCAATGACCGAGTCGAAATCGAGGTGCCGGCCCGCAGCCGCTCCTGGGCCGAACTCACCGCCATTCCATCGGCCATGGAGGCCCGGCTGGTGGGGTCGGCCCGCCGCACCACCTGGCAGCTGCCCTGTGTGTTCACGGGGGATGGATTCATCTCCTGGTCGGGCGCTGGCCAGCGGGGTTGCTCACCGCCGGGGGTGGTGATCCGCGGTGGTGGTAGCCGCTCGGCAGGGGTGTTGCCGACACGCGTTGACGGACCATCCATCGCCGCAGCGGGGCCGCTGCTCGCCCAGGGTTACCTGTCGCCTGGATCCTTCTTCTCTGCCTGCAGCGCCACAAACGCCAGCGGCGCAGTGGCCCGCACGGCAGCGACCGTCACCCCCCTTGGTCTGCTGGGGGGCGCCGCAGCACCACCCTGCGAGCAGGCCCTGGCGGACTGCGACGCCGCAGCCGGTGCCGGTGGCTCCTGCGGTGTGGTGAGCGAAGTGCGGCCGGGGGAGTGGACCCCGGAGTCTGTGGCCTTCACCCAGTGCGACGGTCAGCTGGGCCAGCATCGCGGCTGGGAGTCGCTGCTGCTGTTGCTGCGCCCCCTCACCGGCGGGACCCTGGCCTGCAGTTTCAATGTTCTCGGTCCAGACGATGCCCTGCTGCTGCCCCAGGAAGGCCAGCGCACCACAGTCGCCTTTGAGGGCAACCGCCGTGGGGCCGTGATCTCGGTGATCGAGGGCACCGCCCATGTGGTGTCGCAGGCCTCGGGTCGCTGGGTGGCAATGGCCACCGGGGAGACCTATGACTCAGGCAGTGGACAGAAACAACCCACCCGCCGGTGGCTGGCCGCCTCCAACCTGTGCCAGGACGCTGATGATGACGACCGCGAGGCAGGCCGCCGCCAGACGACCACTGCCTTGGCAGATGTCGCCGCCCGCTGGTCGTCCACCTGCCGCAGCACTCGCACCCCCAACGATGGCCCCATCCCTTACCCCAAGCCCCAATCTGGTGACCTGGACGATCGAATGCACGATCAACCCCGACGACCTGCCCCAGGTGCAGCAGCTGGCTGAAGACCTGAGCCATCTGTGTTTGCATGAAGAGCCCGACACCCATGGCTATGAGTGGTCGGTGGATCCTTCAGGTTCGATCGTGCACATCTTCGAGCGCTATGCCGATTCGGCGGCGGCCATGGTGCACATCCGCCTGTTCGAAGAACGCTTCGCCGAGCGTTTCCGGGCCCTGCTCAAGCCCGAGCGGGTCGTGCTGATCGGTTCCCCCAGCGACGAGCTGATCACCAGCCTCGCCGGCCTCAGCCCCCTGGTGCTGCAGCCCCTGGTCGGTTTCCACCGCTGATCCCTCTCCCCCATGGACAACCGCCCCCACGCCTTCGTGGTGATGCCCTTCGGCACCAAGTCTGATGCCGATGGCAGGCCGATTCAATTCAACAGGGTTTACAAAGACCTGATCAACCCCGCCCTTGAGGCAGCAGGTTTCAACTCCTTCCGTGCCGATCAAGAGCAGCGGGCTGGCGATATCCGCTCCGACATGTTTCAGGAGCTGCTGCTGGCCGATCTGGTGCTGGCCGATATCAGCATCGACAACCCCAACGTGTGGTACGAGCTTGGTGTTCGCCATGCCCTGCGCAGCCGTGGCGTGGTGCTGATCAGTGGTGGTCGCACCCCCAAAGCGTTCGACATTTACACCGACCGCAAACTCTCGTATTCCCTGCGCAGCGGAGTGCCTGATCCCGACAGTCTTGAGGACGACATCAAACGCTTGGCCGAGATGCTCAGCAGCACCCGTAAAAGCTGGTCTGGCCGCATCGTCAGCCCCGTGTACACCTTGCTGCCCAACCTTGAAGAACCGCAATGGAAGACCCTGAAGGTGGGTGGTGTGCGTGAGTTCTGGGACACCTTTGACGACTGGAAACGACGCCTTGAGCAGGCCCGCCGCCAGAACCTGCTGGGTGACATGTTGGTTCTGGCCGATGAAGGGCCCGTGGCGGCCCTGCGGGGGGAGGGTCTTCTGGCGGCCGGCAAGGCCTTGCGCAAAGCCGACCGCTTTGCCATGGCCCTCGATACGCTTGAACGCGCCCAGCCATTCATTGAGGGATCTGACCATGGGCGCGAGGCCGAACTGATGCGTGAGCAGGGCATGTGCCTGGAGCGCCTTGCCACCACGGCCAGCCCCGATCGACGCCGCACATCGAACTTCACCCTTGATCGCTGCCGCGACCACTACAAGAAGCTGCTGGCTGATCTGCCTCGGGATCCGCAGATTGCCGAAACCCATGGCCTGGCAGCTCGGGTCGAAAAAAAGGCCTGGGAGGGCCTCTGGCGTGATGGCACCACCACCCCCCTGGAGCGGCGCCAGCGTGCCATTGAAGAAAAGGCACTGCTGCAGCTGGCCATCGATGGGTATCTGCGTGGCTTCGAGATCGACGCACGCAACCATTACGTGGGTGTCAATGCCCTGACCCTGCTGCATCTGCAGGTGCATCTACAGCTGCGATCAGCCGATGACCCCTTGCTGTCGCTGCTCTCGGGTGCCGTGCGCTTTGCCGCCCAGGCAGCATGCCGTCGCGAAGAAGATCCCTTCTTCGCCTTTGCCACCCTCGCCGACCTGGAGGTGCTTACCGGCACTGCTGAAGCGGCCACCGAGGCCTACCGAACCGCCTGTGCACGCCACGATTCCAATCGTTTTGCCCTCAAGAGCAGCCGCCAACAGCTTGAGACCTTGCGGGACCTTGACTTCAGGCCAGAGGTGGTTGAACCCGCCATCACCACCCTTACCAAGGTGATTGACCGACTAGATCCTGATCGCGATGGCAACCAAGACACATTTGAACCGGATCAGGTCATTCTGTTCAGTGGCCATCGCATCGACACCATCGATCGAAAGAAACCACCGAGGTTCCCCCCCTCCCTGATACCTGATGCTGCCCGCCACATTGCTGAAAAGCTTGACAGCCTGCAGGTGAGTGAAAAAACCATCACCTTCTCCCAGGCAGCCTCAGGTGGTGATCTGCTGTTTCTTCACGCGGCTCTTAAGCGTGGTGCCACCTGCCATGTGCTTCTGCCTTTTGACGAACCCACCTTCCTTGAAAAGTCAGTGCTGCCCAGCCTGGATGGTGAATCGTGGCGACAGCTGTTCTACATGCTTAAGGACATCTATGGAAAGCCCAAGGCCATCAAGGGCCATCCCAATGGCGAGCCTCGCATGCAGATGCATATCCGCGAAATGCCCGAAGCCTTGGGGCGCACCCCAGGGGAAGAGAAGGCTGTCTATGCACGCTGCAACAACTGGGAGTTGTATTCGGCTCTGGCTTATGGGATTGACAAACTGCGCTTTGTCACCCTCTGGAATGGGGAAAACGAGGGTGACGGTCCCGGCGGCACGGCCCATCTGATGCGTCAGGTAAAGCGCCATACCGGCCGCGTCGAATGGATCGACACCCGCACCCTTAAAAGTCAGGTTGAGGCTGATTTTGGAGGATCTATGGCCGACTTGCTGGCCTCATTGGTCCAGCCCTCCACCTCATCACCGAGCAGCCGCTCCACGCGTTCCACGAACAGGGTGAAGGTCGCTTCTGTCGGGTCGTTGTCCGCCGATGGATTGCGGTAAGGACCGCTGGAGTTCTCGTAAAGCAGCTTCTCGCGTTTCAGCTCTTCTTTGACGCGCCGATAGCGGACCCAGTTATTCTGATAATCAAACACTGTTTCCCATGCCGCCGACAGGCTGATGAGGGCGCCACAGACGCTCAGCAACACCGCACCATGGGGAATGGACTCTGCATAAACACCGCCGGCGCCCACAACAATACCCAGCGAGATCTGCAACAGCCGCAGAACCTGATAACGCGCCTTGTTCTGCCTTGATTTCTTGCCGTACCACTCCAGTTGTTCATTGACACGCTTCGCAAGGTAGTTCTCTGCCCTTATTGGTGTGTCGCCCATGGTGGAACACGTGCTGGTGCATGTCAGTCCAACCTATTGCCGGCTCGGGGAAAAGTTTTCTCATGGAAGCCTTAAGCCTTGTGGACCGCTGGTCAGCCATGGCCGGCCGCCTGGCTATCTCGACGCCAGAGGATCTGCCTGGCGAGCGCCACTGATGCCCCTCACCGATCACGATCTCGCCACCCTGCCGGGCAACGGCGACGGGCTCGATGGGCTCAATCCCGGCCCCTACGCCGACCTGCTCGCCGACGTGCAGGGCAACATCCTCAAGAGCCATGGGCGTGACCACAGCGTGCTGCTGCTGGTGCGCTGGCACCCCGACCGTCTTGATGGCGCCCGCCGCTGGATCGCCACCTTCGCTGAGCGCTGGGTCACCAGCGCAGCCCGCCAGTTCGTCGAGGCCCTGCACTACCGCACCACTGGCCAGGCAGGTCCGGTGTTCGGCTCCATCGCCCTCAGCCGCCATGGCTATGAGGCGCTGGGGTTCAGTGGCGTTCAGCTGCCTGCGGATGTGCCCTTTCGGATGGGCATGGACTACGACGCGGTGGCCAGCCTCCTGGCTGATCCCCCCGTGAGCGCCTGGGACCCGGGCTACCGCCAGCCATGCCATGCCCTGATCGGCCTGGCCGACGACGACCGGGATCGCCTCTGGCAGACGGCCGATGCGGTTGTCGCCGAACTGTCGGCCTGCGCCGAGATCCAGCAGCGGGAGAACGGGTTCGTGCTGCGCAATGAACGCCACCAGGCGATCGAACACTTCGGCTACATCGACGGGCTCAGCCAGCCCCTGTTCGCCAGCCATGACATCGCCCGCCAGCGGGCCCAGGGCGATCGTTTCGAACGCTGGGATTCGCGGGCATCCCTCGACCTGGTGCTGTGCCGCGACCCCAATGGCCATGGTGCCGACAGCTTTGGGAGCTATCTGGTGCTGCGCAAGCTTGAACAGAACGTGCGCCGCTTCCGGGAGGACGTGCAAGCCCTGGCCCAGCGGCAGGGCCTGGATCCGGTGCTGGCCGGAGCCCGCCTCGTGGGCCGCTTCGAAGACGGCACGCCCCTCAGCGAAGCCGACCACCCGGCCGGTGAGACCTGCAACGACTTCAACTTCGCCGCCGACCCCGACGGCCGCCGTTGCCCGTTCCAGGCCCATGTGCGCAAGACCAATCCCCGTGGCGACACTGTGCGCGCAGCCGGGATGAGCGACGACGAAGAGCGTGGCCACCGGCTGGTGCGGCGGGCCGTGAGTTATGGCAGCGACCGCCCCGACGACGAACCCGAAACCGGTTCCGGGCTGCTCTTTCTCTGTTACCAGGCCAGCATCGCCAACCAGTTCCAGTTCATGCAGAGCCGCTGGGCCAATCCCCCGCATTTCGTGCGGGTGGGCACCGGCACCGATCCCCTGGTGGGCCAGGCCGGTGGTCCACCGCCCTGGGTGGTGCTCAAAGGCGGCGCCTACCTGTTCGCCCCCAGCCTCAGCTTCCTGCGGTTGCTGGCCCCATGAGCGCCACCCCCTGCCCCACGCCACGCCTGGGCTTCGGCCGCGAGGTCTGCCGCCATCCGGCCCTGGCCGACGAACGCGAATGGCTCGTCACCAATGGTCTCGGCGGCTATGCCTCGGCTGCGGTCAGCGGAGCCTCGACCCGCAGCTACCACGGCCTGCTGGTGGCGGCGATCACCCCGCCAGGCGACCGTCGCCTGCTGCTCAGCCACATCGACGACAGCCTCGAGGACGGCGGCCATGAGCGTCTGGCGATGGCGGCAAACCTCTGGCAGGGCGGCAGCCGGGCCCCCGAGGCCGACCGCTGGATCGAACGCTTCGAGCTGGTGGCCGGCCAGCCCCGCTGGCTGTTCAGCGATGGCGACCTGCTGGTTGAACGCCAGATCTGGATGGAGCACGGGCACAACATCACCTGGGTGCGCTATGGCCTGCTGCGGGGGGCTGCACCGCTGACCCTGCGGCTGCGGCTGCTGGTGAACCAGCGCAGCTTCCACGGCGGCGACCTGCCCGACGATCTGCAGGCCACAGCGATCGCCGGTGGGGTGCTGGTGCAGCGGGGCGCCGATGATCCCGCCGCCCTGGAGCTGCTGCTGCTGCCCGAAACCCCTGGGGCGGCAGCCCCGACCCTGCGGCTCACGGCCGTCGACTACGAGGCCTATGCCCTGCCGCGGGAACGTGAGCGGGGCCTGGGCGACCGCGACCGCCATCGGCAGGTGCTGGATCTGGCCGTCGCCCTGGCGCCGGGGCAGCACGTCAGCCTGCGGGCCCGTTGTGTCGGCCCGGGCCAGCCCGGCCCTGATCCCGGTCGCGATGGGGCCGCCGCCTGGCAGCGGCGCCTGCAGCGTCAGCAGCAGCTGCTCGAGCGCTGGCGTCTGGGGCCGGGGGCGGCGGTGGCGCCGGCCCCCGGCTGGATCGCGCAGCTGGTGCTGGCCGCCGATCAGTTCCTGGTGCGCCGCAGCGACCCCAGCGGTCCGCCCACCACCGTCATCGCCGGCTACCACTGGTTCCAGGACTGGGGCCGCGACACGCTGCTCAGCCTGCCGGGCCTCACCCTCAGCACGGGCCGGCCCGACCTGGCCCGCGAGCTGCTGCTGGGCTTCGCCGCCGCCTTCGACCGCGGCATGCTGCCCAACCGTTTCCCCGAGGTGGGCCGGCCGCTGGAGGAGGGCGACTTCAACACCGTCGATGCCGCCCTCTGGTATTTCGAAGCCCTGCGGCAGGTGCTGGCGGCCACCGATGACACGGCCCTGGCGGCCCAGCTGCACGACACCCTCGCCGAGGTGCTTGAGCATCACCGGGTCGGCACACGGTTTCACATCGCCGTCGATCCGGCCGATGGGCTGCTCAGCTGCGGTGCGCCGGGGGTGCAGCTCACCTGGATGGACGCCATCGCCGATGGCCGCGTCATCACCCCCCGCCGCGGCAAGCCCGTCGAGATCAATGCCCTCTGGCTCAATGCGCTGGTGACCATGGCGCGGCTGTGCGAACGGCTGGGGCGGCCGGCCCAGGGCTGGTGGCAGCAGGCCGAACGGGTGCGGACCGGTTTTCAGCGGTTCTGGAATCCCGCCCGCGGCTGCTGCTTCGACGTCATCGACGCCTACGCCGAAACCCCGGCCGATGGCCGCCGCGACGATGCCTCGGTGCGGCCGAACCAGATCCTGGCGGTGTCGCTGCCCGAAAGCGGCCTTGATGCCATCCAGCAGCGGTCGCTGGTGGCGGTGTGTGGGCGTGAGCTGCTCACCTCCCACGGCCTGCGCAGCCTCAGCCCCGCCGATGGCGCCTATGCCGGCCGCTATGCAGGCGGCCCGTCGCAGCGCGACAGCCGGTACCACCAGGGCACCGTCTGGGGCTGGCTGCTGGGTCCCTACGCCGAGGCCCACTGGCGCTGCCACCACGACCGCGAGCTGGCCCTGGGGCTGCTCGAACCCATGGGGCAGCACCTGCTCGATGCCGGCGTCGGCAACCTCAGCGAGGTGTTCGACGGCGATGCCCCCCATGCCCCGGGGGGCTGCATCGCCCAGGCCTGGACCGTGGCCGAGGTGCTGCGCTGCTGGCAACGCCTCGCCGCCACCGACGATCCGTCCCTGTCCCCCACGCCCCCCCCGCCATGACCACCACCGATCCGCAGCTGTCGCCCCTGGAGCAGCAGCTGGCCCAGACGGCCGAACGGTTGCGGCTTCTCGCCAATGCGGAGCACAAGCCCGAGCTGTTCTGGCAGCGCTGGGGCCCGTACCTCAGCGACCGGCAGTGGGGCACCGTCCGGGAGGACTACAGCCCCGACGGCACCGCCTGGAGTGATTTCTCCCATGACCAGGCCCGTTCCCGGGCCTACCGCTGGGGTGAAGACGGCATCCTCGGCATCAGCGACAACGGCCAGCGGCTCTGTTTCGCCATCGCGCTGTGGAACGGGCAAGATCCGATCCTCAAGGAGCGCTACTTCGGGCTCACCGGCGGCGATGTCGGCGAACCGAACGTCGGCAACAACGGCGAAGACGTCAAGGAGGTCTATCACTACATCGACAGCACCCCGACCCATTCGTACATGCGGGGCCTGTACCGCTACCCGATGGCGGCCTATCCCTACAACGACCTGGTGGAAGTGAATCGCCGGCGGGGGAAAGGGTCGTTTGAGTATGAACTGCTCGACACCCATGTCTTTGATGGCGGGCACTTCTACGACGTGGAGGTCGAGTACGCCAAGGAAGGCCCCGAAGACATCGCCATCCGCATTCACGTCAGCAACCGCTCGCCAAGCCAGAGCGGCACCCTGTGCCTGCTGCCCACCCTCTGGTTCCGCAACACCTGGGCCTGGCAGCGCCCCGAGAAGGCACCACCCCGGCCCCGATTGCATTGGCAGCAGCAGGTGACGGGCCGCAGCCAGATCCGCGCCGAGTTCAATGACCTCAAGGTGGTGACCGAGTGGGGATGCCAACCCGTGTACACCCTGGCGGCCGAGGCCGCCGAACGGGTGCTGGTGACCGGCAACGAGAGCAACCGCCGCCGCCTGGGCTGGGGCGAGAACAGCGAACCCCACGTCAAGGATGCGTTCCATGAGCTGCTGGTGAACCGCCGCGAGGACGCGGTCAATCCCGCCGGTGAAGGCACCAAGGCCGCCCCGCTGTACCGCTTGACCCTGCAGCCGGGCGAGACCCGCACCGTGCAGCTGCGATTGCGCGGCCACGGCGCCGGCGAGGAGCCATGGCCAGCCGGCGCCGAT
>CAZWFG010000048.1:0-12144 GCA_964632245.1 uncultured Synechococcus sp. | reverse complement strand
GAGGAGGAGCCTGAGCTGCGCGATTACCCTCCGGCCGAAGACTTCCCCAATTTCCGTGATCGCTTTGGTCCCCGCGGCGTGCTGCACTGCTGGGCCAACCCCGACGGCAGCCAGCGCATCGAGAACACCGGGCCGCTGACCCGCAAGCGCATGGAAACCGCCGATGACGAATTCATGGTCGAGGCCAAGCGCTTCATCCGCGATGCCGTCGCCTCAGGCGAGCCGTTCTTCGTCTGGTTCAACACCACCCACATGCACTTCCGCACCTACGCCAGACCCCAGGACGTGGGCCGCAGCGGTCGCTGGCAGTCGGAATACCACGACGTGATGATCTACCACGACGAGTGCATCGGCGAGATGCTCAACCTGCTCGATGAGCTGGGCATCAGCGACGACACCCTCGTGATGTACAGCACCGACAACGGTCCGCACATGAACAGCTGGCCGGATGCCGGCATGACGCCGTTCCGAAACGAGAAGAACAGCAACTGGGAGGGCGCCTACCGGGTCCCGGCCCTGGTGCGCTGGCCCGGCCGCATCGCTCCCGGCAGCCTCTTCACTGGCATCGTCAGTCACCTGGATTGGTTGCCCACCCTGCTGTCGGCTGCCGGTGAGCCTGATGTCAAGGAGAAGTTGCTGCAGGGCCACAGCGTCGGCACCAAGACCTTCCGGGTGCATCTCGATGGCTACGACATGCTCGAATACTGGACCGGCAAGACTGACCGCAGCCCCCGCCAGGAGTTCTTCTACTTCTCGGATGACGGTGACCTGACCGGCCTGCGCTACGACAACTGGAAGTTCGTCTTCATGGAGCAGCGGGTGACGGGCACCTGTCAGATCTGGGCGGAACCGTTCATCCAGCTGCGGGTGCCCAAGATCTTCAACCTGGTCACCGATCCCTACGAGCGGGCCGACATCACCTCCAACACCTACTGGGACTGGATTTTTGATCACGTGTTCCTGTTGGTGCCGGCCCAGACCTATGTCGCCCGCTTTCTCGAAACCTTCCGCGAGTATCCACCTCGGCAGAAGGCCGCCAGCTTCTCGGTGCAGCAGGTGCTCGAGAAGATGGAGGCAACCCTCAGTGGCGGCTGAGGCCCGTCGTTCACCGGGCCGGCCGCCGGCACCGGGCATGGTCTGGATTCCCGGCGGCACGTTCGTCATGGGATCGGATGATCACTACCCGGAGGAGGCGCCGGCCCACCCCTGCTCGGTCGAGGGGTTCTGGATCGATCGGGCTCCGGTCACCAATGCCCAGTTCCAGAAGTTCGTGGCGGCCACGGGCCATCGCACCCAGGCCGAGTGTGCGGCCGATCCTGCGGATTACCCGGGGGCGCCGCCCGAGCGGTTGCAACCGGCCTCGATTGTCTTCATCGCCCCTGACCATCCCGTTCCCCTCGGGGACCCCTACCGCTGGTGGCATTACCTGCCGGGGGCGAACTGGCGCCATCCCGAAGGCCCCGGCAGCTCGATCCGCACCCGTGCCCAGCACCCGGTGGTGCACGTGACCTGCAGCGATGCCGAGGCCTATGCCGCCTGGCTGGGCAAGGTGTTGCCCAGTGAAGCCGAATGGGAACGGGCCGCCCGCGGCGGGCTCGAGGCCAGGGCCTACGCCTGGGGTGATGAGCTGGAACCCGGCGGTCGCCACCTGGCCAACGTCTGGCAGGGACCGTTCCCCCACGCCAACAGCCGTGCCGATGGCTTCGCCGGCACCTCCCCCGTCGGCAGCTTTGCTGCCAACGGCTACGGGCTGGTCGACATGATCGGCAACGTCTGGGAATGGACCGCCAGCTGGTATCGCGAGGGCCACAGGGACGGCTGCTGCGGTGTCTCCGAGATGGCTCGGCTGGCCAGCATCGACCCCAACTCCCAGCACGGCAACCTGCCGCGGCGGGTCGTCAAGGGAGGGTCGTATCTCTGTGCCCCCAGCTACTGCCGCCGCTACCGCCCGGCCGCGCGCATGGCCCAGGGGATTGACACCTCCACCTGTCATCTGGGGTTCCGCTGTGTTGTCAGGCCGTGAACCCGATGGGGTGCTGACCCTCGAGCTGGGATCGCTGCAGCTGTGTCGGGGCCACCATGGCGCCGCCGCTGGTGCGCAACCCCAGCCGCAGGTGTTGCTCCCCCTGGCCGGGTCCCTCTGCCTGCGGAAAGGCAATCTCGAACAGATTCTGCGTTCACCGTCGGAGCTGCTGTTTCTGCCGGCGGGGGTGCCAGAGCTGCACACATCGGCCTTCCATGGTTGGCGCCTGCAGCTCTCGAGCGATGCCCTTACGGCCCAGCTGCTGTGCTTGTCGGGGCAGCAGATCCCCCGCAGCCGGGTGCAGCGCTGGCTGGTCGAAGCGCGTCCGGTGTCATCGGCCGGCGGTGCTCTGCTGTCGCAGCTGCTGCACCTGCTGGAGGGCCAGCGAGGGGAGGGGGCGAGGCTGTTGCTGGCCGTGGGTTTCGAGGAGCTGCTGCTGCGGCTGCTGGGGCTGTTGTTCTGGGGTGACCTGCTGACCCGAACGCCGCAGGCGGAGGCCGCCGAAACGCTTCAGGCCACCCGCACGCGCATTCTTGAACATCTGCAGGCGTGGATCCGCGCTCATCTCGACACCACGATCCATGTGGAGGACCTGGAGCGGGTGAGCGGGTATTCGTCCCGTAGCCTGCGCAATCTGTTCCGGGACCGTTGTGGCATCAGTCCGATGGCCTGGATCCGTCGGGAGCGGCTCACCATCGCCTTGCACCTTCTGCGCGAACCCTCCCTTGGCACGACGGTGTCGGGGGTCGCCCTGGCAGTGGGCTATCAGCAGCTGTCACAGTTCAGCCGCGACTTTCTGCAGCTGCATGGCCGCCGCCCTTCGGCGGTGCTGCGCCAGAGCATGGGGGATGGTTGACGTCAGAAGAAGACCTTGAAGCCCGCTTCGATGCCGCTCTGCTGGCTGCTGAACCCGGTGGAACGGCTGTTGCCGTTGCTCCAGTCAATGCCGAGGTAACGCCAGGAGACGTTGACGGCGGTGTTGCCGCCGAGGGCGTAGCCGAGCCCCACCTGGGCATTGCCGCTCAGGTCCCTGGCACCCGCCAGACCGAAGCCGCCGATGTCGCCCCGGGCGAAGAGGCGCAGGTCGCGGGTGAGAAACACCGATGCCTGGGTGCCCAGCAGGGGTTGGGTCCACGTGCGGTCAAGACTGCCCACTCTTTCGAAGCCGAACCCCCGGGGGCCGCGCACCTGGGCCGCCAGGTTGAGCTGGGCCTGGAGGATGCGGGCCCCGGCATAGGGAATCACGGTCCAGGCTCCGGGCTGGCCGGTGGCGGCCTCGCGGGAGCCGAAGCGATGGCGGAGGGCGACGTCGTAAGTGCCGTTGATCGAGGTGAGGTCGGCGGTGCCGGTCAGCAGACCCCGCCGGCCCGTCTGGGAGAGCTGGTTGCCGAGCCTGTAGTAGGCCAGATCAACGAGGATGCCTGTGCGCTCGACTTCGGCGCTGGCCCGTGCCGAAGCCCCTGCTTCGAGCAGATTCAGCAGTTGCCCCGGGCCAAGCACGGTGGTGCTGTCAAATCCACGGATGCTGGTGTCGACGTGGGCCCAGGGCAGGTAGCCATAGGGCTCAACGGTGTAGCTGTAGGGGGAGGAGGGGGTCGGTTCGGCCGCCGCCGGCTGTGCAGTCGCCGCCACAAGCAAGGAGAACAGCAGGACGGTCGACGTGGTGCGGCGAACCCGGCGCATCGCGGAGGCATTCATCAAGGTGGGCTTACGTTAAGGAGATCGCACGTCGCCACTGCTCTTCAGGCCAGCTCTGGGGCCGTCCGACGTGCGTTGAGCCCAATGGTGCCGCAATGCCCCACCACGCCGATCGCCCCACCAAGATCTGTGCCTGTTGCGGCCGGCCCTTTCAATGGCGCCGCAAATGGAAGACCGTCTGGGATGAGGTGCGCTACTGCTCGGAGCGCTGCCGTCGGCAATTCCGCCGGACACCGTCAGACATCCGCTCACCGCAGGACACAAAAAACCCCTCCGGAGAACCAGAGGGGTGAGGGAACGGATATTCGGTTTTGATGAGCAGAGACTCGATCAGCAGAGACTCGATCAGCCGAGACCGATCTGGGACAGGATGCCCTGACCGGTGAGAAGCTCGGTGGCGAGGCCGATCACGAAGCCCAGCATGGCCAGACGGCCATTCCAGGTCTCAGCGAAGGCAACAAAACCGAAGCGGGAGGTGGTGGAATCGGCCATGGGTCGAAGGAGCAGTGGCTTCCCCAATCGTAACAGCCTGTGAAGGAATGTGGACAGTCGTTGCGGTGCGGGAAGCCGCCCTGGCCTTCAGCGGGGAGTCATGGGGTGAGAACCGTCCCAGGTTCGGTTCCCCCGGCCGGCAGGTGCGGTGTGCCCCATCGGCAGGTTCGATCGTCACGGCAACAGTGGCGTCATCGGGGGCGACCCCGACCCTTCCATCGCCATCCGAACCATGTTGACCGTTCGTTCTTCGTCTCCCTTCGGCCTCCTCGATCGGCTTGAGCAGCAACTGCAGACCGCTGAGCGTGTCCCTGCCGCCGAGGTGCGCGAGACCCCTGAGGCTTATGAGGTGGTGCTCGAGCTCCCAGGTGTCGATCGGGAAGCCATTGACGTCAAGGCCACCGAGCGCACCCTTGTCGTCTGCGCCGAGCGCCGCAGCGGCCATGACCAGACACCCGCCGAGCAGGGGCCGCTGCTGAGTGAGTTCCGCTACGGCACCTGGAGCCGCAGTTTCCGCTTCCCGCAGGCCATCGACCGGGACCAACTGCAGGCCCGCTATCGCGATGGCCTGCTCAGCGTCACCGCCCCCAAGGCCCAGAAGATGAGCAGCGTCACCGTACGCGTGGAGGCCTGACACAGCGCCCGCCAGGGCGGGCGATCGAGAGGAGAGGTGCTGTCACCCCCGGCCCTGGCCGGGGGTGTTTTTCTGTTGATGACCGCCTCAAGATGACTGCCTCAGAGACGATGGCGCCGTGCTGCCGCGGCCGCCGCTGCAAACACCAGCCCGTGGCGTTCCACGAGGCTTTCGAGGGCGTCATATCCACCGCCGATCACCGTGGCCACTGGCACTCCCCGTCGCAGGCAGGCCTCCAGCACAAGCCCATCCCTGCGCAGCAGTCCGTCGTTGCTGAGGGCCAGGCGGCCCAGGCGGTCATCACGGTGGGGGTCAACCCCGGCGTTGTACATCACCAGATCAGGACGCACCTCATCGAGCAGGTCGGGCAGCACAGCGGCGACGGCCCTGAGGTAAGCGCCGTCATCGGTGCCGTCGGCAAGGGGCAGATCGTGGTCGCTGGTCTGCTTTCGCAGCGGAAAGTTGCTGGCGCCGTGCGCCGAAAACGTGAACACTCGCGGATCATCCACGAACAGCGCCGCCGTGCCATCCCCCTGGTGCACATCGAGGTCGATCACCATGACCTGGCCCACACACCCTTCGGCCAGCAGCTGCCGGGCCGCCACCGCCACGTCATTGAAGATGCAGAAGCCGCTGCCGTAGCTGGCGAAGGCGTGGTGGGTGCCACCCGCCAGGTGGCAGGCCAGACCATGGCGCAGGGCCAGCCGCGTGGTGAGCAGGGTGCCGCCCACCGCCAGCCAGCTGCGTCGCACCAGGGGGCGTGTGGCGGGCAGGCCGATGCGGCGCCGTTCCGCATCGCTCAGCCGATCGTGGGAGATCGCTTCGTGATAGCTGCGGAGGTGCACCTGCTCCAGGATGCGCCGGGGGATGGGCATGGGCTGATGCAGCTGTTCGGGAGTGCAGTGGCCCTGCCTGCAGAGCAGGTCGTGCAGCAGCCGGAACTTGGCCATCGGAAAACGGTGGCTGCTGGGCAGGGGGACCGAATAGTCCGGGTGGTAGACGAGCGGCGGGCCCATGGCGGTCAGCGATCGCGGGGCCGCAGCACCGTCACACCGATCACGTCAGGAACGGATGCTGCGTAGCGCACCAGATCCGCGCTGCGCATCACCCCCCGCCCCGGCGCCGCGTGCAGGGCATCCACCCGGCCATCGCGGCGTTCGATCAGGCCCGTGTGGGTCACATCCAGGTCAGGCACCGCTGTCACGAGGGCGAAGATATCGCCGTTCTGCAGCAGGGGGGTCACCGCCCCCAGCCGCTCGGTGGGCACATAGGTCTGGGAGACCTGCAGCTGACGCTCGAGGGTGAGGATGCAGGCGCGGTGCCGGGCTTGCGCCATCGGTCTGTAGAGGTGGCCGTGGCGGCCCATGAAGCGCAGGGACCGTTCACGGGTCACGGCACCGGGCAGTTCGGGGGTGATGTCCTGCACCAGACCACGGGTCGCCGCCGCCATCGCCCAGCGGCTGAAGTAATGGTGTCGCCGACAGAAGCTCACGTCGCCGCCGTCATAACGCAGCAGCCGCACCTGCTCCACCAGCCCATCGCTGCTGCGGCTGTGAGCAAGGGCGAGCAACTGCTCCACAAGCAGCAGACAGTCGAAGGCAGTGAGATTGATCTGCAGCTGTTCGCTTGGCAGCCTGTCCAGTGCCCCGGCTGCATAAGGACGACCGAGCCAGCGCGTGGCCTGCTCCACCATGGCCTGCCCCGCCGGCCGGTTCGCCATGGCGGCCCACGCCTGTTGCGCCTGCCGGCGACTGTCGCCGATGAAGGGATTGGAAACGACCCCTGTTGCGGTTCCGGCCAGCAGCAAAGCTGTGGTCAGCAGGGAAATCATGAGCTGGTCAGGAGGCGGTCCATGGGAGGCAGAAGCAATGCCTCGATTCACCCTAGGGAGCCCATTGCCGGCCGGGAACGGTTGCCGACAGCAGACCGCCGCGATCCTGTCAACGATGGCCCAGGTGTGCAGCGGCAGGCTTCGGCTGCACGGTCTTGAACTTTTGCCCCTCGGTTGTCTACAATCTGCGCAGTGATCCAATGGAGTTCTCCCATGCTGACCGGTGCCGATCTGCTCGCCAAAGTCAAGGAACTGGGTGACGTGAGCAAGAGCGAGCTGGTGCGCTCCTGTGGCTATGTCAGCACCAAGAAGGACGGCGGTGAGCGTCTCAACTTCACAGCGTTCTACGAAGCCTTGCTCGAGGCCAAGGGTCTTCACCTCGGTGAGTCTGGTGGTGGTGGTGGCAAGGGAGGTCGCAAGTTGTCCTATACCGCCACCGTTCAGGGCAATGGCAACCTGTTGATCGGCAAGGCCTACACCACGCTGCTCAACCTGCAGCCCGGCGACGAGTTCGAGATCAAGCTCGGCCGCAAGCAGATTCGGCTCGTCCCCGCCGGCGCCACCGACGAAGAGGAGTGAGACGCAAGGGTCAGATCCTTGGCTGGAACTGCTGAGCTGACCTGAAGCCTGCTTTTGCTGGTTACTCCTCCTTGGCGCTGCTAGTCATGGGGGAGTTTTGCCATTGCCGGTGATGGCTGATTTCAGTCTGATGACCTGGAATGTGGAGAATCTGTTTCTCCCCGATCCGGGCGCTGCCCCAGAGCTGGCTGCACGCTTTGATCGCAAGCTCGCAGAGCTGGCTTCCACCATCGACTCGGCAGGTCCGGCGCTATTGGCGCTGCAGGAAGTCGGCGGCATCGAGGCTCTCCAGGCATTGCAGCAACGGTTGGCAAGGCCCATGCCCTATGCCTCCCTCGCTCAGCCCGATGATCGCGGGATCAGCTGCGCGGTCCTCTCAAGCCTGCCCTTCACCGACCAACGACAGGTGCAGCTCTTCCCGAGGCTGATTCGACCGGTCCAGACCCGGGATCCCAACTTTGATGATCCGGGCACTCCCGCTGTCGACGAATCACTCACCAACCGTCTCAGCCGTGCGGTCCAGGAGGTCACCGTTGAGATTGACGCCCAGCCTGTCACTGTGCTGAGCTGTCATTTCAAATCGAAGCTCATCCGCTACCCGCGCCGCCGTGGACTGGCAGGCGGCAGCCAGTTCGAGCCCAACGACGAGGATGAACGCTACCGCTACGGGGCCTATGCCCTGTACCGACGGACCTGTGAAGCCATGGCAGTCCGCGACCGGGTCAACCGGATTCTTGAGGGGAGTGCAGGGCGCGACCGGGCCGTCGTGGTGTGTGGGGATCTCAATGATGGGCCTGATGCGGCCACCACCCAATTGCTGCAAGGTCCAAGTGGATCTGAACTCTTCACAGCAGGCTTCAGCACGGGTGATCGCGGCGATGGTGACCGGTTGTGGAACCTGGCACCGCTGCTGAATCGCGACAGTGCAGGCAACCCGCCGTCCACCCCACCCTTCAGCCGTCGCTTCAGGGACCGGGGTGAACTGATCGATCACATCTTCGCGAGCTATCGGCTGGTCAATCCCAGGAATCTGCCAAAGGTGGTCACCCTCATGGCGGGCGGGGCATTGCCGTCGATCACCGAGCGGCCCAGCGAACGCATCCAGGAGGCGGCTTCAGACCACTCGGCTTTGCTGGCCAGCTTCCGCCTCTGAACCCACTGGGACCTCGATCTGTTGCAGCCGTCGGCCAAGCAGCAGCAACCCCAGCACGGTGGTGGCGGTGACCATCATCACCAGCGACGAAAAGAGGATCGGGCTGATCAGCCCCGTGTCGAGGGCCATCGAGGCGAAAACGAGTCCTGGCAGCCCCCTGGGAATCAGTCCGAACATCACCACCTGCCGGTCAACGCCGGCGGCCGTGTCGGCGTCACGAATGCCGAAGCCACAAAGCAGTTTGCAGGCCACGCCGAGCACGGTGAGCAGCAGTGCCAGGCCCCAGGCCTGGGGTTGCAGCAGGCTGGCCCCATCCAGCCTCAGGCCGACGCTGATGAAATAAATGGGCAGGAACACATCCGTCAGCACGCGCAACTGCTCGCGCAGGTGCCGCTCTGCCGGTTCCCCGGTTCCAAGCGCCGCGAGGCGGTTGAGCAGCACCCCCCCCCAGAGGGCGCCCAGCAGGCTGGTGAGCTGCGTTGCTTCGCCGACCCAGCTGCAGCCGATCAGCAGCAGCAACACCCCCAGCACCCCCGGCTGCCAGGGTCCATGGGTCCGCCGCCACCAGCGGCTGAGGGGTAGGCTCAGCAGCACCAGGGCCAGGCCGAGGGGCAGACGCAGGCTTGCCACGGAGGTGTCAGCGCCACCATGGGCGCCAAAGGCCAGGGCGAGGGTCAGCAGACCGATCGCCGGCAGATCGTCCAGCACCGAAACGCCCACCAACAGGCGCCCGGATGGACTGTTGAGGGCCCCGGCATCAGCCAGGGTGCGCAGGGTGACGCCGGTGCCGGTGGCGCTCAGCACCGCAAGCATCAACACCGTCGTGGCGGTCGTCATCCCCAGCTGCTGTTGCAGGGGCCACCAGGCCAGCAGCGGTGTGAGGGCCGAGAGCAGCACCGTGCGCAGCACAGCGCGGGGTCGGGAGTGTCTGAGGTCGCCACTGACCTCGAGGCCCACCTGAAAGAACAGACTCAAAACCCCCAGCTCGGTGAGACCGGCCAGGGGTTGGATGCGGGCAAAGGGAAGAATCGAATTGCCGAGGACGGCACCGATGAACAGTTCAAGCACGATGGCTGGAACGGCCCAGCGGGTGAGGCTGCGGGCGGTGAGCCGGGCCAGCAGGGCCCCCAGCAGCAGCAGCAGCAGCGTGGAGAGAAGAGTCGGAGCCACAACAGATGACGGCCACGATCCACTCTGGGACCGTGGCCGGAGTGCCGATTACCAGCCGTTGCGGCTCAGAAGCAGAACGGCAGAAACTGGGTGCGGCAGGCGGCGTAACCATCCACCAGGGGGCCAAGGCCGATCTGGTGAGCGATGCCGGCGCCGGTGATGGCCTCGGTGAGGATGCCGATCACGATGCCGAGCATGGCGGCACGGCCATTGAACAGTTCTGCGGCTTTGAGCTGCTGCAGGTGGATCTGTTCGGAGGCGCGGTTCTGGAACCAGGTCTCGTTCGCTTGGGGGTTGCTCATGGGTTCAACGACGGGGTGATTGCGGGCGGGTGGGGAGATCGCTGGGCCGGGTGAGCAGGTAGCCCACCATGGCGGTCAGCACCACGACAAGGCCCACCAGGGCAGTGATGGCGGTGGTGTAGTCGGTCTGCACGGCTCAGCCCAGGCCGATCTGGGAGAGGATGCCTTGGCCGGTGAGCAGTTCGGTGGCCAGACCGATCACGAAACCGAGCATGGCCAGGCGGCCATTCCAGGTTTCGGCGAAGGACACAAAACCAAAGCGCTGGTTGCTTTCCATGGAAACCTCTCGGTTGTCAAGGGAACTGTAACAGACCTTGACGCTAGACCCTCCGGCTTGGGGTGCGGTTAACCCGCCTTCGGTGCGGTCATCGAGTCTGGACGGCATCCTGGTGTCTGAGGCGCTGCTGCCGATGGCTTTCCCTTTGCGTCGCGGATGATCTGCCATGGACGGCCCTGTGCTGGTGTTTGACGGTGGCTGTGTGTTCTGCCGAGGGTTCGCGGAGTTGAGTGAACTGCGCAGCGGCATTCCAGGTCTGCAGATCCGCGATGGACGGTCTGACCACGGGCTGCGGGCCCAGCTCAAGGGCCGGGGGTACGAGCTCCGCGATGGGGCCATGGTGCTGGTCGATGGCGAGGTCTTGCATGGGGCGGAAGCGATCAGCTGGCTCTGCAGCCGCATGCAACCGAGCGCGGCCCTTTTGGCCCTGCTGACGCCACTGTTCCGTTCACCCGATCGCAGTCGCCAGCTTTATCCGCTGCTGCTGCTCGCCCGACGTCTGGCCCTGGCGGCTCGGCGGTTGCCGGTGGATCCCTGCGAAGATCCCTGAGCGCCAGGATGCGCCGCCCATGCGCCTTTGGAGCCCCGATGCCCTGCCTCACCTGCCTCCCCTGCACCTGGCGGTGGTGGGCCACGTCGAGTGGGTGACGTTTCTGGCGGTCGATGCGTTGCCGGCCGCCGGCCGCATCGGCCATGCCCGTCGTGCACTGGAGGAGCCCGCCGGCGGGGGGGCCGTGGTGGCCGTTCAGCTGGCACGGCTGCTGGGCCGGCCGGTGCCGTTCTTCACGTCCCTGGGCCGTGATGCCATCGGTGAACGGGCCGCCCAACGGCTCGTTGAACTCGGCCTTGATCTGCACGTCGCCTGGCGTGACACGCCCACCCGCCGGGGGATCAGTTTCGTTGACGGCCATGGAGACCGCTCGATCACGGTCATCGGCGAACGGCTCACACCGCACGCCGCCGATCCGTTGCCCTGGGACCGCCTGGCGGCCTGCGATGGGGTCTTCGTCACCGCCGCCGATGCGGAAGCCCTGGTGCATTGCCGTGCCGCTTCGGTGCTGGCGGTCACCCCACGGCTGGGCTTGCCTTTGCTGCGACGGGCCGCGGTGCCCCTCGATGCGCTGATCGGCAGTGGCCTCGATCCCGGAGAAGCCGTGCCCGACGGTGCCCTCGACCCGTTGCCGTCCCTGCGGATCGCCACCGAGGGTGCCGCCGGCGGCGTGGCCACCCCGGGTGGACGCTTTGCGGCACCCACCCTCACCGCCGCAGCCGTCGACAGCTACGGCTGTGGAGACAGCTTTGCGGCGGGGGTGATCGCCGGCCTCGCGGCCGGCTGGAACGTCGAACAAGCCGTCAGCCTGGGGTCCCACTGTGGCGCCGCCTGCATCAGCCGTTTCGGTCCCTATGGGAGCGGGAACTGAGGGCGAGAGCGGCACAATGGAGACGAAGGTGCAGTGAACCCAGTGGTGGTGGAGGTGCTCAGCGACGTCCAACGCCGCAAATGGGACAGCAGCGACGATGGGCTCTTCTATGCCCAGCCACGGTTCGTCCAGCACCTGGATGACGCCTTCCGGCTGCGGTTGACGCAGCTCTACCGCGAACGCATCCCCGCCGGTGCCGACGTGCTTGACCTGATGTCGAGTTGGGTGTCGCACCTTCCCGATGACGTCATCTACGGCAGCGTCATCGGCCATGGGCTCAACGCCCAGGAACTGGCGGCCAACCCTCGCCTGCAGCGCCATTGGGTGCAGAACCTCAACCAGGACCAGCACCTACCCCTGGACGATGCCAGTGTCGATGCGACCCTGATCGTGGCCGGCTGGCAGTACCTCCAGTACCCCGAGGCGGTGGCGGCCGAACTGCTGCGCATCACCCGTCCGTCCGGGCAGCTGATCGTCGCCTTTTCCAACCGTATGTTCTTCACCAAGGCACCCCAGGTGTGGGCCGATGGCAGCGACCGTGACCATCTCGAGATCATCAGCCGG
>CAZWFG010000047.1:0-12447 GCA_964632245.1 uncultured Synechococcus sp. | reverse complement strand
GCCGGGCACCGTGAGCACCGGCAGGCCGGCGCCCCCGGCGGCCCGCAGCCGTGGATCATTGGGCACCAGCACCAGCGAGAGCCCTGCGCTCAGCTGCCCCTGCAGCTCCACCCAGGCCAGGTCGAGGCCCTCGGCCAGCAGGGTGTGGCTGGTGATGCCGCCCTTGCTGATCAGATAACCCAGCCGGGGGGCGAGCCGACCGGCCAGCCGGGCCATCAGGCCCGCCAGGGCCTGCCCCAGGGCCCGGCGGCCATCGCCCTGGCCCGCCAGCCGTTCGCCGCGGCTGCTGTACAGCACCGGTGTGCGGCTGCGGTCGAGGCTGCGGGCCAGGGCGATCTCCAGGTCAGCCTCCAGGGCCTGTGGGCCGCTGGCCAGCAGCCGGTCCACCGGCAGCTCGTGCCCCTCGCAGTCCGGTTGTCCCAGCAGGTGGGCCAGCTGCCGGTCGGCCAGGGGCACGTGGGACCCCACCAGCACCAGCCCCGGCAGTGGTGCCCCGTCGCGGCCCAGGCGCCGCAGGGTCGCCAGGCCGGCGGGTGTCAGCGGCTGCGGACCCAGGTCCGCCAGGGCGTCGATCAGGCTGGCGGCGCTCTGGAACAGCCAGCGCCGGTCAGGTCGACGGGCCAGGGCCGCCACAAAGGCCTGCAGATGCTCCGGCCGGCAGGCATCCACCGCCACCACGCAGCCCCGGGGCAGGACGGCCAGCCAGTTGTCGAGGCCGGTGGCGCCGGCCCCGTCGGGGTCGGCGCCGGCCGCCTCCAGCAGCTCCAGCCCCAGCACCGGCACCGAGGTCGCCCGCAGCCGGCCGCCGCTGCGTTCCTCCAGCCAGCTGGGCAGATGGCTGCTGCGGTAGCCGAACAACCCGTCGCGGGCAAAGGCCGTCTCGTGCACCGGCTGGCCATGCAGACGATGCACCCCCCCCTCGGTGGTGCGCCCTCCGGGCAGGAATGCCGGCACCACGAAGGTGGCGGCAAAGGGCCCGAAGCGTTGCTGCAGCACCTCCAGCTCCAGGGGGCAGTGGCCCCGCAGGGTCGAGTCGCCCCGGCTGATCAGCTGCACCTGCAGCGGTCGCCCCTGCCGTTGCCGTTCCTCCAGCACCTCCGCCAGGGTGGCGCTGATGGCCTCCATCCGCTCGCGGGCCTCGGCCGGGGCCAGGGCGCGGCTGTTGGTGATCAGGAACAGCAGCGGTGAGGGGTGCGCCAGGGCCTGGCGCAGGCTCTCCGCGTCCCAGCGCAGCAGCAGCGGGCAGCCCCACACCGTCTGGGATCCGGTGGGGTCGTCATCGAAGACCACCAGTTTTCGGTCCGATGCGAAGGTGGGCCGCAGCGCCATTGCCGGGCATGCCGGATCTGGGACCACTC
The DNA here is from genome assembly GCA_964632245.1 of uncultured Synechococcus sp. Taxonomy (GTDB): domain Bacteria; phylum Cyanobacteriota; class Cyanobacteriia; order PCC-6307; family Cyanobiaceae; genus CAIQIA01. Next base: position 11,089 of record CAZWFG010000047.1, on the reverse strand, counting down.
CTAACGCCCCGGCCCCAGGAGCTGGAGGAGCTGGTCCGGGGCCTCCACGCCGCGGCCACCCCGTGGTGCCCCGCCGGCCTGGGGCACCACGCCCACTGGGGGCCGCCGCTGCAGCAGCCCTGCACGCTGGTCAGCACGCGCCACCTGAACCGCATCCGCGACCATGCGGTCGGGGATTTCACCGTCACCGTCGAGGCCGGCCTGTCCCTGGCTGCTCTGCAGCAGGCCCTGGCGGCCGCCGACCAGTGGCTGCCGGTGGATCCGCCCCTGGCGGGCGATGGCAGCATCGGCGGCATCATCGCCCGGGGTCTCGGCGGCCGCCTGCGCCATCGCTACATGGGCCTGCGGGACCAGCTGATCGGCATCGAACTGATCGCGGCCGACGGCACCCTTGCCCGGGCTGGCGGCCGGGTGGTCAAGAACGTGGCCGGGTATGACCTGATGCGGCTGTTCTGTGGCAGCTGGGGCAGCCTGGGGCTGATCACGGCCGTCACCCTGCGCACCCAGCCCCTGCCCCGCCTGCGGCGGCGGCTGGCGGCCGTCGGCCCGGCCGCCGACCTGGCCCTGCTGCGCCAGCGGCTGCTGCTCGAGAGTCCGCTCAGCCTCGAACTGCTCGACTGGCAGCAGTCCGCGGCGGCGGTGCCACGGCTGCTGATCGGTCTGGTGAGCCTCGATGCCATGGCCCTGGCCTGCCAGGAGGAGGTGCTGCGCGAGCTGCTGCCGGCCGGGTTGTCGCTGACGGAGGTCGACCCCGTCGCTGATCCCGGCACTGATCCCGGCACCCCTGACCGGCGGATTCCGCCTGGCAGTTGGCTGCTGCGGCCCGCCGTGCCGCCGGTGAAGGCCCTTGACCTGCTGACGGATCCCGCGGCCCGTGGCTGGAGCCTGCAGCTGGGGGCGGCCAGCGGCCTCGGGCTGGCGGAGGCAGACTTCACCACCGCGGATGACGCGGCGGTGGACGCGCTCCGAAGCCGTTGCCGGCAGCGGGGGGGCTTGCTCACGATCCTGCAGGCGCCTCCCGCCTGTCGCCTGCCCGCCTGGCACGACGCCCCTGCGCGGGTGCTGATCGAGGCCGTGAAGCGGCAGTTCGACCCGCTGGGGCAGCTGGCCCCGGGGCGCCTGCCCGGGGTTCAGTCCCCCAAGGCCGCCACCGTGTAACGGCAGCGGAGGCGGCGGCTCTGGCCGGGTTCCACCTCCAGGCGGCCGTCGCCACTGACCAGGCTGCCGCGGGGGCCGGTCCAGGGTTCAACGCACAGCATCGGCCGCGGCGGATCGGTCCAGAGCACCGCCAGGTTCCAGGGCGACTCCAGCTCCATGGTGATCCGCCGGCCGGCCGCCGGATCGCAGAGGCTCACCGACCCCTCGGGTCGCACGAGCAGATCGATGCCGCTGCTCAGCTGGGCCAGCTGTCCCGCCGTGTCGGCGGCGGCCATCTGATGGTGGTCCAGGCACTCGGCCGGCAGCCCCTCGATCGTCAGACCCTCCAGCCCCGACACCGCCAGGTAAGGGTGCAGCCCGAAGCTGAACGGCAGGGGCTGGCCGCCGCGGTTCTCGACCGTGGCTGTGATCTCCAGCGCCTGTGGGACCAGCCGGTAGTCCAGCCGCAGCGCGAAGGGAAAGGGGAAGTCGGCCAGGGTGGCCGGGGTGTCCTGCAGCAGCAGCGCCACCCCATCGCCCTCGGCCAGGGCTTCGAGGGTCCACGGCAGGGTGCGGGCGAATCCGTGCTGCCGGAGGGTGGCGCTGCGGCCATCGGCCAGGGGCAGCCGGTCATCCGGCAGGTTGCCGCAGATCGGAAACAACACCGGAGCGCCCCCGCGGATCGACTGGGCCGGATCCAGGAATCGCTCCACGTCCAGGTAAAGCACCTCCTGGCCGCCGCAGCGCCAGCCCGTCAGCAGTCCGCCCCGTTCGGGCACCAGCCGCAGGGCATCGCCGCTCGACGGGTCTTCGAACAGCCAGTGCGGATAGGGAGTGCTGCAGGGCTGCAGGGACATGGCCGGACCAGCGGGGACCCGCCGACCGTATCCCGGGCCCCCCTCCGGCGTCAGTCGCCTGCGTGCGCCGCCAGCCAGCTCAGCAGTTCGTGGTTCACCTGATCCGGCACCTCGTCGTGGGGGCAGTGGCCGGCCTCGAGCACCACGTCGTGGGTGCCGGGCGGCACCTTGTCGCGGAAGCGCCGCATGCGGTTTTCGGCGTCGATCCACGGATCCCGCCGGCCCCACAGCAACAGCAGCGGCGCCTGCAGCTGCTCGAACAGGCCATCAAGGGGTTCGCCGCTGGGAATGTCGAACACCGTGCGGAACACCCCGAAGGCTCCGGGGTCCAGGGAGGGCCGGCGGATGGCCTCCACCAGTTCATCATCGACATTGCGCCGGTCCACGTACACCTGCTCGAGGGTGCGGCGGATGGTGGACCGGCGGCGCAGGTTCTCGAACAGCAGTCGCTGCAGCACCGGGCTGCGCAGCAGGGCCCCCCCCACCGTGCGGCGGGTGATCGCCCCCCAGCCCTCCACCGGTGGCTGCTGCTCCTCCCGGAAGGGACCGGCGGCGTTGAGCAGCACCACCCCGGCGCAGCCGCCGCCGAGGGCGGCCCCGGCGGCCAGGGCGGCATAACCCCCCAGGGAATTGCCCACCAGCACCGTGGGGCGGCCGATGCGTTCGGCCACGTAGGCGCAGAGCTGGTCGCGCCAGAGGGCACCGCCGTAGGGCAGCCCCGCCGGTTTGGCGCTGCGGCCGAACCCCAGCAGGTCGAGGGCGTGAACCTCATGGCTGCGGGCCAGAACCGGAATGTTGTGCCGCCAATGGTCGGTGCTGGCCCCGAAGCCATGCACCAGCAGCAGGGCCGTCCCTGCACCAGGGGCACCGGCCTGCACGGCATGGACCGCATGGTCGCGGAAGTGCCAGGGCATGGTCACGCAGGTCTCGGCCATGGCTCCGGCGGCGGGATCGGGATGCTAAGGATGCAGGCCTTCCGGCCGTGTTTCCCCGTGCCTGTGCCCCTGCCCCAGCCGGACTGGACCACCCTGGTGGCCGGCAGTGCCCTCTGGGCTCTGGCCCTCGTCATCCCCCTCAGCCTGCCGCTCGAGCGCTTGGAGGCTCAACTGGTTCAGACCGGCCTCAGCGACGATCAACAGCAGGTGCTGCTCCTGATCAGCACCCTGCTGCTGGCGCTTGGCGTGGGGGTCGTGATCCAGCTGCTGCTCAGCTGGGCCCTGTCCCCCAGCTGGGCCGGCAGCATGGGGTTGATCACCGGTCTGGCCAGCCTGTTCTTCGGCCTGGCTCAACGCCGCGGCGGAGACTGAGTCCGGCCTGCCCCGCGTCCGCCTACGACGGCGCACCGGCCTCGGCGGCTCCCGTCGTCTGCGGCCCTGCCAGCACCCGCAGCAGCAGGGGTGCCAGGAAGGTGGTGCCGATCACCATGAGCAGGATCGCGGCCTCGAGGGCGGGGGAGAGCAACCCGGCGGCGGTGCCGAGGCCCAGGAAGATCAGACCCACTTCGCCCCGCGGCAGCATCCCCACCCCCACCAGCAACCGGTTGGTGGGTTCGCGGCTCACGAAGCTCCAGCCCGAGGCGAGCTTGCCCACGATGGCCGCCAGCAGCAGGAACAGCGCCACCAGCAGGCCGCTGCGGTTGGCCGGATCGGTGGGATCGAGCACCGACAGGTCCATGGCGGTGCCGATGAGCACGAAGAAGACGGTGGCGAACAGCGACACCACGGGGGCCACGGCGTTGCGGATCGCCTCCCGCCGGCTGGAGTTGCTCAGGATCAGCCCGGCGGCGAAGGCCCCCAGGGCCGCCTCGAGGCCGATGGCGGTGGCGGTGAAGCAGGCCACGAAGAGCACCACGAAGGACGCCACCACCAGTTCCCCCGGAGCCTGGAGCGTGTCGATCAGCCGGTCGAAGGCGGGACCGATGCGCTGGCTGAGGGCGATGGCGGCCAGCACGAACACCAGGGCCGCGGCCACCAGCTGCAGGATCGGTCCGAGGGTGAGGCTGCCGCCACCGGCGAAGGCCACCACCACCGCCAGGATGACGATGCCGAGGATGTCGTCGAGCACGGCGGCACCGATCACGATCAGCCCCTCCCGCCGGCGCAGCATCCCCAGCTCGGCGAAGACGCTGGCGGTGATGCCGATGCTCGTGGCCGTCATCGACGCCCCGGCAAACACCGCCGGCACCGGATCGACATGGAACAGCAGCATCAGTCCTGCGGTGCCCAGCAGGAACGGCAGCACCACGCCGGTGCAGGCCACGGTCACCGCCTGGCCACCGACGGCGATCAGTTCATCCAGATCGCTTTCGAGCCCCGTCACGAACAGCAGGGCGTAGAGCCCGAGGCTGGCCACCACCTGCAGGGCCGGAAAGCTCTCGTCGGCGACGGTCAGCACCTGATCAGGGGCCAGATCACTGAGGCGTCCGAGCAGTGACACCAGCCAGGGGGAGAGGGGAACGCCGCTCTCCGGCGGCACCACGAGGCGCAGGCCCGACACGCCGAGCAGCACCCCCGCCAGCAGTTCCCCCAGGATTGTGGGCAGCCGCCAACGCACCATGGTTTCGGCCAGCAGCCTGGCGGTGACGAAGATCAGCAGGAACCGGCCGGCCACCAGCAGGTTGGCGGCTTCGCCGGCCGCGTGACCGGTGACCATCAGGGGCAGATCGGGCACGTGGAAGCTTTGGGGTGTCCTTAATGGTTCCACGGGACAGGATCGCTACGGTCCGGCTGAGCCCGCCCTGCCGTCCCGTCCCATGACCGACCCCTCAGCGGACATCCAAAATCCGACACCGAGCCGTTATGCCGATCCCGAGCGGGTGGGCCTCAGTGCCGATGATCTCGCCGCCGGCATCACCGAACATCTGTTCTTCACCCTCGGCAAGCTGGCCGACACCGCCAGCCGCCACGACCTGTACCTCGCCCTCAGTCACGCGGTGCGAGACCGGCTGATGAACCGGTACCTCACCGGCCAGGAGGCCCAGCGGCAGCAGCCCGCCAAGACGGTCGCCTACCTCTCCGCCGAGTTTCTGATCGGTCCCCAGCTGGGCAACAACCTGGTGATGCTGGGCATCGAGGCGGCCTCCCGCGAGGCCATCCAGCGGTTCGGCGGCGCCGACCTCGACGATGTGCTTGAGGTGGAAGAGGAACCCGGCCTGGGCAATGGTGGCCTCGGGCGTCTGGCCGCCTGCTACCTCGAATCGCTGGCCAGCCTTGAAGTGCCGGCCGTCGGGTATGGCATCCGCTACGAATTCGGCATCTTCGACCAGCTGATCCGGGACGGCTGGCAGGTCGAGATCACCGACAAATGGCTCAAGGGCGGCTGGCCCTGGGAGCTCACCCACCAGGACGAGGCGGTGTTCGTCGGTTTCGGTGGCCGCACCGAGAGCTACACCGATTCGGACGGCCGCTATCGCTCCCGCTGGATTCCGGCCGAGCATGCCCTGGGCATTCCCCACGACGTGCCGGTGCTGGGTTACCGGGTCAACACCTGTGATCGCCTGCGGCTCTGGCGCGCCACGGCCACCGAGTCGTTCGACTTCTACGCGTTCAACATCGGCGATTACTACGGGGCTGTTGAAGAGAAGGTGGGGTCCGAGACGCTGTCCAAGGTGCTGTATCCCAACGACGGCACCGACGAGGGGCGGCGGCTGCGCCTGAAGCAGCAGCATTTCTTCGTCAGCTGCAGCCTGCAGGACATGCTGCGCAGCCTGCGCCAGCGGGGATTGCCGATCACGGCCTTCCCCGAGCACTGGGCGGTGCAGCTCAATGACACCCACCCCTCGATCGCCGTGGCCGAGCTGATGCGGCTGCTGATCGATGATCACAACCTTGAATGGGACGTGGCCTGGGACCTCACCAGCCGCTCCCTGGCCTACACGAACCACACCCTGCTGCCCGAAGCCCTCGAGAAGTGGGGTCTGCCGCTGTTCGCCAGCCTGCTGCCCCGGCATCTTGAGCTGATCTACGAGATCAACCGCCGCTTCCTGCAGCAGCTGCGCCTCCGCCATCCAGGTGATGACGGCATCCTGCGGCGGCTGTCGATCATTGATGAAGAGGGTGCCAAGGCCGTGCGCATGGCCCACCTGGCCACCGTCGGTTCCCACCACGTCAATGGCGTGGCGCGGCTGCACAGCGACCTGGTCAAGAGCCAGCTGATGCCCGAATTCGCCCGGCTCTGGCCGGAGAAGTTCACCAACGTCACCAATGGCGTCACCCCGCGGCGCTGGCTGGCCCTGAGCAATCCCCAGCTGCGGGGGCTGCTCGATGACAGCATCGGGGACCACTGGCTCCACGACCTCGACGAGCTGCGGCGGTTGGAGCCCTTTGCCGGCGACAGCGCCTTCCTTGACCGGTGGCAGACCACCCGCCTGGGGGTCAAACGGCAGCTGGCCGCTTACATCCATCGGCACACCGGCGTGCTGGTTGATCCGGGGTCGATGTTCGACGTGCAGGTGAAGCGGATTCATGAATACAAGCGCCAGCATCTCAATGCCCTGCAGGTGGTGGCCCAGTACCTGCGCATCAAGAACGGATCCGGTGACAACCTGGCTCCCCGCACGGTGATCTTCGGCGGCAAGGCGGCGCCGGGTTACTACATGGCGAAGCTGATCATCCGCTTCATCAATGCCATCGCTGAAACGGTCAACTCAGACCCCGACATGGACGGCCGCCTGCGGGTGGTGTTCCTGCCTGACTACACGGTCAAGCTCGGCCAGCGGGTCTACCCGGCGTCTGACCTGTCCGAACAGATCTCGACGGCTGGCATGGAGGCCTCGGGCACGGGCAACATGAAGTTCGCCATGAACGGTGCGCTCACCATCGGCACCCTCGATGGTGCCAATGTCGAGATCCGTGAGCATGTCGGTGCCGAGAACTTCTTCCTGTTCGGACGCACCACCCCCGAAATCGAGGAGCTGCGCCGCCATGGATACCGCCCCTGGGAATGGCTGCAGAGTCTGCCTCTGTTGAGTGAGACCCTTGAACTGGTGGAGCAGGGCCACTTCAGCAACGGCGACACCGAGCTGTTCCGCCCATTGCTCGATAACCTGCGTGGCCACGATCCCTTCTTCGTGTTTGCCGACTTCGAGGATTACGTGAGGGTCCAGGACGCGGTCAGCGAAGCCTGGGCCGATCGCAACCGCTGGAACCGAATGTCGGTGCTCAACACGGCACGGATGGGCTATTTCTCGTCGGATCGTTCGATCCGCGAATACTGCCGGGACATCTGGAGGGCCGAGCCGGCACCGGTGCTGTCCGAGGGGCCGATCAGCCCTGCGGCAGATCCGGCGTCTGGTGCAGCAGCCGGTTGAGGCGCAACCGGTCGGCGTTGAGGGGGTCGGGGGCCAGTTCACCTGCGAACTCGCGGAACTTCTGTTCCACGGCCTCCGGCACCCTCACGTCGAAGATCCTCTCCATCAGCACCTCAATGGAGAAGAGGTGCGCGTTGATGTTCTCCAGGTCCCCCAGCGCCTGCTGAAGGGCTTCGTCGTCGCCGGCTGGGGCTGTGCCTGCACCGGCCGGCGCCAGGGGAGCCGACGGTGGCGCCGCCTCTTGGGTCTTCTGCAGTTCCTCCAGCACGCGACCCGCCAGGGTGCGGAAGGCCTGAAGGGCAGCCCAGTTCAGTTCCTGCTGCTGGCGGAGGCTGGGGTTTTCTCGGATCAGACGGTCATGCTCCCGGTAGAAGCGCTGACAGTCAGGGCATTGGCAGGGCTCGTCTGGCACCGCGGTTCCCCGGTACACCATGCCCCATCATGCCATCAGGCGGCCATGGGTGTGTCGTCGTCCTCGTCGAGGAGGGTCGTGGCCGGCAGCGGAATCTCGATCGAGCTCACCACCTGGATCACGTCCCGCAGGCGCATGGCGTCGGCGAACCAGCCCATGGCCTGTTCGACATCCCCACGACGCTCGGCATCGCTGGCCTGTTCCTCGTGGGCTTCGGCGAGCAGAGCCAGCCAGCAGAGGCTGCGGGCCTGCACGACCGACAGGTCAAGTTCGGTCGGTTGACTGCAGGCGATGCGCTCGCTTTCCTGCTGAACCAGCAGTCGCAGGCGCAGATCATGGAGCTGCGTCATGGCATCCACGGAGGATGGCGCAACGCTAGCGGCGGTGCTCGCTGGTGCCCAGGGCACCAGCCCTGGGAGTGGACGGGGCTGGCGGGACTCGAACCCACGACCTACGGTTTAGGAAACCGTCGCTCTATCCGGCTGAGCTACAGCCCCAGCACAGCCAGCCTAGTTTGCAGGATCTCCTGAGGGGCAGCCCTTAAGGTCATGCCCACGGGGGCCTTCTGTGGTTCCTCCTGCCTTTCCTTGCTGTCGTTCCTTCCGTCGATGCCGACACCCGCTGAACGAGCGACCCCAGCCGCAGAGGCCACGCCGACCCTGATGGCGCCCGACCTGGCGGAAGCTCTTCAGTTCGCCGGCCTTGCCCTGCTGGGCATCTATCTGATCAATGCCCTCGGCCAGCTGCTGCCGGTGCGGATCATCGACCCGGCCTGGGGCCGTGGGGTCGTGGGCGCCCTGATCGGCTCCGGCGCCTTCGCCCTGACGGGGATGGCCTTTGTGCAGCTGGGGGAGGCGCTCGACCCGGGCCAGGCGCCCCTCGCTCGACGCGCCCGCCGGCTGCGGCAGCTCTGCCTGCCGGTGGGGCTGGGATTTCTGCTGCTCATCCCGCTGCAGACCTGGCTCGAGGTGCAACGCCTGGCGGACATCGCCGCCCAGGGAAAGCTGGAGCTGTCGATCCTGCAACAGGGTGACCGGGCCATCATGGCGGCCCGCAATGAGGCCGAGCTGATCGAGGCGTTGCGCAACTTGCCGGGTGCTCCCCCCATTCGTGATCGGCTGGCAGCGCCCTTCGAGCAGATCCAGCAGGAGATGCACGGTCAGATCGCCCCCCAGATCAGAGCGCTGCGGCAACGGCAGCTGCAGGAGCTGGCCCCCCGCCGGTCGGAGGCCATCAACCGCAGTCTTGTGGGCGCCGCCATGGCCCTCTGCTACGGCTTTGCCTTCGTGATGCTCAGTTCGCTGGGCATGGGCCTGCGCCGGCGCTGGACCGCCTGGCGACAGTCAGCCGCGCAGGGGAAGACGGGGCGGGTGGACCCGCGCCAGTTCGATCCGCGCTGGGGTGAACAAGACCACGGACAGGAGGGCGACGCCGTCGTGGTGGGGAGCCTGTCACGCCTGGCCAGGTTGCGCTGGGCCCTGCGGCGGGCCTTCACGCCACCGCGGCCCTCACGGCCGTCAGTGCAGGGCTTCGATCCCCGTTGGTCTGCCGACGACCACACCGAGATCGATGTCGCCGGGGGGCGCCCATCCCGGCCCCCGGCCCAGCGCAGCCCCCGGCCCCGCCCGGAGGCGAATCCCTATGCCGCCTACTTCAACGAGGACGACGAGCCTGGGCGGAAGGACTGAGTCGTCAGGGACTCATCGCTTTTTCCCTTGGTGGTTGGTTTTCAGCTAGGGTGAAGGCATCTGTGGTCGTTACCGTGCGTCCCTCCTCTGCTCGTTGGGCTCTCGCGACTGTCCTAGCTGTCACTGGCATTGTTTCGGCCCCCCAGCGAGCCGATGCGTTCTGCGTCGCTGGTTCCCTGGTTGTTGATGGCAACAATTGCACAACTTTTTACAGTGGCAGCTCTTCGACGTCGCAGGCGACAATTCGACTAAGTGATCCCAAGTTAAACAATAGTGTTGCCCCATTGCGTGCTGGCGCCAGATTCTTTCAGATCGTCATGAATACTGTCCTGGGGGGGACCTACACGGTTAATAATTTTGAATGGGCTCGACTCCCTGGCGGTCCTTTCTCAACGTTTCAGTCAAGCCTCGCTGTAGGAGCTTCAAAGGTTGCCACTGTAGTTCAAGACATTAATACACTCAGCGGAACTATTCCCATTGGCAATCCCTTCTTCATCCGCTACACCCTTCCGGCTGGTGTGGCCTTGAATGAAACCTTCGAAGTCAAATTTTTGGCGAACAACAATGGTGCCACAGATGCAAATGGCTTCCTTGTTGGTTCCTCGTTGACCTCTTTTGTCGACCTCAATCGCGACCACACATCTCGGGAAAATGTCCCTGGTCCTCTGCCTGCTGTCGGCGCTGTTCTGGCCCTGGGCAGCGCATCTCGCCTTCGCCGTCGGATGAAAGCGCTGTCTGCGTCCAAATAGCTCAGCGTCCAGTGGGTCCAGAACATTCGGCTGAACGACCATGACTGACAGCGCCACTTTCTTGTCCAGAGTGTCTTCGGCTTCCACTTTGGCAGCTGCCGGATTGTTCTCCCTGGGGTTTGGTTCGTCTCAGCCTGCAAAAGCCTGCATCGGCGATCCTGCAGCCAACCTTGCACTATACGGCAATAGCTGTCCAGAATTTGATTACACGATTGATAATACGGTTATCCTTAAGTATGAAGATCCCAAGCTGAATAATTCGACATCACCCTTCCGTGCCGGAGCCCAATATTTCCAGTTCGGCGTTTTTAACACTGCCTCAGGTGGTGCTGCTCCTGGAGCCCCTGTCACCCTCACCAACCTCGGTTGGTCCAGAAGTGCAGATCCGGCATCCTTCACCACCTTCCAGCCCTCCTTTGTCACTGGTTCGGGCACGGCCTTCCCAGCCAACTACAACTACACATCGATCGTTGCGGTTCCAGGACCGCCGCCGCCGATGGGTTCTCCCTTCTACCTGAAGTACACAATTCCTGCTGGCAGTACAGCTATGAATGATGTTATTGCCAGCACATTCCTGTTTAACAACAACAGCAGCACCGTACCTGCTCCCCCAAATACCACTGTCAATGGTGCCCCGGGTGGTCAGATCCTTGAAACACGGGCCCTTATCTCCGGTGGTGAGCTCACCCGCGACAATGTCGCCGCAGTCCCTGCCCCCTTGCCCGTGCTCGGTGTCGGCACCCTCGCCGCCGGCGCCCTCCGGCTGCGCCGTCGGTTGCGTCAGCAGCGGCAGCTTCCTGTAGCTTGAACTCTGGAAAGCAGGCGAGGTGATCGCAGCCGTCACTCCGGTGTCGGTTGAGGAAAGTCCGGGCTCCCGAATGGTCAGGCTTGCTGGGTAACGCCCAGTGCGGGTGACCGTGAGGAGAGTGCCACAGAAA
>CAZWFG010000046.1:0-12474 GCA_964632245.1 uncultured Synechococcus sp. | reverse complement strand
GCCGGGGGCAACAGGAGGGAGGCGGAACAAAAAAAAGCCACCCCCGCGGGGGTGGTGAGGCCCCCGGTGACCGGGGGCAGCGGCAGCGGCTCAGTAGAGCTCTTCTTCGGCGTGGGTCTTGATGGTGACGTCGCTGGTGGGGTATGCGACGCAGGTCAGCACGAAGCCGGCCTCGATCTGATCGTCGTCGAGGAAGCTCTGATCGCTTTGGTCGACGGTGCCCGAGGTGATCTTGCCGGCACAGGTGCTGCAGGCACCGGCACGGCAGGAATATGGCAGGTCGATGCCCTGCTCTTCGGCGGCATCGAGGATGTACTGATCGTCGGGGACCTCGATGGTCTTGTTCAGGCCCTCGCTCTCGTTGATGAGGGTGACCTTGTAGGACGCCATGGCAGTGATGGTGGCTCAGGTCCTCGGCAAGCCGGGCCTGTGGGCGGAACCTTTCTACACCTGACGCGCGGGGTCCCCGCTGTTGCAGGACGAAGGCCAATCGGACGACAAGGACGCATAAGACCGCGTTATCAGTCCCGACCGGTCGCGCTGGCAGCGGGGGAGCGACGGATCTCGAGGACCACCCAGGGCGCCAGCACCATCTTCACCCGGCCGGTCCAGCCCAGGGGGGCCAGCACCTCCAGCAGCGGGCCGGCCTGGTCCTCCAGCACGCCGCTCAGCAGGCCGACCCCGTCGTCAGCCAGCAGCTCCCCGAACGCGGGGGCCAGGTCGCAGAGCACGGGCGCCAGGATGTTGGCCAGCAGCAGTTCGGCCTTCGCTCCGCCCAGCAGGGCCCGCAGGGCCTCCACCGAGCCTGCGGTCACCTGCAATCGGTCTGTGCAGCCATTGAGGGCCGCATTGGCCTCGGTGGCCCGCACGGCCGGCGGGTCGATGTCGCAGGCCCAGGCCCGCCGGGCCCCCAGCAGCAGGGCCGCGATGGCCAGGATGCCGCTGCCACAGCCGAGGTCCGCCACCGCGAGGCCATGGGGGCGCCGTTGGTCCAGGGCTTCGAGGCAGAGGCGGGTGGTGGGATGGCTGCCGGTGCCGAAGGCACTGCCCGGGTCGATGCGGATCACCTGCCGTTGGGCATGCTCCGCCGGCACCTCCAGCCAGGCCGGCAGGATCAGCAACCCCTCGGCCACCGGGTCGGGCTGCCAGTGCCGCTTCCAGCTGAGGGACCAGTCCTCTTCGGCCTGGGTCTGCCAGCGCAGGGGCGGCAAGGTGAGATCAAAGGGGGCACCGAGGGCCTGCAGGGCTGCCTCCAGGCGCCCATGCTCACCGAGGGGCCAGTCGACCGCCGGCAGCCAGGCCTCCAATGTGCGCCGGTCGGGCCGCTCAGGCCGGAAGCCGATCGACACCCGGTGGATGCCCAGGGTCTCGAGCCGCCAGAGCAGCGATTCCTCAAGCTCTGGTGGCACCTCGAAATCAAGGTGCCACCAGCCGTCCGCAGGAGATTCCAAGGGGGGTCAGGGGCGGTGTGGTCAGTGCAGCGGTGTCCGCGCAGGGGTGGTCAGAGGGTGACGGCGTGGGCCTCCTGGATGCCCTGGATCCCATGGATGTGGCCCAGCAGCCCCGGTGGGATGGGGTCGTCGAGGCTCAGCACCATCACCGCATCACCCCGCACGATGCGGCGGCCCACCTGCATCGAGGCGATGTTGACGTTGTGCTCACCCAGCAGCGACCCCAGTTGGCCGATGATCCCGGGCATGTCGCGGTGGCGGGTGAACAGCATGTGCCGGCTGGGGGGCACATTCACCGGGAACTCGTCGAGGTTGGTGATCCTCAGGTCGCCGTCGGCGAAGACCGCGCCGGTCACGGCATGGCTGCCCTGGGAGTTGCGGCAGGCCAGCCGCAGGGAGCCACCGGCGAAATCGCGGCTGGCCTCATCCTTGATCTCAAGCACGTGAACGCCCCGCTCGCGGGCCTCCAGCGACGCATTGACGTAGTTGATCCGGTCACCAAGGGCGTCGCTCAACAGCCCCTTGAGGGCCGCCACCACCAGGGGCTGGCTTGGCTGAGCGGCGAAGTCGCCTTGGAGCCGCACCTCCAGCTCCTGCAGGGACCCGCCGGAAAGCTGGCTGAGCAGGTGGCCGAGGGTCTCGGCCAGCTGCAGATGGGGCTTGAGGCGTTCCATCACCTCAGGGGTGAGGCCTGGAATGTTGACGGCGCTGCGGGCCGGCAGGCCGAGCAGCACATCGCGGATCTGTTCGGCCACGTCGATGGCCACGTTGACCTGAGCCTCTTCGGTCGAGGCCCCCAGGTGGGGGGTGAGGATCAGGTTGGGCACCCCGCCCCGCAGTGGTGAATCGGCCGCCAGCGGTTCCTGGGCGTAGACGTCAAGGGCGGCACCGCCGATGAGCCCCTCCCGCAGCACGGCCGCCAGGTCGGCCTCATCGATGATGCCGCCGCGGGCGCAGTTCACCAGCCGGGCCGTGGGTTTCATGGTCTCGAGCAGCTGGCGGTTGACCAGGTTCTCGGTTTCAGGGGTGCGCGGCAGATGCAGGGTCACGTAGTCGGCTTCCCGGAAGAGCGGTTCCAGGGGGCTGAGCCGCACCCGCAGCTGCTGGGCCCGCTCGGCCGAGATGAACGGGTCGTAGGCGATCACCTCCATCCCCATCGCCTGGGCCACCCGGGCCACGTGGGACCCGATCTTGCCGAGGCCCACCACACCAAGGGTTTTCTTGTAGAGCTCGTTGCCCACATAGGTCTTGCGGTCCCAGCCGCCGCCGGCGGTGCTGGCATGGGCCGCCGGCACATGGCGCGACAGGGACAGCATCAGGGCCAGGGCGTGCTCGGCGGCGGCGATGGTGTTGCCTTCGGGGGAGTTGACCACCAGGACCCCGTGGCGGGTGGCGGCGGGAACATCGACGTTGTCAACCCCGACCCCGGCCCGACCGATGATCCGCAGGCGTGGGGCTGCCTCGATCACGGCTGCCGTCACCTGGGTGCCGGAGCGGATCATCAGGGCGTCGTAGTCGCCGATGATGCCGATCAGCTGATCGGCCGGAAGGCCCGTGCGGACGTCAACCTGGGCCACCTGCGAGAGGATGTCGATCCCCACCTGGTCAATGGGATCGGACACCAGAACTTTGGTCATCGGCCGCGGGTCGTGCGGCGATTCAGTGTAGGGACCGCTTCGGACACGCTCAGGAGGCAAAGACGACGATGGGATTGTGTGTTGCGGTGGTGCTGGAGGATCGGAGCCGCCTTGAACTGCTGCAGCAGGAGCTGGCCGCCCTGTCGCCGCCGCTGCGTCTCACCGCCGTCGGCGAGGGGGCAACGCCGCCCCTGGAAGTGATGGATCTCAATCCAGCCCTGCAGCGCCGCCGACGCCAGAGGGGCATGGCCCGCTGGCTGCTGCCATTCGGGTTTGCCGCCGGTGCCATGTTCACCTTCATCACCGACCTGCAGACCTTCAGCTTCGCCGGGCCCCTGGGGGAACCGCTGCTGGGGGGTCTGCTGGGGATGGGATCGGGCTGGATGGGCAGCTTCGCCGCAGCCGCCAGTGTCACCGGTGACGGCGATGACCGCATCCGCAGTGTCCGCAACCGGCTGGACGAAGGGGCCATGGTGCTGCTGGTGGAGGCAGCCACCGGAGCCACCATCCCCTGGAGCCGCCTGCAGGCGGCCCGGCCCCGGGCCGTGGTGCGGCTGCGGGAGGACTGAGGTGCTTTCTCCCCGGGCCCTGCAGGAACTGGCCGACCGTTGCCTGCGCAGCCGCCAGCCCCTCTGGACGGGCTTTGTGCCACCGCAGGTGTGGGAGGACGCCCTGCGGCGGCTTGGTGACCTGGCGGATCTGGAGCTGCGGGCCGAAGGCGGACACCCGCGGGCGGAGCGGCGGCGGCTGGGCTTCAACCTGCGCCAGCCCGTGGATGCTGCCGCCGATGCCGTGGTCCCGGCACCACCGCTGGCCCTGCTGGACCTGACGGGCGATTTTCTCTTCGACCCCGCCCGGGCCAGCGCCGTCACCGCCGCGCTGCAGGAGCTGGGTGCGGCAGAGGAGGACCTGGGGGATGTGCTGCTGCGGGGGGACCGGGGCGGCCTCCTGATCGTGACGCCCGAGCTGCAGTGCCGCCTCGACGGCCACCCCGTGCCGGTGGGGAGCGTGGCCGCTCGCCTGGCCGCTACCCCCTGGGACCGGCTGACCCCCCAGCCCCTGCAGGAACGCACCATCAGCACCGTCGAGGCCTCATTGCGGCTGGATGCCGTGGCCTCGGCCGGCTTCGGCCTCTCCCGCAGCCGTCTGGCGGACCTGATCCGCCAGGGCCGGGTGCGCATCGACTGGCAGGTGGTCACCAGCCCCAGCCGGGAGCTGCGGCTGGGGCAGCGGGTGCAGCTTGAGGGGCGCGGGGAGCTGGAGCTGCTGGCCGCCGAACTGACCCGTCGCGACCGCTGGCGGTTGCAGCTGCGCCGCCGCAGCTGATGCCCCTGGACCCGGGTTCTTGCGAGGAAGCCGGGTGCTAGGGTCGTTTCTTGCGGTGATCAGTCGATCTGACGGGTGCCGCGCCCGAGCCTGTCCAACAGGAGCAGGTCTTCTCAGGGGCGATTAGCTCAGAGGTAGAGCACTACCTTGACACGGTAGGAGTCACTGGTTCGATTCCAGTATCGCCCACTCGTCACTTGAGTCTCCATGCGACAGCCGGTCGTGGTGTTCGGTCTCGGTCGCTCCGGACTGGGTGCGGCTCGGCTGCTCCTCGCCCGCGGCGAGTCGGTGCGCCTGCTCGACAGCGCCATGGGTCCCGAGCTGCAACGGCGGGCCGATCTGCTGGCCGCCGAGGGGATCGCGGTCGAACTGGGATGCCCCCTGGAGCTGGCGTCGTTCGAACACGACGGGGCCCTGCCCCAGCGGGTCGTGGTGAGTCCAGGCATCCCCTTTGACCATCCGGCCCTCGAACAGCTGCGCGACCGCGGTGTGGCCGTGGCGGGTGAGATGGACCTGGCCTGGGAGGCGCTGCAGCCGTCCCGCTGGATCGGCATCACCGGCACCAACGGCAAGACCACCGTCACCTCGCTGGTGGGACATCTGCTGCAACAGGCCGGCCTTGATGCACCCACCTGCGGCAACATCGGCACCTCGGCGGCTGAGCTGGCGCTGGCCTGTCTGGAGGGGCGCCGGCCTGACTGGCTGGTGGCCGAGCTGAGCAGCTTTCAGATCGAAGCGGCCCCATCAGTGGCACCGGCCATCGGGGTCTGGACGACCCTCACGCCCGACCACCTCGACCGCCACGGCACCGTGGAGCGTTACCGGGCGATCAAGGCGTCGCTGCTGCGCCAGTGCGATCGGCAGGTGCTCAATGGGGATGATCCCGACCTGCGGAGCCATGCCGCCGACTGGAGCGGGGCCGACTGGATCGTGAACGGACCCCGTCGGGAGTTTGGCTCGACCCCGGCATGCCTCTGGGTCGAGGACGGTTGGGTCATGGCCGAAGAGGGTCGGTTGCTGCCCCTGGCGGCCCTGGCGATGCCGGGGGACCACAACCGCCAGAACCTGCTGCTGGCCACCGCCGTGGGCCGTCGCGCCGGCCTCGACGGACCGACCATGGAGGCTGCCTTCCGCTCGTTCCCCGGGGTGCCCCACCGGTTGGAACGCATCCGCGAGCACGACGGCATCACGTACTACAACGACAGCAAGGCCACCAACTACGACGCTGCGCTGGTCGCCCTGCAGGCCCTGGATGGCCCGCTGGTGGTGCTGGCCGGGGGCCGCGCCAAGCGCGGTGAGCCCGCCAGCTGGCTGGCGGCGCTGGCCGACAAGGCCGCGGCCGTGGTGCTCTTCGGCGAAGCGATGCCCACGTTCGCCGAACTGCTGGGGGCCAACGCCTACCCAGGCCGCATCGAGCAGCGCACCCACCTCGACGAGGCCCTGCCCCTGGCGGCCCGGCTGGCCGCCGAAAGCGGCGCCACGGCGGTGCTGCTGTCTCCGGCCTGTGCCAGCTTTGACCAGTACCGCGATTTCGAGCAGCGCGGCGATCACTTCCGTGCTCTGGTGCTCGCCCTCGCGTGAAGTGGGCTGCCCTGGTGCTGCCCCTGGCCCTGGTGCCGGTGGCCTGCCGGGCCCAGGAGCCTGGCCTGGAGCCTTTCGTGCTGGCCGGCTCCACCCAGGCGGGGCGGCGGATCGACTGCCGCGGGGGCTGGCTGCAGGGGGGGCGCCCCATCGAAGTGCGCATCCAGTCGCTGCAGCGACCGGATGGCAGCTGGGAGCGGCCGGATGGGCTGCAGATCAGCCATTGCCGTCTCAGGGGGGCGATCCGGCTGGTCGGCCTGGGGCGCAACGGCGAAGCCGAAGCGGTGCGGCTCTCCTCCCGCAACCCTGACCACAGCCTGCGGGCCCGAGAGGCAGCGCCCCACGGCGTGGTGCTGGAGGGCCTTGACCTGGAGGCGGTTGGACCGATTCCGATCTATGCAGGACCCGGCACCGTCGGCCTGCAGTTGCGCAACAGCCGCCTCTGGGGCGAGAGCCGGTCCGTGGCGGTGTACCTCGATGCCGAGAGCCGCGACGCGGTGATCAGCGGCAACCGCTTCGACCTCGGCACCACCCGCGAGTTGATCGCCATTGACGGATCAGCGGCCAATCACATCCATGACAACCATTTCGGCAGCGGCGGCCGTGGTGGCATTTTTTTGTACCGCAACTGCGGTGAAGGCGGCACCGTGCGCCACCAGGCTCCAGTCGACAACCAGATCAGCGGCAACACGTTCAGCGCCGTTGCGGGACCTCCGTCGATCTGGCTCGGCTCCCGCAACGGCCAACGCCCCTACTGCCGCCAGGATGCCGGCCTGCCTTTCGGCAGCAGCAGCGACGACCGGGACCACGCCGACCGCAACCGGGTGGTGGGCAACGTCGGTGCCCGGGTGCAGGATGACGGGGATGGCAACACGGTGTTGCCCTGAAGCGCTGACGCCATGACAGTCCGCTGGTGGGTGGGTTCGCGGCTGCGGCGGCTGGAGCAGCGCCTCACGGGGGCCGTTCGTGTGCCGCTTTACCCCGTCGGCCGCGACTGGCTGTACGACCTGCGCTGCTTCAGCGGCTGGCCGTCGGCTCCGCTGGCCATCGATGCCGGTGCCAACATCGGCCAGACGGTCCACGACCTGCTGCTCGCCTTTCCAGCGGCGCGCATCCATGCCTTCGAGCCTGTGTCGGCCACCTTCACCCGGCTGCAGGGCCGCTATCGGCAGCAGCCGCGGGTGCAGTGCCATCCGCTGGCCCTGGGCCGTGAGCCGGCACGGTTCAGCATTCCCCTGCATCACGACTCGGAACTCAACACCCTCGTGGCAGATCAGCCACGCACCGACGACTTCACCGGCGACCGTGAGGAGGTGACGGTCGACAGCCTGGATGCGTTCTGCGGCCGCAAGGCCATCGACCAGATCGACATCCTGAAGATGGATGTGCAGGGCTGGGAGCTCGAACTGCTGCAGGGCGCCGAGGGGCTGCTGCGTGATCGCCGCATCCGCTTCATCTATTCAGAGGTGGGGTTCCGCCGCGACAGCTCCGACATGCAGCATTTCTGTGCTCTCAACGATGTGCTCGAGCAACGGGGCTACTGGCTCTGCGGCTTCTATCAGCCGTTCCGCTGGGGGCCCGACAAGCGCTACCTGGGTTTCTGCAATGCCCTCTACACCCTGCGCTGATGACCATGCCCACGCGCATCATCCCGACAGAAGCATCAAGCGAGGTGACTGCCGAACGACGCCATCGCCAGGAGCGGCTGGCGGGGGCGTTGCGGATTTTTGGACGGCTGGGATTTGGCGAGGGCGTGGCGGGTCACATCACCGCCCGCGATCCCCAGTGGCCCGACCACTTCTGGGTCAACCCCTTCGCCATGTCGTTCAACCGTGTGCGGGTGAGTGATCTGCTGCTGGTGAACCATGCCGGTGAGGTGGTGCACGGCGAGCGACCGGTGAACCGGGCCGCCTTCGTGCTGCATGCAGCAATCCATGCCCGACGACCGGAGGTGATCGCCGCCGCCCATGCCCATTCGCCCTACGGCAAGGCCTTTGCGAGCCTGGGCCGCAGGCTCGAACCCATCACCCAGGACTGCTGCATCTTCTACAACGACCATCAGCTGATCCAGGCCGAGGGGGGAAAGGTGGTGCTTGAACCCGAAGCCGGAGCCACCTTCGCCGACCACTTTCTCGAAGGCAAGGCCGCCATCCATCAGAACCACGGCCTGTTCACCGTGGCTGAGTCGGTCGAAGCCGCCGCCTTCTGGTTCATCGCCATGGAACGCTGCTGCCAGAGCCATCTGCTGGCGGCAGCGGCCGGCACTCCTCTGGCCATCCGGCACGAGTGGGCGGAATACACCCACGACCACATCGGCACCGCCCAGGCGGGCTGTTTCGGCTTTCAGTCGTACTGGGAAGACATCCTGGCAAGTGATCCCGACCTGCTTGACTGATGCAGGGCGGGATCAGGGTTCATCCCAGAGGGTCTGCAGGGTCCAGGGACCACCCTCCATGAACCAGAACGATCCATCCACCAGACGCAGATGCTGATCAAGTGCAGCGATGCGACTGAGCGCATCGGCGCTCAGTTCAACGTCAGCGGCGGCAAGGTTCTCCCGCAGTCTTGATGGCGTGACCGACTTCGGAATTGCAGAGATGCCTCGCTGCAGCTGCCAGGCCAGCAGCACCTGGGCAGGCGTGCAGCCGTGCTCGGCGGCAATGGCAGCGATCACCGGGTTCTGCAGCAGCACCGGGGCACCGGGGGCCTGAACAATCGCCGGTCGATCGGGGGAGCCGAGGGGGGAATAGGCGGTCATGTGGATGCCGGCGGCGGCACAGTCCCTGACGAGTTGCGGCTGCTGCAGGAGCGGATGGAGCTCCACCTGATTCACTTCGGGTCGGATGCGGCAATGGCTGAGCACATGCTGCACCTTGACGCTCGAGAAATTGCTGACGCCGATATGGCGGGTGAGGCCTGCATCGACGGCGGCCTCAAGCCCCTCCCAGGTGGAGGGCAGGGGTACCTGCTCCGGAGGCAGCAGATCCTGGGCACAAGCGGGAAAACCCAGCCCAGGTCTGATCGGCACGGGCCAATGAATCAGGTACAGATCCAGCCAGTCGAGACCGAGATCATCGAGGCTGGCCTGCAGGGCGGGGGCGACATTGTCGCGACCGTGGGCATTGCACCAGAGCTTGGAGGTGATCCAGAGTTCGTCGCGGGTCACCTCTCCTGCCGCGATGGCCAAACCGATCGCTGCACCGATCTCGGCCTCGTTGCCATAGACGCGGGCGCAGTCGAAATGGCGATACCCCAGTCGGATCGCTTCTCGCACCGCATCCCCCACCTGGCCAGGGGGGGATTGCCAGGTGCCCAGCCCGAGCAGCGGCATCCGGTCGCCGTTGGCAAAGGCAACGCTGCGCATGGGTAGATCGTGAACAGCCACACATCTCACCATAGGCATGGATCCCAGTCGCGCCCCCTCAGCGGCCCGGCCCTGGTGGCCTGAGCCGCTGCTCATCCCATGAAGTTCACGGTTCTGTTCTCGCCCACGAGCAGGTGGGCATTGTCAGCCTCCTACACCTGAATCCGGCCGCGCGATCGGCACCACCAAGCGGGCAATCACCACCTCCAGACCCTGCTCCAGCACCTGCAGCAGCTGGGAGAGGTGTGTCCTGGCCTGGTGGATGTTCACCCGTTCCATCACGGGATCCGCTTGCACGAGACCTTCGTTTGGTCGGTTCATGACCGCAAAGCCGCATCAAGGCATCCCGTTCAGCCCCCCACCAACAGGCACGGACAGGTGCCGGGCTGTTCATGGCCGCGGGGGCTCCCGATCCCAGCAGCACCAGGGAACCATGGGGAAGATTCATGGCTGGCTGGGGGCAGAGCCGGGTCGCGGATTGCAGTTGCTGCTGAGAATCGCTTGCAAAAGGAGAGGCCCTCAACTAGAGTGCGATTCATTCGCAATAAGGCCCTCCGGTCAGCATGGTCTCTTCTTCTATGCATCTCGCAGTGGGGCAGGCGGTGCTGCTGGATCCCGACCTGAGGCAGGCCGGCACCTGTCTTGAGGTATTCAACGGGGTGGCCCGGGTGTACTGCCCGTGTGAGGAGACCGAAGGCATGACCCTGGCGTTTCTGCAGGCCGGCGACCTGCTGCGCACGGATCGACTCTGCAGCGAGGGGGTCTGCTTTGAGGCGCTGACCCCGCTCACCTTCTGCACCAAAGCACCACCCCGCAGCGCCGACGGATTCGATCCGGTTAACGAATGGACACTGCAGCTGCTGCGCATCCGCCACCTGGGGCAGGCTGAGCAGCGCCTGCATGCCCTGCTGGCCTTACTGGTCCATCGGCTGGGACGCCGTTGCGGCAGCTGGTGCAACCTGCCGTTCCGACTGACCCATGAGCGGATCGGAGAGCTGATCGGCACCACTCGGGTCACCACCACTCGACTGATGTCGCGCATCCGCGTGGCCCAGCTTATGGAAATACCCCCTGGCGAGCTGGGAATGCGGCTGGCGCCCGCACTGGTTGAGAAAGCCCCCCTGGCCGCCTGAAATGAACCAACCCAGCCCCCCCGCGGCCGACACGCTTGTCGGCAGCCTGTGCCGTGAGATCTGGGACCTGCGCAACCGAGCCCGGCAGATTCAGGCAGCCCTTCAACGCTGCAAGCATCTCGAGCTGGGCCAACGGCTGGAGAAGGAGCTGCAGACAATGGCCCACCGCCGCTTGGAGCTGCAGCAAATCGCGGCCCAGTTCTGCGGCCACAGCCAGGGGTGCGCACCCTCTTCGGCCTCAGCTCTGCTGCTGGAACTGTGCCGACGTCCGCTGGTCGTCGCCTGAGCTTCAGCTCAGGCCATGGTGACCGGCGCGATTTGGCCGGCACTCAGTTCGCCGTCGATCACCAACAAGGCAGCGGGGTTGCCGGCAGCAAAACGTACCCGGCCCAGCAGATGGGCGGCCTGGTGTTCCGAGCTGATCTGCCCTTGGATGATCGGATCGAGAAAGACGGTCGTGCGCACATCGCCGCTGCGCTCGGCCTGGGAGTACAGCTGCTGCAGCGAAGTGGTGACATCCGCTTCCATCTGGAAAACGTTGACCAGAATGTGTTCCAGATCGGCCCAGTTCTGACACGGGGCCGGCAGGGCATCGAGCTCAACCCTCTGCCCCCTTGCCAGCAGGTAATCAGCAAATAGGGCGGCATGGTGCTGTTCATCGATGGCCTCCTGCTTGAACAGGCTTGCAAAACCGCGCATCTCCCGCTCGGCACACCACAGGGCCAGCGCCAGATAGGAGTTGTGGGATTGCCGTTCCATCGTCAGGTGCTGCTGCAGGCCGGCCAGCAGGTCGACTTCCATCGGTTCAGCCATCGCCCGGCCCGCAGGACCGATGGACACATTGGACACAAGGCCTGAAGCAATACGGGGTTGGAGCACGATTGAACGGGTCTGCAGGTCCTTTCCTGAAGCTAACCAGATCCTTGAACCGCTGTCAGTGCTGGTGTGACAAAAAGCACATGCGACCGTGCCCGCAGCGGCGACGAGAAGCAACAGAGACTCGCCTGCAATTAGAGTTGTTCCTGTCTTTGGACGCGGTGGTTTTCATGTCCAGCCCTCTCGGTCCTGAAGCCAGTGCATCGCCTCAGGTCTCAACCGCGAACCGCCTTCTGCAGAGCAAGAAAAAGGGATGCAAGCAGAAGAAGTGCTCCAACTGGAAGGGCGGTAAATGCCGTTGCGGACGCGACTGAACCGCAGATTCAGCGTTGTTCGGGTACGCATCAAGGCTTCACGGGCAGTCTTCATGAAGCCCTACAGCAGCTGCTCTCAGTCAGGGAACCGCTGCACCGCAGGACGTCTCGTCTCTATGGCTGCAGCAGCGCCGCTGCCATAAACGAGGGCTTTGCGGTGAACGCGACCGACACTCTAAATATCATCCCTGTCGAACAATGGACAGAAGATGCTGCCGAGTGACAGTCGGGGCGCTCCATTGTCAGTCCTCGAGCCTTCATGGAAGGGGTGCCATGTGGATGCAAATGACCCGCCGAAACAGTGGCAGCTTCCGCCCTTGCGCCTAAGATATAAAAAACTAGATTTTAAACAATTGGGCCTCTAAATCGCGTGTTCACAGACATTAAGGCCCCTACCCCGTAAAGCCATCTCACCTGCCGAGCCGCCTCACGCCGCTTCACATGCCAGCGACATGGACTGTTCCTGAATGAATCGCGCACCTGGACATCGCCTGCATGGTCCACCTCCAGACGCCCTGCACTGCACTCCGTCCTGGTTCAACCCTCTCAGCCACCTGCATGCCCTGGTGGAGAGGCCGAATCGTCGTCAGCCTCCCACCTCCGAAGGCCATCAGGTCATGCCAAATCTGTCCTTGGCCTCGTTGCAGTCAATGGACTGCAACGAGGCCAAAAAGAACTGCAGAATCTCTGATCAACCGCTGTGCTTAGAAAAGCACGAAGCGGAGGAAGGCGTTTGGAATGGAGCCAAGGAGACTCGAACTCCTGACCCCCTGCATGCCATGCAGGTGCTCT
>CAZWFG010000045.1:0-12677 GCA_964632245.1 uncultured Synechococcus sp. | reverse complement strand
CCCCTTCCAGCGCAGGCCGGCCGTGGCCTCGATCCGCACCGGTGCCGCCAGATCCATGGGTCCTGCGGAGGTCTCCAGCACCGGCTGCCAGCCGTCACGATGGCTCTGCCGTTCGAGCCTTGCGGGCAGCCCTGCTGCCGGAGCCGTCGCCGGAGCCCACACCTCCCAGTCCCCCGGCCGGGCCAGCACCGGCGTGACCCCCTGCTGGCGCCAGCGGTCGGCCTGGGCCTGGGCCGATTCATAGCTGGGGAAGGGACCCAGCACGAGCCGTTCAAGGTTGAGGGGCTGGGCCAGCGGCCGTCGCTCCCAGCGGATGCGCAGTTGGGGGGCCTGCTGCCTGTGGCCGGCCCCGTCGACCAGTCGCCGGGTGCCGCCGGAGGCGGCGTCCAGCACCAGTGAGGTCGCCTCCTCTTTTAGTGCCGGGAGGCGATCCGCCAGGGACACCAGCACCGTGGGGCTCTGTCCGCCCAGGGGGGCTGGGGGCCGGGTGGGCCAGTGCAGCGGCAGATCGTCGGCCCGGGTGGCGTGGCGGCAGCCACCGGCAAGGACCAGCAGGCCACCGGCCACCAGGCCGATCAGGGCGGCGGGGCGGCGGAAGCGCCGCCCGGGGGGGGCTGCTGACGCTGGCACAGGGATTTGGCGCAAGGGGGGGTGAGGCCCTAGTCTGCTTGTTTGTGCCGAGCGACCCGGAGACCATGCCCAAGCTCAAGACCCGACGGGCCGCCGCCAAGCGCTTCCGCATCACGGGCAGCGGCAAGTTCGTGCGTCGGCATGCCTTCCGCAACCACCTGCTGGACCATAAGAGTCCCAAGCGGAAGCGTTGGCTGGGCACCATGGCTGTCGTCGACGAGCGCGACGCCGACAACGTGAGCCTCATGCTCCCCTACGCCGGCTGAGCCGCGCGACTGCCTGAATCCGAACCGTCCTGAACCACTGAAGCCATGGCCCGCGTCAAGAGGGGCAACGTTGCCCGCAAACGCCGTAACAAGATCCTTCGTCTCGCCCGGGGTTTCCGTGGCAGCAACGGCAGCCTGTTCCGCACGGCCAACCAGCGGGTCATGAAGGCCCTGTGCAATGCCTATCGGGACCGCCGTCGTCGCAAGCGCGATTTCCGCCGCCTCTGGATCGCCCGGGTCAACGCCGCTGCCCGCATCAACGGTCTCAGCTACAGCCGCCTGATGGGTGGGCTGCGCAAGGCCGACGTGCGCCTGAACCGCAAGATGCTGGCCCAGCTGGCGATTCTGCATCCTGCCGCCTTCGAGACCGTGGCCGGAGCCGCCCGCGGCTGATCCTGTGGCGATGGAGATCACCCTGCCCCAGGCCTACCTGCTGGGCCTGATCGGTCTGCTTGGTGTCATCGCCGTGGTCGTTGGCCGGCAGGTCTGGCGTGTGCGTCAGCTGGAAGGTCGCCTCGGCGACCTGGAGCGGCGCGGCCGTGAAGCGGACGCCACGGCTGCTGATCTTTACGAGCTTGGCTCGGTGCAGCTCGAGAAGAGGCTCTACGCCCAGGCCACGGCCACGCTCAAGCAGGCCAGGGGCCGCCTGTCCGGCGAGCCCCAGGATGCACGGGCCCTGATTGAGAACGCCCTCGGTTTTGCCCTTGCCGCCCAGCAGAAGCATGCAGAGGCCGTGGTCCATTACCGGGCGGCCCTCAAGGCCAGACCCGCCTATCCGGTGGCCCTGAACAACCTCGCGTTTTCTCTCGAAAAGCAGCAGAAGCAAGCGGAAGCTGTCGCGCTTTACCGTCAGGTGCTGGGCCTAGAGCCTGGCAATCGCACCGCCGGCCGGCGGTTGAAGTTGCTCGATCCCGGACCGACCGCCTGACGCCCGCGTTGCGCCCCTGGTTCACCAGAGGCCTTGGACGGCAGGGGCCTTGGCGGGGCTCAGCTGCAGGATCGCCGTGGTCCCCATCTGCCGCGGGGCCTCCCACCGGCTGAGCCGCAGGGACTCGAGACCCTGGAAGGAACCACCGGGCTCGAGTTCTGCCGGCAGGGCATCGCCGAGCAGCAGCAGATCAAGCTGGTCGCTCTCGGCGTTGAGGTTGCCGCTCACCGGGACAGTGGTGGGGCCGATGCGCAGGGAGCCGGTCAGATCAATGCGCTGGCCGATGGGCACCAGCTGGTCAAGGCTGAGTTCGGCAACGGTGCCACGGGGGTTGTCGGTGCTGAAGAGGCGACCACGCCAGAAGCGAGGTGTGCTGGTGCTCAGCAGTCGGGCCCGGGCCACCGGGTCGAAACTGTCGACCTGGATCAGGGTGGCGTTGAGGGGTTCGAGGGGCTCGACCCCCAGGGCCGAATTGGCGGGCAGGGGCCTGGGCGCCTGGAACGGCCTGGCCTGCATCGGCGGGGTCGGCAGGGGGGTCGGAAGCGGCGTCGGCAGCGGCATCACCCCACAATTCAGATGGGACCAGGCTAGGGGGAAGCTTCCCCCGGTCCGGTCTGCCACCGCCAGCTGCCGATCCGTTCCTGCCCGCCCGTTCCCCATGCCGTCCACCGTTTCGTCTCAGCCCGGGCCCGGAGTCGCCGCCGGCGACCCCCTGGTGATCGCCGGCCGCCGGTTCGGCAGCCGTCTGATGACCGGCACCGGCAAATACCCGGATCGCGCCAGCCTGCAGGGCAGCATCAACGCCAGCGGCTGCGACATCGTCACCGTCGCGGTGCGACGGGTGCAGAGCCAGGCCCCGGGGCACGAGGGCCTGCTTGAGGCGATCGACTGGGAACGGATCTGGATGCTGCCCAACACCGCCGGCTGCACCACCGCCGAGGAGGCCGTGCGGGTCGCCCGCCTCGGCCGGGAGCTGGCCCGTCTGGCGGGCCAGGAGGACAACAATTTCGTCAAGCTTGAGGTGATTCCTGAAGGCCGACACCTGCTGCCCGACCCCCTGGGAACCCTGGAGGCGGCGGAGATTCTCGTGCGCGAAGGCTTCGCCGTGCTGCCCTACATCAATGCCGACCCCGTTCTGGCCCGCCGTCTCGAGGATGTCGGCTGCGCCACGGTCATGCCTCTGGCGTCTCCCATCGGCAGCGGCCAGGGCCTCGGCAACCTGGCCAACATCCGGCTGATCGTCGAGCAGGCCCGCGTGCCGGTGGTGGTCGATGCCGGGATCGGTGTCCCCAGCGATGCGGCCCTCGCCATGGAGGCCGGCGCCGATGCCCTGCTGATCAACAGCGCCATCGCCCACAGCGGCAACCCCGTGGCGATGGCCGAGGCCATGGCCCTCGCCACCCGGGCGGGCCGGGCGGCCTTTCTGGCGGGGCCGATGCCGAGGCGCCCCGAGGCCGTGGCCAGTTCGCCCCAGGTCGGTCGTGTCGGCCGCCCCGACGACCAGCCTTGACCCCTGCCGGTCCCGTGACACCTCTTTACGGCTTCGGGCCGCACCGGGCCCGTCTCCATAAGGTCTGACCAGTCGGATGAAGGCCATGGCGGTGACCCGGGAAGACGGCGGCAGGCTCAATGCCTTCGCCAAGGAGCCGCGGATGCAGTTCGTGGAGCCCGGCAGCGGCCCCCAAGGACTTCAGGGGCTGCTCCCTTACCTCCTGGGGGGCGCGCTGGTCGTGGCCATGGTGGCCGTGGCCTTCGGCATCAGCGGTGGCGCCTGATCCCTGTAGTAGCTTGCCGGGATGGAGCACGGCTCCGTTCAACAGGAGACAGACGTGAAGGTCCTGGTTCTCGGTGGTGACGGCTTCTGTGGCTGGCCCTGCGCTGTGAACCTCGCCGAAGCAGGCCACGACGTGGTCATCGTCGACAACCTGAGTCGTCGCAAGATCGACATCGAACTGGGGGTTGAATCCCTCACCCCCATCTCCACCATCGGCGATCGCCTGCATGCCTGGCACGACTGTGGCGGTCGGGCCATGCGCTTCGTTGACCTCGACATCGCCGCCGAATACGACCTGCTGCTTGATCTGCTGCGCTCCGAACAGCCTGGGTCCATTGTTCATTTTGCTGAACAGCGGGCGGCACCTTATTCAATGAAGTCATCGCGCCACAAGCGCTACACCGTTGATAACAATGTCAACGGAACCCATAATCTTCTCTGTGCCATTGTTGAAAGCGGTCTTGACATTCATATCGTGCATCTGGGCACGATGGGGGTGTATGGCTATGGATCCCATCGCGGGGCCACGATTCCCGAGGGCTATCTGACGGTTGAAGTGCCGCAGCCGGATGGCACGCGATTCCGCGAAAAGATCCTGCACCCGACGGATCCGGGCAGCGTCTATCACATGACGAAGACGCTCGATCAATTGCTTTTTTACTACTACAACAAGAACGACAGCATCCGCATCACCGACCTGCACCAAGGCATTGTCTGGGGCACGAACACGGAGCTCACAGACCGTGACCCCAGGCTCTGCAACCGCTTTGACTACGACGGTGATTACGGAACGGTGCTCAACCGTTTCCTGATGCAGGCCGCCATCGGTTATCCGCTCACCGTCCATGGCACGGGTGGACAGACCCGCGCCTTCATCCACATCCGCGATTCGGTCCGTTGTGTCGAGCTGGCCATCGCCAATCCTCCGGCGTCCGGCGACAAGGTCCGGATCTTCAATCAGATGACCGAAAGCCACCGTGTCCAGGATCTGGCAGAAAAAGTGGCGGCCATCACAGGTGCCACCGTCACCCAGCTGCCGAATCCCCGCAAGGAGGCGATCGAGAACGACCTGATCGTTGATAACCGCTGCCTCATTGACCTGGGGCTTCAGCCCACCACCCTCAGCGACGGTCTGCTGACAGAGGTGGTGGATGTGGCCCGCCGCTGGGCTGACCGTTGCGATCGTCGACGCATTCCCTGCGTCTCGGCCTGGACCGCCACCCAGGCCCGGGCGCTGGCCGCCGGCTGACGACCTTGAGGATCGCCTTCTTCACCGAGACCTTTCTGCCAAAGGTCGACGGCATCGTCACCCGCCTGACCCGCACGGTGGAGCATCTGGTTGCCGGTGGCGACGAGGTGCTTGTCTTCTGCCCTGAAGGTGCCCCTTCCCAGTTCGCCGGCGCCCGCGTCATCGGTGTGCCGGCCATGCCCCTGCCTCTTTACCCAGAGCTGAAGCTGGCCCTGCCCCGGCCCGCCGTCTCTGACGCCCTCGACAGCTTCCGGCCCGATCTGGTTCATGTCGTCAATCCTGCCGTGCTGGGCCTGGGGGGCATCTGGCTCGCCCGCAGCCGCGACCTGCCCCTGGTGGCGAGCTACCACACCCACCTGCCGAAATATCTCGAGCATTACGGCATGGGGATGCTCGAACCGCTGCTCTGGGAATTGCTGAAGGCTGCCCACAACCAGGCCCAACTCAATCTCTGCACCTCCACCGCCATGGTCGAGGAGCTGAGTGAGCGGGGCATCCAGCACACGGCGCTGTGGCAGCGAGGGGTGGACACCGATCTGTTCCATCCCGGCCAGGCCAGCCCCGAGCTGCGTCGGCGTCTGCTAGGCGACCATGCCGACAGCGACAACCTGTTGCTGTACGTGGGTCGTCTGTCTGCCGAGAAACAGATCGAACGTCTACGGCCCCTGCTGGACCAGCTGCCCGATGCCCGCCTCGCCCTGGTGGGGGATGGCCCCCACCGCCAGCAGCTCGAGCGTGCCTTCGCCGGCACCGCCACCACCTTCGTCGGCTACCTCGGCGGTGCCGACCTGGCCGGTGCCTACGCCAGTGCCGATGCCTTCCTGTTCCCCTCCAGCACCGAAACCCTGGGGCTCGTGCTGCTGGAGGCCATGGCGGCCGGCTGCCCTGTGGTGGCGGCCCGCAGTGGCGGCATCCCCGACATCGTCACCGATGGCCTCAATGGGTGTCTGTTCGATCCCGTCGATCCCCAGGGCCTGCTGGAGGCCAGCCGACGGCTGCTGGCCGATCGCGACGGTCGTGATCAGCTGCGTCGCAACGCCCGCAGCGAAGCCGAGCGCTGGGGCTGGGCCGGCGCCACTCAGCAGCTCAGGGGCTACTACGGCTCGGTGCTGGCTGCCGTGCGCTCCCCCGATCTGGCGCTGAAGTAAGCCCCCAGCACCTGACGGGCGATCGGGGCCGCGACGGTGCCCCCGAAGCCGCCGCTGTTCTGCGCGAAGCAGACCACCACCACCTGCGGAGCCTCAAGGGGGGCAAAGCCCACGAACCAGGTGTGGTCAGGGCGCGGCGGATCTTCGGCGGTGCCCGTCTTGCCGGCCACCGGTGGCAGTCCCGAAGCCAGGGCCGTGCCGGTGCCGCTGGTGACCACCTCCCGCAAGCTCCGGCGCAGGGTTTCGAGGGTGCGGGGCTGCAGCCGCAGGGGGCGCTGCAGATCCCGGGCCGTTGAATCCTTGAGCAGGTGGGGCGTCACCAGCTGTCCACCATTGCCGACGGCGGCGTACAGCCGTGCCAGCTGCAACGGGGTCACCAGCAGCGATCCCTGGCCCACGGCTGTGTTGATCGTGTCGCCCTCGTACCAGTCCTGGCCCAGCAGCCGTTTTTTCCAGTCGGGTTCGGGCACCACCCCCCGCCCTTCCTCCAGGTTCAGTTCGATGCCGGTCTGGCTGCCGAGTCCCAGGCGCTGGGCGGTGCTGGCGATCCGTTCCGGCCCGGTGCGCAGGCCCAGCCGGTAGAAGAAGCTGTTGCTGCTCACGGCCATGGCCTGGCCGAAGCCGATGCTGCCGAAGCGGCCATGGTCGCGGAAGCAGCGGCCGCCATGGCAGAAGCGATCGGTGGTCTCCAGGCGGCCGTCACTGCCCAGCCGGCCTGATTCGAGCGCGGCCATGGCGGTGATGACCTTGAAGGTGCTGGCCGGGGGAAACGGCTGCAGGGCCCGGTTCTGCAGCGGTGCCGCGCTGCTGTTGAGTCCGGCCCAGGCCTGGGGGTCGAGGTGATCGCTGAACACGTTTGGATCAAAGTCCGGCCGGCTGGCGATCGCCAGGATGGCGCCGTCGCGGGCATCCATCAGCACCACCGCTCCGCGGCTCACGCGCGCCAGGGCCGCTTCCGCCTGCTCCTGCAGCGGCCGGTCGAGGGTCAGCTGCAGGTCCTGGCCGCTGCCGCCGGAACGCTGGGCCAGGTGCCGCTGCACCGTGCCGGCGGCATCCACCTCCACCACCTGGCCCCCCCAGTGGCCCCGCAACCGCCGCTCCAGGGCCGCCTCCAGGCCGCTGCGTCCGATGCGGTCCTGCAGCTGATAGCCGTAGGGCTCCAGGTCGTGGTGCTCTGCGGCGCTGATCGGGCTGGTGTAACCGAGCACGTGGGCCGCCAGGGGGCCATGGGGGTAGTGGCGGCGGAAGCTGGGCTCCACCGAGACTCCGGGCAGTTCCACGGCCTTCTCCTGCAGCCGGGTGATGTCGGCTGTGGTGAGGCCCTCCACCAAGGTGGTGCGGTAGCTGTCCTGGGGATTGCCGGCCCGGCGGCGCGCTTCCAGTTCCCCGGCGGGGCGATGCAGCACGCGGCTCAGGCGTTGCCGCAGGCTGGGCCAGCGCCGCTCTTGCACCTCCTGGGTGTTGAGCACCAGCTGAAAGCTGACCACATCACCGGCCAGCACTTCCCCGCGACGATCAAGGAGACGGCCCCGCCGCGGGGGGCTGGCCAGGGTGCGCAGCCGGTTCTCATCGGCCAGCTGGCGATGGTGATTGCCCTGCACCAGCTGCAACCAGCCCAGCCGCAGCCCCAGCGCCCCCAGGGTCAGCAGCACCAGCAGCCAGAGCCGGTCGGCGGGTCGGTGGCGCTGGGGCCGCAGGCGCCAGTCGTGGCTGGGGGCAAAGGGCAGAGCCAAGCAGAACGGTCCAAGGGGGGCGTTCTTCAGGCTGCTAATGGTTTCCGCGAACGAAATGCTTTCACCGGGGGGCGTCGGGTTTGCCGCCGGTGCCGCCTTTGTCACCCTGACGCCGATGGAAGAAGGTCTCCATGACCCGCTTGACCATCGGTGCCGATACGGTGCCGCCGAAACCGCCGCTGTTCTCGCCGAAGGCCACGATCACCACCTGGGGCTTGTCGGCCGGGGCATAGCCCCCGAACCAGGCATGGTCCGGCCGGGGTGGATCCTCGCCGGTGCCGGTCTTGCCCGCCACCGGGGGCAGGGTCGGATCGTTGAGCACCTTGGCCGTGCCGCTGGTGACGGCCTGGCGCAGACCGGCATGCAGGGCCTCGAGGGTGCCGGGCTTGAGGCCCATGGGCTTTGGTGGGGGCACGTGGGGGCCTTCCACCAGGTGGGGGGTGACGAGCTTGCCGCCGTTGGCCACCGCTGCGTAGAGCCGGGCCATCTGCAGCGGCGTCACCAGCACCGCCCCCTGGCCGATGGAGGAGGTGATGGTGTCGACGGCCGTCCACGGTTCCTTGAGCACCGCCTTTTTCCAGGCCGCATCGCCGAGCAGGCCTTCGCTTTCTTCGTCCTTGAGTTCGACGCCGGTGTGGGAGCCGTAGCCGAAGCGGCGGGCGGCGCGGAACAGTTCCGGCTCGCCCACCAGCAGCCCCACCTGGTAGTAGAAGCTGTTGCTGCTGACGGCCAGGGCCATCGGGAAGCCGATGGTGCCGAAGCTGCCATGGTCGCCGTAGCACATGCCGGCGTAGCAGAACGAGCCGACGGTTGGCATCGTCGACGAGGCCGTCATCTTGCCCGATTCGATGCCGGCGGCCGTTGTCACAATCTTGAAGGTGCTCGCCGGCGGAAAGCCCTGCAGCACCCGGTTGAGCAGGGGAGCCTGCGGGCTGTTGAGACTGTTCCACTGGGCGGTGCTGATGCCCCGGGAGAAGATGTTCGGATCGAAGGCCGGCCGGCTGGCCATGGCCAGCACCGCACCGGTGCGGGGATCGAGCGCCACGATGGCCCCCTTGGCCACCGACTGCAGCGCCTCGTCGGCCGCTTTCTGCAGATCAAGGTCAAGGGTGAGGGTCAGGTCCTTGCCGGCCCGGGATGGCTTTTCGCCTAGCACCCGCTGCACCTGACCGGCGGCGTTCACCTCCAGCTGCTGCCCCCCCCATTCGCCCCGCAGGATCGGCTCGTAGACGGCCTCGATGCCGATGCGGCCGATGCGGTCCTGGATGCGGTATCCCTTCTCATGCAGGCGGCGGTATTCCTCATCGGTGATCGGGCTGGTGTACCCGAGCACGTGGGCCCCCACCGCACCGTTGGGATACGAACGCCGGTAGTCCTGGTCGACCTCCAGGCCGTTGAGGGTGGGCAGTTGTTCCTTGAGCCTCAGCACCTGGGGTGGCGTCAGGTCTCCCACCAGTTCGATGCGGTATCCCTCGGGGTTGTCGCCGTGGCGCCTCCGTTCGTCGAGGCTGGCCTCGGGCAGGCCCAGCAGGCGACTGATGCGGGGTCGCAGGGCCGCCCAGGTGCGGTCATCGACCTGGCGGGGCAGCAGATAGAGGTTGTAGGTGAGGGTGTTGCCGGCCAGCACCCGGCCGCGGCGGTCGAGCAGCCGGCCCCGCATGGGGGTGCGGGGCACCAGCCGCACCCGGTTCTCGTCGGCCAGCAGACGGTTGTGTTCGCCCTCGGCCAGTTGCAGCCAGGCCAGTCGGCCCCCCATGGCCGCCAGCAGGGCCAGCATGAGGACGATCAGCCAGGCGGGCTGCTGTTGCATCCCCGTGCGCCGCTGCTGACGCCGGCCCAGGCCGATCGTCATGGCAGCAGCTGCCGCTCGAGCTGGCGCAGGCGGTCGGCGATGGCCCGCAGCCGTTCCTGCAGCACGCCCAGATCAGCCTCGGCGGCGGGGTCCTCGACGGTCACCTGCACGGGGATGACCGTGGCATCCGAACGACCACCCGACCCGCGGGCCAAGTTGAGCAGCATCTCAAGCGGAGACTGGGCCATCCCACGACCAATGCACCCCCAGCGTGCCACAGGTGAGCGGGATCAGCGGCCCGTGGTGAGCGATGTCGGGTTGCCCGGCGGCAGGATCACCTGGCGGCAGAACTCCTGGGAGCCCAGCACCCAGCCCCCCAGGGCCGCCAGGGCCACCAGGGCGCTCAGGGGAAGCAGGGCCTTGCGGGTGACCGGATCGGCCAGCCATTCCTGCCATTCCCGCCGCCAGCGGTCTCGGCTGAAGCGGCGCTTCTCGGCCTTCTGGGCCAGGTCGCGGCGATGGAGGGACCTGGACACCCAGCGCTCAAAGGCCTTCTTCTTGGTGACGGCCATCTTGCGTTCCAGCTCCAGCAGCTGGCCCGGGGTCAGTTCGGGATTGAAGGTGGTGATCAGATCGAGACTCTTGAGGAACATCTCGACCGCCCCGTCCTTGATCTGGCGCTCCTGCTCGCTGAGGGCGTCAAACGCCACTTCGGGGTAGAAGCGGCGACGGTTGGTCTGGATCTGTTCTTCGTCGAGCTGTCCCGGTTCCCGCAGCCAGCGATCGGTGTTGGCATCAAAACGACGCCAGTACAGGAACGGGTTGAGGTAGACGGTGCGGCCGGCGATCTCGATGCTGTCCTGCTGCAGTCGCCGCTGGAGCTGGGGGTCCTGCTGGAGTTGAGCGCCCACGACCGAATGACTGGGCCCCGATCGTATCGACCCCGGCAAGGGTTCCCTAGGGTTGAAGCGACAGGTTGAGGTCGTGGAGCGAACCCGTCCAGGTGTGGTGCTGCACATCGGCACCGAAAAGACGGGCAGCACCAGCCTGCAGCAGTTCCTGTGCCAGAACTCGGCCGTCCTGCAGCGTTCCGGCCTCTGGCCCGCCGTGGCTGCCGGCTTCGAGTCGAGCCGGTTGCTGGCCACCGTCTGTCTGCCGCCGACGGATCGCGAGGACGAGCATCTGCTGGCCCTCACCGATGGCAGTCCGGCGGCCCGGGCGGCCCTGCGCCGCCGGCTGCTGGCCGACCTGCGGCAGGAGCTGACTTCTCTGCCCCCGGGCGGGCGGCTGGTGTTCAGCTCTGAACATCTGCATGCCCGCCTGCGCCGCAGCGACGACGTGCAGCGGCTGCGGCAGCTGCTGCTGGAGGCCGGGGCCGGGCCTGTGGAGGTGGTGGTCTACCTGCGGGAGCCCGTGGCCCTGGCTGAATCGCTGTACTCCACCTGGATCCGCAGCGGCCGCACCGACCGGGGGCTGCCCGCCGACCCGGCCGACGGAAACATCCGTTACCTCTGCGATCATCCGGCCACCCTGGCCCGCTGGCGCCAGGTGTTCGGGGATGGGGCGGTGCGGGCCCGCCTGTTCCAGCCGCAGGCCCTGGTGGGCGGCCGGGTGGAGAGCGACTTCCTGGCGCTGCTGGGCTGTCCGCCGGGGGCGGGGCCGGGGGTGGCGGCCCCGCGGGCGAATCCCTCCCTGGCCCCCTGGGGGCTGGAGCTGCTGCGCCGCTGGAATGGGCTGGTGCCCCGGCGGCGGCCCTGGCAGCGCTGGTGCCACACCAAGCTCGAGAACCTGCTGCTGCGCCTGGCCCGCGGCCGGTACCGGATGCCGGCCCCCCAGCGCGCCCGTTATGCGGCGTTCTATGGGCCCGGCTTCGCGGAGCTGGTGCACCGCGAGTTCGCTGACCTGCCGCCCGTCATTCATTCCTAGGATCCACCGCAGCAACGCGCTGGCCCGATGGCCTGGCTGGATCCCCACCGCCGCGGGTCGATCATCGCCGTGTCTGGGCTGTTGCTGATCGCGTTTGTGGTGCTGCATCTGGTGGGGGTGGGGCTGGCCCCCCTGGCTCCGGTGCGGTTCGAGGCCTATGCCACGGCGCTGCACCAGCGGTGGTGGCTGCCGCTCGCCGAGGGGCTGTTGCTGGCCATTGCCCTGGTGCACGTCGGTCTGACCCTGGTGGCGCAGCATCAGAACCGTCGGGCCGGCAACCAGGCCGCATTGGTCAGCCGTCGGGGGGACCCGCTGGCCGCCTTCGCCGCCCGCAGCCAACCCTGGGCTGGCCTGGTGCTGCTGGCGTTCCTGGGGTTGCACCTCGCCCAGCTGCGCTGGGTCCGCCCGGCCGACGGGGCCGAACTTGCCGCGGTGGGGCAGGCCCTGGCGGCCCCAGGGGTGTCTGTGCTCTACCTCGCTGCCGCCGGGGCCCTCGGGCTGCATGTGCTGCACGGCAGCGAAGCCGCCCATCGCCGCCTCGGTCTGCTCGATCCCACCAATGCCGAGGCCATCCGGAGGGGCGGCCGCGGCCTGGCGCTGCTGCTGGCTGCCGGATTTGCCGTGGTCACCCTGCTGCTGGCGGTGGCGCCGACCCCGGCCCTCCCATGACGGGGCTTCCCGATCCCAAGCTGCCCGCCGGCCCCCTGGCCGATGCCTGGCGCCGCACCCGCGAGGGACTGCCGCTGATCGCACCCGCCCGTCGGGGGGCCTTTCCCCTGCTGGTGGTGGGCACGGGCCTCGCCGGCGCCTCGGCGGCCGCCACCCTGGCCGAGCAGGGCTACCCGGTGACGGTGCTCAGCTTCCACGACAGCCCCCGCCGCGCCCATTCGGTGGCGGCGCAGGGGGGCATCAATGCCGCCCGGGCCCTGGCCCCGGACGGCGACAGTGTCACCCGGCTCTTCGCCGACACCCTGCGCGGCGGCGATTTTCGGGCCCGGGAGGCCGGCTGCCGTCGCCTTGCCGAGATCAGCGCGGCGATCATTGACCAGTGCGTGGCCCAGGGGGTGCCCTTCGCCCGCGAGTACGGAGGCACCCTGGCCACCCGCAGCTTCGGCGGCGCCCAGGTGAGCCGCACCTTCTACGCCCGCGGCCAGACCGGCCAGCAGCTGCTGTACGGCGCCTACCAGGCCCTGATGCGCCAGGTGGCGGCCGGCCGGGTGGAGCTGCTCTG
>CAZWFG010000044.1:0-12946 GCA_964632245.1 uncultured Synechococcus sp. | reverse complement strand
GCGGTACATCTATTGCGCCCGTAATGGCGTTCACATCATTGATCTGGTTCAGACCGCCGTCTGCATGAACAACGCCTACAAATGGGTGCGCAGCGCCTCCAGGTCGGGTAAGCGCTTCCTGTTCGTGGGCACCAAGAAGCAGGCCGCCGAAGTCATCGCCCAGGAGGCCGGGCGCTGTGGTGCCAGCTACGTGAACCAGCGGTGGCTGGGCGGCATGCTGACCAACTGGACCACCATGCGGGCCCGTATCGATCGCCTCAAGGACCTGGAACGCATGGAAAGCTCCGGTGCCATTGCCATGCGTCCGAAGAAGGAGGCCGCCGTCCTTCGCAGGGAGCTGGAGCGTCTGCAGAAATACCTTGGTGGCCTCAAGAACATGCGTCGCTTGCCGGACGTCGTGTTGCTGGTGGATCAGAAACGCGAATACAACGCGGTGCTCGAATGCCAGAAACTGGATATCCCTCTAGTGTCGATGCTGGACACCAACTGCGATCCTGACCTCTGCGATGTCCCCATTCCCTGCAATGATGACGCCGTGAGATCCGTCCAGCTGGTCGTCAGTCGCCTCGCCGATGCAATCAACGAGGGTCGCCACGGTGCCCACGAACAAGGCGACGATGGGGACGATGACGTCTGACGGTTTCTCCCCCCTCCGCTGACCCTTCCCCCCTCCCATTTTTTTCCTCCTGACATGGCTGAGATCTCGGCAAAGCTCGTCAAGCAACTGCGCGATCAGACCGGCGCCGGAATGATGGATTGCAAGAAGGCCCTGGCCGAATCGGATGGGGACCTCGGCAAAGCCACCGAATGGCTGCGTCAGAAGGGCATCGCTTCGGCAGAGAAGAAAGCTGGCCGCACGGCTGCCGAGGGCAGTGTGGGCAGCTACATCCACACGGGGGCCCGGGTGGGGGTGCTGCTCGAAGTCAACTGCGAGACAGACTTTGTTGCCCGGGGTGAAGTGTTCCAGGGGCTGGTTAGCGATCTTGCCATGCAGATCGCTGCCTGCCCCAATGTGGAGTTCGTGAGCACAGGCGACATTCCTCCCGAGGTGAGTGCCCGGGAAACCGCCATTGAGCTGGGGCGCGACGACCTGGGCAGCAAGCCGGAGGCGATGAAAAAGAAAATTGTGGAAGGTCGGGTCGCTAAACGCCTTAAGGAACTGGCCCTGATGGATCAGCCCTACATCAAGGACAGCTCACTGACGGTCTCTGATCTCGTCAAACAGGTGGCCGGCACCCTGGGGGAGAACATCCAGGTGCGCCGCTTCACCCGTTACACCCTGGGGGAAGGCATTGCAGTTGAGAAGGCCGATTTCGCCGCCGAAGTGGCGGCCATGACCGCTTGAGTGCCGACGCCGTCGGTCCCGCCGACGCCGACCGCCAGGTGCAGATGGTGCTGGAGGAAACCGAAAGGGTCAATCGTCAGGTCCAACTTGAGCTGGACGCCTACCTTGCTCGCACCCGGGGTCTACTGGATGGGGCCCTGCATCAGGCGGTGTTCCAGCTGGTGACCGACCAGCGACCAGAAGCCTTCCTGGCTCTGGACGAGAGCCAGCGCCGTGGTCTCAGGTGGAGGCTCAGCAGCCTTGTCGCCCGCAGTCGCGAGCAACTCACCATCCGTCGACTGCTGGAAAAGGGACTCCGTCGGCTGCAGCAGCAGGACGACCTCGAGGTCGAAATCCCCGACTTTGAAGAGTCGTTCCGCCAGCACATGCAGTCGGAGGCCCGCCAGGAGATCCACCTCAATCTGCAGAACCGACCGTTGCTGGCGGGGTTCGATCCCCACCGTCTGCTGGGCGGACCCCAGGCCTGGCCAACTGCGATGGAGGCAGGGGAAGGCGAGGACCCACTGGATTCCTCGACGGACGAAGGAGATTTTGAGGGCCTGGAGGAGCCGCTGGATCCAGGGTTCGACCAGCCCCTGCCCATCCCGGCGGATCCCGCCAGGGCCCGCCGTTGGCTGGGGTTGGCGGATCATGCGCTCAGCCTGCATCTTCTGGAGCTCAGCGACGCCGTCAACCGTGAACTGATGGCCCTTGAGCTGCTGGGCGAGATTCCTGAACCGGCGATGCTGGATGCAGCCCTGGAGGGGCAGGCCGATGCCCGTCCGGCACCGCCGAATCTGCTGCGGCTGGCCTGGCCGTTCGACTCTGATCAACTGGTCGGTGTGTTGATCCGTAGCGCAGACCTTGAATTCCTGGATCCGCCCCTGCGCAACCAGCGCAAGGCACTGCGCCGTCTTGACCGTCAGCTGGCCAGAATGACCCGTAGTTTTCACCACTGGCAACGCCGCACCGCCGTGCGGCAGGCGGAGGAGGCGTGGCAGCAGAGCAATCCCAGGCCAACGCAGCCCGGCACTGGCTGATCAGACTGCAGCGCAGCCTGGCCTTGGAAACCGACCACGGCTTCATTGACCTGCAGGGGCACCAGCAGCGATTCAGCTCTTTTCTCGCTGGCGCCTGTCGCCAGCTTCCCGAACCCCTGCGACAGCTTGATGATCCGCCACGGCTGCCTCGTTTCGCTGATCGGTTCGAGGGCTATGGCCAGCTTGATGAACCGTCGCGGCGGCGGCTGGTGGTGGAGCTGCGGCGGCATCTGCTGACCCTCCAGAGGGCCCTTGAGCCCGCCAGCCCGCCAGCGCCACCGCGGTTGCGGCTGACCCAACGCCCTCCTGTCGTGACCGCGACCGGCGCCGCCGCCGATCTGGTTGCCGCCACCCCCCTGGGTCAGGTGCGCGGCATCGGCCCCCGCACGGCTTCACGCCTGGCGGCCCTGGGGCTGTTCACAGTGGAAGATCTGCTGCGGCACTACCCGAGGGACTACGTCGACTATTCGCGGTTGACGCGCATCGCCGAGCTGGAGGTCGGCGGCACCGCCACGGTCGTGGCACAGATCCGTCGTTGCTCCGCTTTTGTTAGCCCCCGCCAGCCCAACCTGGCCATTCTTGACCTGCAGCTGCAGGACATCACAGGCCGGCTGCGGGTGAGCCGTTTTCTCGCTGGTCGCCGTTTCACCAGCCCCGCCGCCCTTGCCCAGCAGCAACGGCAGTACCCCCTCGGCGCCACCGTTGCCGTCAGTGGCCTGGTGCGCGAAGGGCGTTACGGACTCACCCTTCAAGATGCGCTGATCGAGGTGCTTGAGAGCACCACGGCCCCCTTGCAATCCCGGGAGATCGGTCGGGTGCTGCCCGTGTATTCCCTGACCGAGGGCCTCACCGCCCAACGGCTTCGCCAGGCGGTCCAGGCCGTTCGCCCGGCGCTGGCCCACTGGCCAGACCCCCTGCCCGAAGCCTGGCGGCACCGGCATGGCCTGCCTGAGCTGGCTGAAGCACTCGACTGGATCCACGATCCACCGAACCAGGAGCAGCTGCAGCACAGCCGCCGGCGGTTGGTCTTCGACGAATTCCTGCTGCTGCAGCTCGCCCTGGGGCAGCGCCGCCAACAGATGTGCCGCCGACCGGCCCCCGGGCCGGTCCCTGTGCAGCACTCCCCCCGGTTCGAAGCCTTTCTGGAGGCCCTGCCTTTTCCGCTCACGGCGGCCCAACAGCGGGTGCTGGAGGAAATCCGCGCGGATCTGGGTCGCTCCCGCCCCATGGCCCGTCTGGTGCAGGGGGATGTGGGCTGCGGCAAGACGGTGGTGGCCGTGGCGGCCCTGCTGCTCTGCATCGACGCCGGTCAGCAGGGGGCCTTTATGGCTCCCACCGAAGTGCTGGCCCGTCAGCATCTGACCCGATTGGTGGAGTGGCTGACGCCCCTGCAGGTGTCCGTCGAGCTGCTCACGGGCTCCACGCCGCCATCACGCCGGCGGGAACGCCTGCAGCAGCTTGCAGACGGTCAACTGAACCTGTTGGTCGGCACCCACGCCCTGCTGGAAGATCCGGTCGGCTTCGACGACCTGGGCCTGGTGGTCGTTGATGAGCAGCACCGTTTCGGTGTGCGTCAGCGGGACCGTCTGATGGGCAAAGGGCGCCAGCCCCACCTGCTCACGATGACCGCCACCCCCATCCCCCGCACCCTGGCCCTGGGTCTCCACGGCGACCTTGACGTGAGCATCATCGATCAGCTGCCACCGGGTCGCACGCCGGTGGTCACCGAATGGCTGCGGCCGTCCCAGCGGCCCCGGGCGTGGGAGATCATCGGCGAGGAGCTCGACGCTGGCCGCCAGGCCTACGTGGTGCTGCCCCTGGTGGAGGATTCCGAAACCCTCGACCTGCGCTCGGCCATGGCTGTCCATCGCCAGCTGTCGGAGGAGGTCTTTCCTGACCGCCAGGTGGGGTTGCTCCACGGTCGTCAGCCCAGCCCGGACAAGACGGCGGTGATCGAAGCGTTCGTGGCAGGTCGGCTGCAGGTGCTGGTCTCGACCACGGTCGTGGAAGTGGGGGTGGACGTGCCCAACGCCAGCGTCATGCTGATCGAACATGCCGATCGCTTCGGCCTGGCCCAGCTGCATCAGCTGCGGGGGCGGGTGGGGCGTGGGGCTGCCCGGTCCCGTTGCCTGCTGTTGAGTGGCAGTGATGGCATCCAGGCTCGCCAGAGGCTGCAGCTGCTGTGTCGCAGCAACGATGGCTTCGAGATCGCCGAGATGGATCTGCGGCTGCGGGGACCCGGTGAAGTGCTCGGCACCCGCCAGTCAGGTCTGCCAGACCTGGCCCTGGCCAGCCTGGTGGATGACGGCGCCGTGCTCGAGCTCGCCCGGGACACGGCCCGGAGCATGCTGGAGCAGGACCCCGAACTGGTCGGGTGGCCCCGGCTGGCGGACGCCCTTGACCAGCAGCGGCGGCGCGCTCTGGGGGCAGCCCAGCTCAACTGATCTCCACCGTTCGCCGTTCGCCACCGTCCTCCGTTCCACCACACTCCGTTCCATCGTCCCCCTTCTTCTCCACTGCCCCACCATGGACCGACCCTGGATCCAGCTTCCGATCCATGATTGCTGTGAGCCGCTGGTGCCCCTCCCCCTGGGGTTCCGTCGCTGGAGTCCCCACCCGTACGCTGCCCTTGGGGCCCCCTATCCGGCCGGCAGCGATCCCTTCCAGCTGCGCTGGTCCGTGCTGCAGCGACTGTTGCGGGCCCAACGGCTGCTGCAGGAGCGTGACCCTGAGCTTGAGCTGATCATCTTCGACGCCTACCGGCCTCTGCAGGTTCAGCAGTTCATGGTCGAGCACAGCCTGTCCCTGCCTGGGGCCACCCCTGAAGCCGTGGCGGAGATCTGGGCGCCTCCCAACCCTGACCCGGCGGCGCCACCCCCGCACAGCACCGGTGCCGCCGTCGATCTCACCCTGGCGGTCCGTCAGGGCGAGGTGCTGGCGATGGGTGGCGCCATCGACGCCCTTGGCCCGGTGTCGCAGCCCGATCATTTCGCCGCCGCAGATCCCGATTCCTGTGAGGGTCTGTGGCATCGCAGGCGAGGCTGGCTGGCGGCAGCCATGGGCCGGGCCGGTTTCGTGCGCCATCCGGGTGAATGGTGGCACTTCAGCTGGGGTGATCAGCTCTGGGCCTGGCAGACCGGCACAGGCAAGGCCCGCTACGGGCGGCTCGGCGCTGTGGTCTGAAGCAGGGTCTTCAGGGTCTCGGAGGGCAGGGACTGGCAGTGGTCGCCGAAGCTGCTGCGGTTCGCCCCCTTGTCGCGCCAATGCCGAAGCAAAGGCCGAAGGGTGTCCTCCAGAGCCTCCAGGGGCATGGCGTCCAGCACCGGCCTTCCGAGACGCGTGAGCCTC
The DNA here is from genome assembly GCA_964632245.1 of uncultured Synechococcus sp. Lineage (GTDB taxonomy): Bacteria > Cyanobacteriota > Cyanobacteriia > PCC-6307 > Cyanobiaceae > CAIQIA01. The sequence goes on along the minus strand of CAZWFG010000044.1, from coordinate 7,234 downwards.
GGGCTTCCCCCCAGCCAGAGCTGGTAGGTGTCCACACCACTGCCCACCAGGGCCAGTTCGGCCATGTAGGGCCTGGCGCAGCCATTGGGACAGCCGGTCATGCGCACCAGAATCGGTTCGTTGATGGCTTCTGAGGTCAGCAAGGCCTCCAACCGCTCAAGCACCTGGGGCAGCACCCGTTCGGATTCCGTGATCGCCAGGCCACAGGTGGGCAGCGCCGGGCAGGCAATGGCATGGCGGCTGAGCAGGCTGGTGTGGGCGGGATCCCCCCAGCCGAGCTCGGCGAGGGCCTGGGCGATCTCCTGTCGTTGACCCGCACCGATCTGGCACAGCAACAGATCCTGGTTGGGGGTGAGCCGCACCTCGAGCTGATAGCGCTGCACCAGTTGCCGCAGACCCCGCTTGCGATCCCCCTCCAGGCGACCGCAGAGCAACGGCAGGCCCACAAACCAGAGGCCATCACCCTGGGGATGCCAGCCGAGGCCATCGATCAGGGTGGGCTCAGGCTCCCGCTCCAGCGGGGCGAGCTTGCCGCTGAAATACCGCTGCAGTTCTGTGCGGAACCAGTCGAGGCCGCGGTCGTGCAGGAGGTACTTGAGGCGGGCATGGCGTCGCTGCTCCCGATCGCCGTGGTCCCGTTGCAGCGCCACCACGGCCTGCACCAGGGCGAGCACATCTCCCCCCTTCACGTAGCCGAGGGCATCGGCGGTGCGGGCGAAGGTCTCCTCCTTGCGGTGGGTGCGGCCCATGCCACCTCCCACGTAGACATTGCAGCCCTTCAGCCGGCCACCCCGGTCCGTGAAGGCCACCAGCCCGAGGTCCTGCGTCAGCAGGTCGACGGCATTGTCTCCAGGAACGGTGACCGCCACCTTGAACTTGCGGGGCAGATAGGTGGCGCCATAGAGCGGTTCCTCGGCATCGCCGCTGAACAGGGCCCCCTCGTGCTGCTGGCGTCGCTGGCGACGCACCGTCACCGAAGGCTTGAAGCGATAGCGCTTCTCGCCGTCCACCCACAGGTCCAGATAGGCACCGGCCGCGGCCTCGGGGGCCAGCAGATCGGCGATGTCGTCGGCAAGACGCCGGGCCACCGGATAGCCACCGCTCTGGTACGGAGCCGCAGGTGCCATCACGTTGCGGTTGATGTCACCGCAGGCCGCCAGAGTCGAGCCCAGGTGGCGCACGATCGTGCCGACCACGGTCTTCAGATCCTGCTTGGGAATGCCATGGAGCTGGAACGCCTGGCGGGTGGTCGCCCGCAGGCTGCCGCTGCAGTAGGTGTCCGCCAGCGCATCGAGGGCCAGATACAGGGCCGCGGGGATCCGGCCTGCGGGGCTGCGCAGTCGCAGCATCATCCCCCAGTCCTTCTCTTCTCCCTTGCGGCGGTGGTCACGGTTGTCCTGCTGGTAGGAGCCGTGGAACTTCAGAATCTGGACGGCCGGTTCACTGAATGACGGCCCCTCACCAGCCAGTTCCCCCACCAACGGGGCCCGGAGGTGATCGCTGGAGGCCTTGAGACGTTCGGACTTGGAGAGGCCGTTGGAGCTGGGATCTGGAAGGGCGGTCACGGTCCGGCGCGAAGTCCTGGGCAGAAGCTGTCTTCTGACCCTAAAGAATGGGAGACACCAGGGGGGACTCGACGCTCCCCGCCACTCCGCTTCATAAAGTCGGCTGTTGACGCCGGCACCCCTTGGCCACCTTCCTGCTCGAGATCGGCAGCGAGGAGCTGCCCGCCGATTTCGTCCGTCTGGCCCTGCCCCAGCTGGAGCGGCTCGTGCGGAATGATCTGGCGGCCCAGCGGCTGCCCTTCAGCGCACTGCAGCTGCTCGGCAGCCCCCGGCGGCTGGCGGTGCTGGTCGACGGTCTGCCCGACCGCCAGGAGGATCTGCAGGAAGAGCGCAAGGGACCCCCCGCCGGCCAGGCCTTCGCCAACGGTCAGCCGACAGCGGCGGCCATCGGTTTCGCCAGCCGCTGCGGCGTCGATCCCACAAACCTTGACGTGCGCGACACCCCCCGGGGTCCCTTCGTCTTCGCCACGGTCCGCCAGGCGGGTCTGACGACGGCTGACGTGCTGCCGACCCTGGTGCCTGGCTGGATCTCCGGCCTCCAGGGTCGCCGGTTCATGCGCTGGGGTGATGGCGACAGCCGCTTTTCACGGCCGGTGCGCTGGCTTGTGGCCCTGCTCGACGACCGCGTGCTGCCGGTGGCCCTGGCCGATGCAGATCCACCGCTGCAGGCCGATCGCATCAGCCGTGGGCATCGCCTTGTCATCCCGCAAGTGCCCTTGGCGACAGCGGGGGACTACCTCTCCGCCCTGACGGCGGCGGGGGTCACGGTGGACCGTCGCCAGCGGGCCGAGGCGATCCGTTCAGCGGTGGAGACCATGGCGCGCCGGTTGCAGGCCACCCCTGACCTGCCCCAGGAGCTCTTCGACGAACTCGTCGACCTTGTCGAAGCCCCCCTGCCGATCGAGGGAGAGATCGCAGCCGAGGCCCTCGCCCTGCCCCCCGAAGTGCTGTGCACGGTGATGCGCTGCCACCAGCGCTACGTGCCCTTCTACAAGGTCGGCGCCAGTGTCGATCCGCTGGCGCTGGAGGCCGGCGACGTGTTGCTGCCCCGCTTCCTCTGCATCGGCAACGGGCGGTCGGAGGCCAGCGAGCTGGTGCGGCAGGGGAATGAACGGGTGCTGCGGGCCCGGCTGGCTGATGCCGCCTTCTTCATCGCCGCAGACCGGGCCGTGGCCAGCATCGACCGTCGGGAGCAGCTGGCCCGGGTCACCTTCGCCGAGGGTCTCGGCAGCCTCCGGGATCGGGTCGACCGCCTGGAATGGTGCACCGATGTGCTGCTGGACGCTCTGGCCATTGCCGGAGACGATGCCGACCATGCCCGCAGGGCGGCCCACCTTTGCAAGCACGACCTCGTCAGCCAGATGGTGGGCGAGTTCCCGGAGCTGCAGGGGGTGATGGGCGGCAAATACCTACTGGCGGAGGGGGAGCCCCGGCAGGTGGCGCTGGCGGTGCAGGAGCATTACCGACCCCGGGGTGCTGGAGACGGGCTTCCCTCCACCGCCGTTGGTGCGGTGCTGGCCCTGGCCGAGCGGCTGGAACTGTTGTTGAGCATTTTCACCAGGGGGGAGCGGCCCAGTGGCTCCTCCGACCCCTATGCCCTGAGGCGGGCGGGCAATGGCCTGTTGCAGATCCTCTGGGACCGGTGCTGGCGCCTGGATCTGCAGGCGATTCTCCAGCGGGGGGGGCAGCACTGGTCAGCGACGATGACGGGCAGCCCCGATGCAGCCGGGACCCTGATCGGCGATCTGGAAGAGTTTCTGCGTCAGCGGTTGGTCAGCCTGCTGGAGGAGGGAGGCCATGATCCGGACATCGTGCAATCCCTGGCGGGTCCCGGCCTCGCGCTGCAACGGATCCTCGGGGATCCCACGGATGTGCTCGAGCGGGCCGAACTGTTGTCGGACCTGCGCCGTTCCGGTCGCCTGGCGGATGTGCAGGCCGTGGTCCAGCGGGCAGCGCGTCTGGCCGACCAGGCAGAACTCACCCCCGGGGTGATGGGGCCGGCGGGACTGATCGACCCCGACCGTTTCGAGAAGCCCTCGGAGGCGCAGATGCTGGAGGTGCTGAAGCGGCTCGAGCCCCTGGCGCGGCCCTCCGGAGGCCGCACCTACGGTGCGCTGGCCGAGGCCCTGGCGCAGAGCGCCGCCACCCTTGCGGGGTTCTTCGACGGTGAGGGCAGTGTGCTGGTGATGTGCGACGACCCGGCGGTCCGCAGCAACCGGCTTCGCCTGTTGGCGATCCTCGTCCAGCAGGCATCGGTGCTGGCCGATTTCACGGCCCTGGCGGGTTGAGCAGCTGGGACAGCAGCCTCAGCTCCCGCCCTTCGGGAAGGATCAACCCCCGACGCACGTCTGCGGGGGCCCGGCCGAAAAGATGGAGCATGGATCCGATCAGCGAGGGCAGCGGCAGGGTGTCGGTGAGAAAACCGAACCATTGCTCCTGGGGCAGACCGAAGAACGTGGCGAAAAAGTGCCGCAGCCGAGCTTCTGGAAACCGCATCAGCTTTTCAAGACCGAAGCGGTAAAGGGCATGGCGCCGCCGCCGTTCTCGGGGCCAGAGCACCTGCCAGGCCTCGGCAGCCAGCACCTGGGGATCGCTCCCCACCGCGAGTCCCTGGGCCAGACAGCCCGCCAGCGAGGGTGCCCGTCGCAGCAGGCCGCCCATCAGATAGCCCGAGGCAGGGTGCACCATCGACGCTGCTCCGCCGAAGGCCAGCACCCGTTGGGAGAGGTCCGGCAGGGCCGGATTCATCGGGAACAGACAGAACTCTTCATGCTCAACGACCGTGGTCGTGACGCCGGCGTGGGCGAGGCGTTTGTGCAGCCTTCTGCGCAACTCATCGAAGGCCAGCGGTGGGCTCAGGGCCAGGGAGGTTTCCTCCAGAAAGAACCTCCCCTGGCCCAGATCCATGGCATAGAGGAAGCTCGGTGGTGCCATCCGCTCCTCATCACTGAGGTGATCCGAGCGGTAATCCATCAGCACGAAGCGCCCCTCCGCCACGGGCGGTTGATCCCAGCGCCCCACCACGCCGTAGGCGGCCTGGCCGGCGACCGGGCCGTCATCGGGACGCCGAACGCAGCAGGGGGCATGGCCGCTGGCGTCCATCACAATCCGGGCCTGCAGTTCCTCACCCGAAGCCAACCGCAGCCATGAACCCTCGACATGGTGCCGGATCCCCAGGACCCGCTGCTGCAGCCAGCGCCCCCCGTGGGCGAGGAACCGGTCCAGCCAGTGACTCTGCAGGGCCTCCCTGTCAAAGAGGCCGTAGTCCACTCCGTGATGGGTGGGACTGGTGTCAAACCAGCTGACGGTGTCCCGCCAGCGGTGGGCCAGCAGCGACGAGAGACCGAGGTCATCCACCTCAGGACCCCAGATGCCGTAGGTGTTGGCCCAGGGTCGACGGGGATCATCCGGCGCGATCAGCAGGGGCGAGAGCCCCACATCCGTCAAGGCGGCCGCGATGCAGAGGGCCGCCGGACCGGAGCCGATGACGGCGATTTCAGCGCAACAGCTGGAATCACCGCCGCCGGCGACAGTCACGAACGGGTGAGGGCCGGCTCCCGATCGGCAGCAACGGGGGTCACGCGGATACCACCGCGGATACCACCTTCCGCCAGGATCGACTCGGCCTCTTCCGAATCCCGCACGGCACTGGGCACGGGCCGGTAACCCTCGGGGGCAAGGGCATTTCCCCGCAGAATGGCACCGATGGTGAGCAGGGTGAGTTTGACCTGCTGCCACGGATTCATGGCCACAACACGTTTGTAGAGATAACTGTCGAAGGTGAGACGTTGGACATCGCGGTCATCGCACATCTCGACGAAGGCCTCGCGCGCTGCATCGTTGCGGTAAAAGATCGTCTGCAGCAGATCCAGCACCCTATAGGTGGTGCCGTACTTCCGATCCCAGCTGCGCAGATAACCCTTCAGATCAGCCTCTGTTGGCACACGGGCGCCCTGCTGGCTCGTGGCGACGATCTGCTCAGCACACATGCGACCACTCTTCGCCGCGAAGTAAATCCCCTCCCCTGAGCTCTTGGTCACATACCCCGCCGCATCACCCACAAGGGCCATGCGTCCGACCACCCGCCTCGGCCTGGGGTGTTCTGGGATTGGGTGCGCCTCAACCTTGATCACCTCACCACGGAGTAGACGTCGGCTTGCCCGCTGGCGGATGCCTTCCTGGAGTCCCTTGATCAGCGACTGGTTCTGCTGCATGGTGCCAGTGCCCACCGCCACGTGGTCGTACTTCGGGAAAACCCAGGCGTAGAAATCGGGGGAGACGTCGGTGCCGACATACATCTCGGCCAGGTCTTCGTAGTAGGCCATCTCCTCCTGGGGGAGCCGGATGCGCTCCTGAAAGGCGATGGCCACGTTGTAATCGCCGGCATCCATCGCTTTGGCGACACGGCTGTTGGCCCCATCGGCGCCGATGATCACGTCCACTTCGAGAGTCCGGGCCTCGCCGGTCGCACCGCCTCCGCTGTAATCGGCGTAGTGAAGGGTGTACGGACCCTGACGGTTGCTGCCGGTGTCGATCCGCTGCACGAGTCCGTTGATCAGGGTCGCGCCAAGGTCGGCCGCCCGGTTGCGCAAGAAGGCGTCAAGCACTTCGCGGCGACACATGCCGATGTACTCGGCGCTGTTCTCAAGATGAATGTCAACCTCCCTGTTGGAGGGCGAGATCATCTTCATCTTTCGGACCTTGCGGTCAATAATGCTGTCGGGGAGATCAAACTCCTGAACCATGCAGAGCGGAATCGCACCGCCACAGGGTTTGGCGTTATCGAGCTTGCGCTCGAACAGCCATGTGCTGATGCCGGCCCTGGCCAGCACCTCGGCCGCACAGGATCCGCTGGGACCACCGCCCACCACCGCAACACGCACCATGGTCCCGCCTTCAGAGCCTCCGTATCTCGACGCTACCACCGGTGATGGCCAGGGGGTGGCCAGAGTGCCGCTGACCACTACGATCCACCTGTTCCAAGGCCGATCGGCATGCCGCGCACCCGCGAGGAACTCCCCGTTGCCCAGCGGGTGCGTCCCCAGGTTCGGCGGCGCGAGCTTCCCATCGGACCGGTGGTGCTCACCGCCGCGATCGCCATCGGTGGTGGCCTTGGTGCCCTGGTTCTGCTCCGGGATGAGCTGCAGCGACGGTTTCTCGGTCCGCTGCCCGTGCCTGGCATCGCGGCGAGGCTCGATCTCCAGGGCCGCCTGCTCGGGCACTTCCCCTACCCGGAGGCCTCCGGCGAGAGGTTGGTGGAGGTTGCCCCCGGCTTTCAGCTGGATCGGGACGCAGGCGAGGCCTTCCGGCAGATGCAGGCCGCGGCGGCCAGCGAGGGGGTCGACCTGCGGCTGATCAGCGCCTTTCGCTCGATCGACATGCAGAAGCAGATCTTCTTCGGCGTCAAATCCGAGCGAAACCAGACGGTGGAGGAGCGGGCCCGGGTCAGTGCCCCCCCCGGCTTCTCCGAGCACAGCACGGGGTACGCGGTTGATGTGGGCGATGGGTCCCTCCCGTCCACGAACCTGTCGGCCAGCTTCGAGACGACGCCGGCCTTTGCCTGGCTGCAGCAGAATGCTGCGCGATTCCACTTCCAGCTGTCTTTCCCCCAGGACAACCGCCAGGGGGTGAGCTCCGAGCCCTGGCACTGGCGCTTCGAGGGAACGGCG
>CAZWFG010000043.1:0-13022 GCA_964632245.1 uncultured Synechococcus sp. | reverse complement strand
ACCCGCAGCCTGCGCTGGGTGCGACTGGGGCAGGAGCTGGATCTGCTCGATGCCCCCGGGGTGCTGCCGGCCCGCCTGGATGACCAGCAGGCCGCCCTGCACCTGGCCCTCTGCGACGACATCGGCCAGGCGGCCTATGACACCGAAGCCGCTGCCCTGGCCTTTCTTGCCCTGGTGGCTCGGCTGGCCGGCCAGCCGGCCGCTGGGGTGGCCCCCGGGGTGCTGCAGCAGCGCTACGGCGTGGATGACGCCGACCCCGACCCCTGGCTGACAGCGGCAGCCCTGCGGCACACCAGCGGCGACCGGGGTCGGATGGCCACCCGGCTGCTGGACGACTTCCGCTGCTCGAGGCTGGGACCCATCAGCCTCGAGCTGCCCTGACAGCCCCGCAGCAAACCGACGGTTCAGGCACTCACAGCCCGCGCAATCAACACCGTGAGCATGAGGATGGCAAGCAGCACCTGCAGGGCCATGAACAGCTTGGCCGGACGCGACACCAGGGCCTCGCTGGTGGGTCCGTAGGTGGAGTTGACATTGAGCGAAATGAACAGATAGTCAATGACATGCGGCACAGGGGCAGGTTCGCCTTCCCGGGTCGGCCAGACGAAGGCCCCTCCTGGGGTGGAGACATCGAGAAAGATATAGATGAACATGAACACAATCACGCTCTGCATGTAGACCGCCGCCACATCCCAGAGCCCCGTCAGGCCGCCGCCATGAATGGCACTGGCCGTGGCCACCATCGACAGCACATTGGCCACCACCTGCACCATGGACAGCACCAGGTAGGTGAGTGCCCAGCGAAACAGGTCACGGCCCGTGCCACGGAACAACGAGACCGAAAGACCGACGGTCACGGCCACAAAGACGACTGTGCTGAGCCGTTCGACGGCACTGAGCACAGGGTTGTAGGTGTTGGCCACCACATGGTGATGTTCGATGTGGCGCAGCAGGCTCACATCCATCACCCACACCAGGGTGATGGCCAGCAGCACCCAGAACCGCCCGCGACCATGGGTCAACCGCCGCCGCAGCCCTGCAGCGGGGCTGCTGGCCGGTTCTGTCGCCGTCGGGACGGGGCCGCTGGGCATGGGAGCTGACATCAGCAGATCGCAGTCACCCTGATGATCCCCGTCGGGCGAGGGCCGCCGCCTACGATGAACCCATGACTGGCGGGATGATGGATCCAGGCCACGATCCAGCCGACAGTCCAGCCGACGGTCCAGGCCTCGGCCCGGGCGAGATGGTGACCCTGCACTATCCCCGCCCACTGCCGATGCGCCTCGACCGCTGGCTGGTGAGCCAGCGCCCCGAGCAGAGCCGGGCGCGGATCCAGAAGTTCATCGACAGCGGCTACGTGCGGGTCAACGGCAGCGTTGGCCGGGCCAAGACCCCCCTGCGCCAAGGCGACACGGTGGAGCTGTGGATGCCGCCCCCCGAGCCGCTGGAGTACCTCAAACCCGAGCCGATCCCCCTTGATGTGCTCTTCGAGGATGAGCATCTGATCGTGGTGAACAAGCCCGCCGGCCTCACCGTGCATCCGGCCCCCGGCAACCGGGACGGCACCCTGGTGAACGGACTGCTGCACCACTGTCCCGACCTGCCCGGGATCGGCGGCGAGCGGCGGCCGGGCATCGTCCACCGCCTCGACAAGGACACCACGGGCTGCCTGGTGGTCGCCAAGACCCAGCAGGCGCTGGTGGCCCTGCAGAACCAGATCCAGCGGCGGATCGCTTCGCGCGACTACCTGGGGGTGGTCCATGGCGTCCCTGCCGGCGACAACGGCAGCCTTGTGGGGGCCATCGGCCGCCATCCCGTCGACCGCAAGAAATATGCGGTGGTGAGTGACGACAAGGGGCGCCAGGCCCGCACCCACTGGCAACGGCTGGAACGGCTGGGGGACTACACCCTGCTGCGCTTCAGGCTCGACACCGGCCGCACCCACCAGATCCGCGTGCACTGCGCCCACATGGGGCATCCGCTGGTGGGGGATGCGACCTACAGCCGCTGCCGCCGGCTGCCGGTGGACCTCCCGGGCCAGGCGCTCCATGCCGTGCAGCTGGCCCTGAACCATCCGGTCAGCGGCGAACGGCTGACCTTCGAGGCCCCGCTGCCCGACCCCTTCGAGCGGCTGCTGGCCTGCCTGCGCCGCAGCACGACGCTCAGTGGCAATAGCCCCGCCGCCACCCCTCCACCGCCGCCGCCGCCCGGGTCCTGACCCGCAGCCTCCGGAGGATGTCCTGGACATGGTCGCGGGCGGTGCTGGGGGCGATCTGCAGCTGCTCGGCGATGTCGCGGTTGCTGCACCCCTGGGCCACCAGCTGCAGCACCTCGAGCTCGCGCTCCGTGAGCTCCTCCGGCTCTTGCGGAGGGTGCTGGCCCCCGCCCGCGACCGCCAGCGCCGGATCAACGAAGGTGTGCCCGCGCAGCACCTGATCGACGGCATGCACCAGGGCGCCGGTGCGGCCAATGCTGTCTTCGAGCAGCACCGCATCGGCCCCCTGGGCCAGGGCGGTCTGCACCAGCACCCGGTGGTTGTGCGTCAGCACCAGCAGGCAACGGTGGGCCTGCCCCCCTGCCCGCACCGCACGAATCAGGTCAAGGCCAGGACCATCGGCCAGGCGCTCACTCACCAGCAGCACCCCCGGCTGGGTCTGCCGTTCCAGGATCGCCTCGGCCTCGGCCCGGGAGGCCACCACCTGTCGCCGCCCATCGGGGCTGGCGTATCCGGCATGAAAGGCCAGGCTCACGGCCAGCAGGCGCGGCGAGACGGCCACCAGCAGCGGCCGGTCCCCCAGCAACAGCCGCAGCAGATCCCGGCGGGCCTCAAGCACGGGGTGCTCGGCACGGAACTCCATCGGCCCTGCGGTGGCGACAGCAATCACCTCCACCCTGACAGCCGGATGCCGCAGGTTGACAGCCCGATGCCGCAGACCATGGCTACGTTGCGGGCGCTCCTCCCCTCCGCCGCCGGACGATGGCCAAGGAACACTTCTTTCTCGAACTCGAGCCGGCGGAAGAGGCCATGAAGGCCTTGCCGCATGTGGTGATCGTGGGCGGGGGTTTCGCCGGCATCAAGGCCGCCCACCGCCTCAGCAACCGCCCCGTGCGGGTGACCCTGATCGACAAGCGCAACTTCAACCTCTTTCAGCCGCTGCTGTATCAGGTGGCGAGCGGCCTGGTCTCGGAGGCCGATGTGGCGACACCGCTGCGGGATCTGTTCGGACGGGCCCGCAATGTGCAGATCCTGCTCGGTGAAGTGGTGGATCTGGACATCGAAGCCCGCGAGGTGGTCTTCAACGACCGACGGATGCGGTACGACACATTGATCCTCGCCAGCGGTTCGGGCAGCAGTTATTTCGGCCATGAGGAATGGCGCGGCGCGGCTCCGCCGATGAAGATCCTCGAGCATGCCCGCGAGATCCGCCGGCGGGTGTTGTCGGCCCTCGAGGAGGCCGAGCAGACGCCCGATCCCGAGCGCCGCCGCTTCCTCCAGTCGGTTGTGGTGATCGGCGGTGGACCATCGGGCTGCGAGCTGGCCGGCTCCCTCAGTGCACTGATGCGCACCAGCACCGAACGCGACTTCCGCCAGCTCGATCCCGAGGTCTGTCAGGTGACCCTCGTCGACCCCGGAGACCGGGTGCTGAAGACCATGCACCCCAGTCTCTCGACGGCGGCGGCCCACAGCCTCGAACAGGCGGGTGTGCGGCTGCTGCTGGGGGGACGGGTGCAACGGATCGAACCCGGTCGGCTGGTGCTGAGCCGCAAGGGCAGCGACGGCAGCAGCGAAGAGCTGGTGATGGAGGCCGCGACGGTCTGCTGGACCGCCGGGGTGCGGGCCTCCCATCTGGGAGGTCTGCTGGCAGAACGCACCGGCTGCAGCACGGATCGGGGCGGCCGGGTGATCGTCGAACCCGACTTCTCGATTCCTGGCCACCCCGAGATCCGGGTGGTGGGCGACCTGTGTTCCTACAGCCACACCGCCGACGGCAACCCCCTACCCGGCATGGCGGGGCCGGCGGTGCAGATGGGGGGCTGGGTGGCCCTCGACCTGCTGGCCCGCCAGGAGGGGCGCAGCCAGGCGCCCTTCCGCTGGACCGACATGGGCAGCATGGCCGTGATCGCCCCGCTGTCGGCCGTCGCCGACCTGCGGGGCTGGCGGGTCAGCGGGTTCGTGGGCTGGCTGCTGTGGGGGGTGGCCCACCTGGGCTTCATGCCCGACAACGAGAACCGCCTCAGCCTGCTGGTGAAGTGGCTCTGGAGCATCGGCACCCAGCAGCGATCGTCGCTGCTGATCACCGGTGCCCCGGATCAGCACATGGCCGTGGACGTGGGCCTTGAGCGGGCACCACTGCCGGTGGAGGGGGCCCCCAGCTCCGACCCCGGGGCGGTCAGAGCCTGAGGCCGGCCTCCGGCGAAGGTTCCCGCAGGCGGGAGGCCACCGCCAGCGGGAACATCGCCAGGGCATGGCCGCCGCTGACGAGCAGCAGCTGCCACGGGGCCAGCGCCCAGGGACGGCCCGGCCCCAGCAGCGCTGCCGCCAGGGCCAGACCGATGAGGTAAGGGAACCACCAGAGCACGCCGGTCCCACCGGACTGGCGGCCACGGACCAGCTGCAGCAGCGTCGGCAGCAGCACCACCGGCACCGCCAGCCGCAGGCTGGACCAGCCGCACCACACGATCGCCCAGCTCGCCACCACGAAGGCCAGGGGGCACAGCACCCCGGCCAGGGGCAACCGGTAGGGCCTGGGGAGATCCGGCCGCTGACGGCGCAGGGCCAGCAGACTGACGGGCCCCGTCGCCAGGGCGATCACCAGGGCGGCGGTGACGAGGCTCACGGCACCGCTCCAGCTGGGACCGGCGAGCAGCAGCAGCAGCCCCACCGCCACCGTGGCCAGCAGGGCCGGGGCCGGGACCCCGGCGCGGTTGAGACCTGCGAAGCGAGCGGGCAGCAGCCCCAGGGTGGCCATCATCCAGTTCACCCGCGCGGCGGTGCCCATGTAGGCCATGGCCGTGGCGCTGGGGGAGACCACCGCATCGGTGATCAGCAGCGTCGCCAGCAACGGCAGGCCCACCGCCAGCACCACCGCCACCAGCGGTCCCCCCTGGGCCGTGAGCGACAGCCCGCCCCAGCCCCGCACCAGATCAGCCGGCGGCACGGCCAGCAGAAAGGCCAGCTGCAGCACCAGATAGATCGCCAGGGAGACCCCCAGCCCCAGCCCCATGGCCAGCGGCACATCCCGCTGGGGCTGACGCGCCTCCCCCGCCAGGTCCATGGCGGTGCGAAAACCGAGCAGGCTGAAGAGGATGCCGCCGGTGCTGAGGGCCTCCAGTCCCCCCGCCGCCGATCCGCCCGCGATCTGCAGATTGGCGGGATGGGCGGCAACGGCGATCAACGCCAGGGCCGTGGCCAGGGGCACCAGCAGCTTCCAGACCGTGAGCCCATTGATCCAGCGGGCCAGGGCGTCGATGCCGCTGAGGTTGATCCAGCCGAACAGCAGCAGCAGCAGCGCCGCACAGGCCAGGCCGGCAGGGGTGAGGCTGCTGCTGCCACTGGCGTCATGGAGAAGCCAGGGCAGCACGGTGCCCAGATACTCAACGGTGGCCAGCACCTCGATCGTGGGCAGGGCCACGTAGCCGAGCCAGGCGGTCCAGCCACCCAGGAAGCCCGCCAGGCGTCCGTGGGTGAGCAGCGGCACCTGGGCGAGAGCACCGGAGCTGCTGATCAGGGCTCCGAGCTCGGCAAAGACCAGGGCGATGAGAAAGGCCATCACACCCCCCGCCAGCCAGGCCAGCAGGCTGGCGGGACCCGCCAGCCGGGCCGACAGGTAAGGGGCGAACAACCACCCGGACCCGATGGTGCTGGTGACGACCGCCATCACCAGCGAGAACAGGGACAGCTGGCGCTGCAGGGCGGGGTCGGCGGCCATCAGGCGGCGGGGGGCAACCGGGGGCAGGCGTCGACAAGCCTGCGGGTGATGGGGGCCATGGGGGCCTTCAGCAGCACATCCCCGGGGCCCTCCTCGGCAATGCGGCCGCGGTCGAGCACGATCACCCGGTGGCAGAAGCCGCTGGCGACGCCGAGGTCGTGGGTGACGAAGATCATCCCCAGCCCCAGACGCTGCTGCAGATCCCGCAGCAGGTCGAGCACCTCGGCCTGCACCTCGGCGTCGAGCATGCTCACCGACTCGTCGCAGAGCAGCACCGTGGGCCGCAGCACCAGGGCCCGGGCGATCGCCACCCGCTGCTGCTGGCCCCCCGACAGCTGCCGCGGCAGGCGGGGACCGAAGGCCGCCGGCAGGCCCACCGCCTCGAGCTGCTCATGGGCGCGGCGGCGGGCTTCGGCCCGGTCTGCCAGGGCGTGGATGAGCAGCGGATCGGCGATGGCCTCCTCGACCGTCATGGCGGGGTTGAGGCAGGCGAGCGGATCCTGGAACACCATCTGCAGGCGTCGGCGGGCCTGGCGCAGGGCCGTCCCCCGCAGCCGCCGCAGGTCCCGTCCCTGCAGCAGCACCTCGCCGCCACGCACCGGCGCCAGCCCCATCAGTGCCCGGCAGAGGGTGCTCTTGCCGCAGCCCGAGGCCCCCACCACCCCCACGGTCTCGCCGGCATGCAGCTGCAGGCTGACCCCATCGACCGCCTTGAGCCAGCGCTGCTGCCACGGCAGACCGGGCAGCGGATGCCAGCAGCGCAGCTGATGCAGTTCAAGCACCACGGGGGCCCGCGGCGGTTCGGGGCTGACGCCACCCTCCCGGCGCCGGGCCGCCGCCACCAGCCGCCGGGTGAGGGGCTGACGGGGGGCCGCCAGCACCGAGTGGGCCGCCCCTTCCTCCAGCAGCCTCCCTTCGTGGAGCACCGCCAGCCGGTCGCACCAGCGGCCGGCCGTGGCCAGATCGTGGGTAATCAGCAGCAGGGCGCTGCCCAGTTCGCGGCAGAGGCCGGTCAGCTCGGCCATCACCTGCCCCGACACCGCCACATCGAGGCTGGTGGTGGGTTCATCGGCGATCACCAGGGGGGGCCGCAGGGCCATGGCCAGGGCGATGGCCACCCGTTGGCGCATGCCACCGCTGAATTCGTGGGGGTAGCTGCGGAAGCGTTCGGCCTCGATGCCCACCCGCTGCAGCAGATCGAGGGCCCGCGCTCGCAGCTCCCGGCGCTGCTCGCCGGGGCGGTGGGCCCTCAAGGTGTCGGTGAGGGGGTCGCCGATGCTCAGCAGCGGATTGAGCCGGGTCATGGGGTCCTGGAACACCAGACCCACCGCTTCCCCCCGCAGGCGGTTGAGGGCCGCCCGGCCCAGGCGGCGGGGGTCCTGGCCCAGCAGTTCGAGCCGGCCGCCGCTGCGGCTGCCGGGGGGCAGCAGCTGCAGCACGGCCCGGGCCACGGTGCTCTTGCCGCAGCCCGAGGGACCCACCAGGGCCAGCCGTTCCCCGGGTTGCAAGTTCAGGTCAAGCCCCCGCAGCACCGGCTCGGCGTCGGCACCGCCGGCGGGCGGATAGGCGACGCTGAGCCCCTCGAGCAGCAGGACAGGACCGGTGGACCCCATGGGCAGCCGCCCACAGCGGGGGGCATCGTGCAGGCTGCTGAATAGCATGGATCGAACCGGACAGGGTCATGCTCGACGCCGCAGACCGGAGTGAAACGGCCCCAGGGCTGCCCGGCCTGATGGTGCAGCTGACCGACTCCGGCCTGCAGGGCCCCGACGACTACGCGATTCCACTGCCCGACTGGCTGCGACGCTGCATCGAACACGTGCCGCCGGGGCGGGGCGACAGCTGCCCCACCGACCCCGAGGCCCTGCTGGCTTCGGCCTTTCATTTCGCCTACCAGCTGCACGCCAACCAGGTGCGGGCCACCGGCGAGCCCTACATCATCCATCCGGTGGCGGTGGCCGACCTGCTGCGCGACATCGGCGCCAGTGCCGCGGTGATCGCCGCCGGCTTCCTGCACGACGTCGTCGAAGACACCGACGTGACGCCGGAGCAGCTCGAGGAGCACTTCGGGGCCGAGGTGCGGCGGCTGGTGGAAGGGGTGACCAAGCTCGGCAACATCCA
Organism: uncultured Synechococcus sp.; assembly: GCA_964632245.1. GTDB lineage: Bacteria > Cyanobacteriota > Cyanobacteriia > PCC-6307 > Cyanobiaceae > CAIQIA01. The sequence goes on along the minus strand of CAZWFG010000043.1, from coordinate 4,971 downwards.
TTTCACCAACCGCACCGAAGCCCAGGCCGAGAACCTGCGGCGGATGTTTCTGGCCATGGCCAGCGACATCCGGGTGGTGCTGGTGAAGCTGGCGGACCGGCTGCACAACATGCGCACCCTCGGCGCCCTCAAGCCCGAGAAGCAGCAGCGCATCGCCGGCGAGACCCGCGACATCTATGCCCCCCTGGCCAACCGGCTGGGCATCGGCCGCTTCAAGTGGGAACTGGAGGATCTGGCCTTCAAGGTGCTGGAACCCGACGCCTTCCGCGAGATCCAGCAGGAGGTGGCCAGCAAGCGCAGCGAACGGGAGGACCGGCTGGGACAGACGGTGGCGCTGCTTCGCGACCGGCTCGGACAGGCCGGGGTCGGCGGTTGCGAGGTGGTGGGCCGGCCGAAGCATCTTTATGGCATCTGGCAGAAGATGCAGCGACAGCAAAAGGCCTTCCACGAGATCTACGACGTGGCGGCCGTGCGGATCGTCACCCCTTCGGTGGAGGGCTGTTACCGGGCCCTGGCCGTGGTGCACGACACCTTCCGTCCCATCCCCGGCCGGTTCAAGGACTACATCGGCCTGCCGAAACCCAATGGCTACCAGTCGCTGCACACGGCCGTGATCGGGCGCCACCGGCCGATCGAGGTGCAGATCCGCACCGCCGAGATGCACCACGTGGCCGAATACGGCATCGCCGCCCACTGGAAATACAAGGAAGGCGGTTCACCGGCCGACGGCAATGAGCTGGAGCGGTTCAACTGGCTGCGGCAGCTGGTGGACTGGCAGAAGGAGGGCGGTGGTCAGGACCACAGCGATTACCTCAAATCCATCAAGGAGGACCTGTTCGACGAGGAGGTGTTCGTCTTCACCCCCAAGGGGGATGTGGTTGGCCTGCGCAAGGGGTCGACACCGGTCGACTTCGCTTACCGGATCCACAGCGAGGTGGGCAACCACTGCCAGGGCGCCCGCATCAATGACCGCCTCTGCCCGTTGGCCACCCCCCTGCAGAACGGCGACATCGTGCAGGTGATCACCGCCAAGGGCGCCCATCCCAGCCTCGACTGGCTCAACTTCGTCGCCACCCCCACGGCGCGGGAACGGATCCGCCAGTGGTACAAGCGCAGCCACCGGGAGGAGAACATGCTGCGCGGCCGCGAGCTGCTCGAGCGCGACCTGGGGCGCGAAGGGCTCGAGGCCCTGCTCAACGGCGAGATGATGCAGCGGGTGGCGCGGCGTTGCAACCTGCCCGGCACCGACGACCTGCTGGCCTCCCTGGGCTTCGGCGGGGTGTCGCTGCAGCAGGTCACCAACCGCCTGCGGGAGGAGCTGCGGCTTCAGGAGGCGGCCACCACTCCGCTCCCCAGCAATGAGGAGCTGGCCCGCAGCGTCAGCGACCAGGCCGTCGAACCCCGCGCGGATGGGAGCGGCAGTCCGATCCTGGGGGTCGAGGGGCTGGAGTATCGGCTCGGGGGCTGCTGCTGTCCCCTGCCCGGCGAACCGATCCTGGGGGCGGTGGCCCTGGGCAACCACGGCATCACGATCCACCGCCAGGACTGCGCCAACGTGGCCAGCACTCCGGCGGAACGGCGGCTGCCGGTGCGCTGGAATCCGGTGCGCGACGAACACCGCCGCAGCTATCCCACCCAGCTGCGCATCGAGGTGATCGACCGGGTGGGCATCCTCAAGGACATCCTCACCCGCCTGTCCGACAGCCGCATCAACGTCAGCGACGCCCGGGTGCGCACCGCCTTCGGCAAACCCGCCCGCATCGACCTGCGCATCGAACTCAACAGTGCCGACCAGCTGCAGACGACCATGAACCAGATCCGCTCGATGGCCGACGTGCTCGACCTGGCCCGCTGCGGCAGCGGCTGATGGGTCGCGCCTGGCTGGCGCTGGGGGGCAGCCTGCTGCTGGCGCTGGCGACCCCAGCCGCCGGCGCCGTGCTGCGGGTGGGGGTGCTCGACGGTTCCCCACCCTGCTCGGATCAGCTCCAGGCCGGCCACTGGCAGGGGCGGGCGGTGGATCTGTGGCAGCAGGTGGCCACCCGGGAGGGGCTGGCCTACCGCCTGACCGGGTACGCCACGGTGGCTGCCCTGCTGGAAGCCAGTCGCGGCAGCCAGATCGATGTGGGGGTGGGCTGCCTGACGGTGGCCCCCGACCGCCTGGGTCGGTACCGCTTCAGCCTGCCGTTTCAGGAGGCCGGCCTGGCGGCGCTGGTGCGGGTGAATCGCCTGGCGGCCGGCGCCTCGCTGCTGCGGGCCCTGCTGAACCCCCAGCTGCTGCGGGTGCTGCTGGGCTACCTGCTGGCCATTGGCCTGCTGAGCTGGCTGGTGTGGCGCGATGAACACCGCGGCGACGGCAGCGGACGGCGGGAGCAGCTGCGGCGCTATGCCCTCGTGTTCCAGGTGCTGGCCACAGGGCCGGGCACCAACGTGATCGTGACGCGCACCCGGGGCCATGGCGTCGTGATCCTCAGCTGGCTGGTGCGCATCGTCGGCGCCTCGCTGATCGTGAGCACCATCACCCTGGATGTGCTGCAGCAGCCACCGCCGGCCACCGGCCTGCCCCGCACCCTGGCTGACCTGGAGGGCCGGCGGGTGGCGGTGCGACCCGGCAGTGTCAGCGCTGAGGTGTTGAACGAACCCCCGCTGGCTGGCCGCGTGACGGCCGTGACGCTGGCGTCGGTGGCCGAGGCGGTGCCGATCTTGCTGCAGGGCCGCGCCGAGGTGGTGCTGGCCGACGAACAGCAGCTGCGCCATGCGCTGGCCACCGCTCCGGCGTGGCAGCGGGCGCGGCTGCAGCTGGTGCTGCAGGGCACCCATCCCGAATCGCAGGCCTTCGTCTTCAGCCCTGACCTGTCAGCCGAGCTGGCCCTGCGCATCGACCGGGCCATCAGCCTGGCCAAGCGCCAGGGTCTGCCCCGCTGACAGGCTTGGCACAGTCCAGCGCCCGCCCATGGTTCCCCGTCCCCTGACCAGCACCGGTGCAGTGACCGGCCTGCTGGAAACGCTGGCCTTCTTCCGCGATCCTGACTTCGCCCGGCGCCGCTTTGAGCGCCACGGCAATGTCTTCGAGACGAAGCTGCTGGGCCAGCCCACAGTGTTCGTGCGGGGCGCCCGGGCCATCGGCGACCTGCTCGGCCAACCCGAAGCCAGTGAAGGCTGGTGGCCCGCCAGCGTGAAGCAGCTGCTGGGCAGCCGCTCGCTGGCCAACCGCAACGGACCGGGCCACCGGGCCCGCCGGCGGGTGGTGGGTCAGCTGTTCTCGGCGGCTGCCCTGCGGCGCTACACCCCCGGCATCGTCGCCCTGGTCGATGGGCTGGTGGCCGAGCTGCAGGCGGCCCGCACCCCGGTACCCCTGGCCGATCGCCTGCGCCGCTTCGCCTTTGCCGTCATCGCCGGGGTGGTGCTGGGCCTGGACGGGGAGGACCGGGAGGCACTGTTCGTCGATTTCGAGATCTGGACCCAGGCGCTGTTCTCGCTGCCGCTGCCGCTGCCCGGCAGCCCCTTCGCGCGGGCGCTGCAGGCCCGCGCCCGACTGCTGGCCCGCCTGAAGACGGTGCTGAGCCGGCGGCCGCTGCCGGGGGGGCTGGATCTGCTGAGCGGCGGCCTCGATGAGGCCGGCGTGCCCCTGGATGACGACGACCTGGTGGACCAGCTGCTGCTGCTGCTGTTCGCCGGTTACGAGACCACCGCCTCGTCGCTGAGCTGCCTGATGGCGGCGGTGCTGCAGCACCCCGAGCTGGAGCCCTGGCTGCAGCCCGAGCTGGAGGGCCTGGCCTGGCCACCGACGGGGGACGGGCCGGCGCCACGGCTGGAGGCGCTGGTGACCGAGGTGATGCGCCTCAACCCGCCGGTGGGGGGCTTCTTCCGCCGCACCAAGGCGGCGCTGGTGCTCGATGGGGTGGCGGTGCCTGCCGGGCGGGTGGTGCAGGTGGCCCTGGCGGCCTCGAACCGCCTGGGCAACGACGGCCAGGCCGATGATGACCTGGACCGGTTCCGGCCCCAGCGCCATCTCGATGGCGATCCGGGCCTCACGCTGCTGCCCTTCGGCGGCGGCGAACGGGTGTGCCTCGGCAAGGCCCTGGCGGAGCTCGAGATCCGGCTGATGGCCATCGGCCTGCTGAAGCAGGTGCCGCTGCAGCTGGTGCCCGACCAGGACCTGAGCCTGCGGCTGATGCCCAGCCCCAGCCCCCGGGATGGGCTGCTGGTGCTGCCTACTCCCCTAATGCCTCGGCCACGGCCCGCTGAAACACCGCTTCCTCGGGGGTGACCCCGGTCCAGCGCTCGAAGATCTGCATCGCCAGCTGCACCAGCATCTCGACGCCATCGACCACCGGGCAGCCGCGGTCGCGGGCGGTGGCCAGAAAGGGGGTGAGCCGCGGGTTGGTGATCACATCCACCGCCAGGCAACCGGCCGGCACCGTCTCCCAGAGCACCGGCACCGGCTCGAGGTCGGGGGCGCAGCCAAGGTGGGTGGCGTTCATCAGCAGGGTGGTGCCCTCTGGCACGGCCACGGGCCCGTCCCAGGGCTGCCACACGGCCGGCACCCCCGAAACACGGGTCACGGTGGCGGCCACCTCGCGGCCCTGCTCCTCGCGGCGGGTGACCAGGGTGAGATGGGCGGCCCCGGCCCAGGCCAGCTCGACCGCCATGGCACGGCCGGCCCCACCGGCCCCGAGCATCACCACCCGCTGGCCCGCCAGCGAGGCCTGCTTCGAGATGGCCTTCACCACCCCCTTGCCGTCGTTGTTGTGGCCGATCAGGCGTCCGTCTTCGATGGTGATGTAATTGGCGGCGCCGATCGCCTTCACGTCGTCGTCGACGGCATCGAGCAGCGGAATCACAGCCACCTTCCAGGGCACGGTGATGCCCACACCCCGGAAGCCGAGGGGCCGCAGGGCCGCCATCGCCAGGGCCAGGTCATCGGTGCTGGCGATGTCGCTCTTCCAGAACTGCCAGGGCAGGCCGTGGTGG
>CAZWFG010000042.1:0-13044 GCA_964632245.1 uncultured Synechococcus sp. | reverse complement strand
GGACCAAGGCCATCCGCCTGGCCCCCAACAACTACATCGAGGCCCAGAACTGGCTGAAGACCACCGGCCGGGGCGGCGCCGACGTGTTCCTCTGACGCCGCGTGGTCCTCTGACGCCGCCGGGGCCCGGCCTCAGTCGGCGGTGGGATCCACCCCCAGAGCCGCCACCAGGGCCTCGGTGACGCCCCCCGCCTCGAGGATCTGCAGGCCCAGGCCCGTCGCCGCCGGCCCCAGGCCGCTGCCCTTCGGCACCACCGCCCGCCGGAAGCCGAGGCGGGCCGCCTCCTGCAGCCGCAGCTCCAGCTGACCCACGGGCCGCAGCTGGCCCCCCAGGCCCAGCTCGCCCACCAGCACGGTGCCTGGCGCCAGGACCAGATCGCGGTAGCTGGCCACCACCGCCGCCGCCACCCCGAGGTCAGCCGCCGGCTCCTCCACCTCCAGGCCTCCCGCCACGGCGAGGTAACAGTCGAACCGCGACAGGGGCAGGCTGAGGTGCTTTTCAAGCACCGCCAGGATCTGGTGCAGGCGGTTGGTGCCGATGCCGGTGGCGGTCCGGCGGGGGCTGGCATAGCTCGTGGTGCTCACCAGCGCCTGCAGCTCCACCAGCAGCGGCCGCGTGCCCTCGCAGGCCACGATCACCGCGCTGCCGGGGCTGGCCTCGCTGCCCCCCAGGAACAGCTCGCTGGGGTTGCTCACCTCCACCAGCCCCCGGTCCCGCATCTCGAACACCCCCAGCTCGTGGGTGGCGCCGAAGCGGTTCTTGGCCGCCCGCAGCAGGCGGTGGCTGGCGAAACGGTCCCCCTCGAAGGTCAGCACCGCATCCACGAGATGCTCGAGCACCTTCGGGCCGGCCAGCATCCCCTCCTTGGTCACATGCCCCACCAGCAGCAGGGCGATGTCGAGGCGCTTGGCCAGGCGCTGCAGGGCCGCGGCCCCCTCCCGCACCTGGGCGACCGAGCCGGGGGCACTGGCCAGGTCGGCATCGTGGAGCGCCTGGATGCTGTCGATGATGGCCACCGCCGGCCGCAGGGCCTCGAGTTCGCGCAGCACCTCCTCCAGGTCGGTCTCGGCCAGCAGCTGAGGCTCGGCACTGTCACCGGGCAGCAGCCGCCGCCAGCGCAAGCGCACCTGCTGGGCCGACTCCTCGGCGCTCACGTAGAGCACACACACCTGACGGGCGAGGGCTGCCGCGGTCTGCAGCAGCAGGGTGCTCTTGCCGATCCCCGGATCCCCCCCCACCAGCACCAGGGATCCCGGCACCAGCCCGCCCCCCAGCACCCGGTCGAGTTCGGCGAATCCGGTGGCCAGGCGGGGCAGGGGGGCGTCCCCCTCGGCGGTGATGGCCTGGGAGCGCCGGGGGGCGCTGACGGCCTCGGCCTCCGGCAGGGCCCGGCGACGGCGACCGTCGGGGGCGGGGCCGGCGGTCTGCTCGACCAGGGTGTTCCAGCTGCCGCAGGCCGGACACCGGCCGAAGAACTGGCGGCTCACTCCACCGCAGGACTGGCAGACGTAGGCAGTGGCAGTTCGGCTCACGATGGTTTATGAAGAAAGTTGACCCGATCCGACCCAACTCCGGTTCCGATCGGTTGAGTACACCGAATTCCCCTCCCCTGTAGCTCCATGGCGGTTGCCCCTGCAGCCCATCCCGGCAAGGAGACGATCCTCGTGGTCGACGACGAGGCCAGCATCCGGCGCATTCTGGAGACCCGTCTGTCGATGATCGGCTACCAGGTCGTCACCGCCGCCGACGGCGAGCAGGCCCTGGAGCTGTTCCGTCGCCAGCCGGCGGATCTGGTGGTGCTCGACGTGATGATGCCCAAGCTCGACGGCTACGGCGTCTGCCAGGAGCTGCGCAAGGAGTCGGATGTGCCGATCGTGATGCTCACGGCCCTGGGGGACGTGGCGGACCGCATCACCGGCCTCGAACTGGGGGCCGACGACTACGTGGTCAAGCCCTTCAGCCCCAAGGAGCTCGAGGCCCGCATCCGCTGTGTGCTGCGCCGCGTCGAGAAGGAACAGGGCAGCAGCGGCATCCCCAACTCGGGGGTGATCCAGGTGGGACAGCTGCGGGTCGACACCAACAAGCGCCAGGTGTTCCGCGCCGACGAACGCATCCGGCTCACCGGCATGGAGTTCAGCCTGCTGGAACTGCTGGTCAGCCGTTCGGGGGAACCGTTCAGCCGCGGCGAGATTCTCAAGGAGGTGTGGGGCTACACCCCCGAGCGCCATGTCGACACGCGGGTGGTTGACGTGCACATCTCCCGGCTGCGCTCGAAGCTTGAGGATGATCCCGCCAACCCCGAGCTGATTCTCACCGCCCGCGGGACGGGGTACCTTTTTCAGCGCATCATCGACGGATCCGGCGGCGACGCCGGCTGATCCCCATGGCCGAGCCCACCTCCCCATCCGGCTGGCCCCGTCGTCCGCGGCCCCGGCGGGCCATGAAGCGCCTGGTGATCTGGTATCGCCGCACGGGGCCGGTGATCCGTCTGGTGGGCACCGCGGGCACGGCCCTCACCCCCATCAAGGCCCGCCTGGGTCTCACCCCCGAACCCGAGCCGGGGGTCCTGCACGGACCCCGCCTGACCGTGGCCGTGGACGGCATGGGCGGTGACCATGCCCCGGGCCCGATCCTGGAAGGTTGCCTGGATGCGGTCGCCCAGCTTCCCCTGCGGGTCCTGTTTCTGGCCGAGGAGGCCCCCCTGCGCGAGGCCGTGGCCGCGATGGGTCTGCAGGAACGGCTCGATCAGGCTCGGGGAGCAGGCCTGATCGAGCTGCTGCCGGCGGGCCCCTCGGTGGGGATGGACGACGAGGCCACGAGTGTGCGCCGCAGGCGCGACGCCAGCATCAACCTGGCCATGGACCGGGTCAAGAGCGGTGAAGCCCTGGCGGTGTACTCGGCCGGCAACTCCGGGGCCGTGATGGCCTCGGCGATCTTCCGCCTCGGACGGCTGCGGGGCATCGAACGGCCCGCCATCGGCGCTCTCTTCCCCACCAACGATCCCAACCGGCAGGTGCTGGTGCTGGATGTGGGCGCCAACACCGACTGCAAGCCCTCCTTCCTGCACCAGTTCGCCCTGCTCGGCAACATCTACAGCCGTGATGTATTGGGGGTCGCCCACCCACGCATCGGTCTGCTGAACATCGGCGAGGAGGAATGCAAGGGCAACGATCTGGCCCTGCGCACCCACCCGCTGCTGGCGGCCGAGCCCCGTCTGCACTTCGCCGGCAACTGTGAGGGCCGCGACGTGCTCTCGGGGGCGTTCGATGTGGTGGTCTGCGACGGCTTCACGGGCAACGTGCTGCTCAAGTTCCTCGAATCCGTCGGGGGCGTTCTGCTCGAAGTGCTCAAGGCCGAGCTGCCCCGGGGCCGCCGCGGCAAGGTGGGTTCAGCCTTCCTGAAGAACAATCTGCGGCGCATCAAGAAGCGGCTCGACCATGCCGAGCACGGTGGCGCCCTGCTGCTGGGGGTCGACGGCATCTGCGTGATCGGCCATGGCAGCAGCCGGGCGCGGTCGGTGGTGGGGGCCCTGCGGCTGGCCCACGCGGCCGCGAGCCGCGGAACCCTGGCCAGCCTGCATCAGCTCACGGGGGAAACCGAAGCCGCCGTGGCGGCTGTGGTTGACTGAGCCCAGCCGTCCTGCGCCGTTGACGCTCGCAGCCTTCCCGGCGGGGGTCTCCCTGGTGGCCAGTGGTGCCGCGACACCGGCCTGCAGCGTCAGCAACGACCAGCTCAGCCTCTGGCTCGACACCAGCGACGACTGGATCCGCAGCCGCACCGGCATCGGCGCCCGCCGCATCGCCGGCCCTGGGGAAAGCCTCACGGCCCTGGCGGCGGCGGCCGGGCGCCAGGCCCTCGAACGCTCGGGTTGGGATCCGACCACCATCGACCTGGTGCTGCTGGCCACCTCGACTCCAGACGATCTGTTCGGCAGTGCCCCCGGGGTGCAGGCCCTCGTGGGGGCCACCGGGGCGGTGGCCTTCGATCTCACCGCCGCCTGCAGCGGTTTTCTGTTCGGCCTGGTCACCGCCAGCCAGTACCTGCGCTGCGGCGCCGCCCGCCGGGTGCTGCTGATCGGTGCAGACCAGCTGAGCCGCTGGCTCGACTGGCAGGACCGCAGCACCTGCGTGCTCTTCGGCGATGGCGCCGGAGCCCTGGCCCTGGAGGCCTGTCCCGCTGCTGAGGACGGTCTGCTCGGCTTCCGGCTCGCCTCCGATGGCCGCCGTTCCGAGTGCCTGCGTCTGCCCCAGCGGGACGGGCGCCAGCAACTGCAACCGGGCCTCAGCGCCCAGGAGGGGGGCTTCAGCCCCCTGCAGATGAACGGTCAGGAGGTGTACAAATTCGCCGTGCGCGAGGTGCCGTCGGTGCTCAAGGCCCTGCTGGCCGACACCGGCACGGCGGCGGCCGAGGTCGACTGGCTGCTGCTCCACCAGGCGAACCAGCGCATCCTCGATGCCGTGGCCGACCGGCTGGGGCTGCCCCCTGAGCGGGTGCTCAGCAACCTGGCCTCCTACGGCAACACCTCCGCCGCCACCATCCCGCTCATGCTGCACGAAGCCGTCAGCGACGGGCGGATCCGCCCCGGCCAGCTGATCGCCAGCAGCGGCTTCGGCGCCGGCCTCAGCTGGGGGGCTGCCCTGATGCGCTGGCGGGGCTCCGCCACGGCGTAACCTCCAGCCTCCTCGGCAGGGCAGTGATGACAGTGGCGTGGGTGTTCCCCGGACAGGGGTCCCAGAAACTGGGCATGGGGAATGACCTCGCGGCCTCGGCGGCCGGGCGCGAACGCTTCGCCCTCGCCTCCGAGCTGCTGGGTCGCGACCTGGCGGCGATCTGCAACGGCACGGCCGACGGAGAGCTCACGGACCTCAACGACACCCGCAACACCCAGCCGGCCCTGTTCGTGGTCGAAAGTCTGCTGGCGGACGGACTGCTGGCCCAGGGCCGCCGGCCGGACCTGCTGGCCGGCCACAGCCTCGGGGAACTGGTGGCCCTCTATGCCGGCGGCGTGATCGACGCCGCCACCGGCCTGGCCCTGGTGATCGAGCGCAGCTCATTGATGGCTGCCGCCGGGGGCGGCGCCATGACGGCGGTGATGGGGTTTGACCGCAGCGAACTGGAGGCCCTGGTGGCCGCCAGCGAGGGGGTGGTGGTGGCCAACGACAACAGCGAGGCCCAGGTGGTGCTGTCGGGCCGGCCCGAGGCGGTGTCGGCGGTGAGTGGCCAGCTGCGCTGCAAGCGGGCTGTGCCCCTGGCGGTGAGCGGTGCCTTCCATTCGCCGTTCATGGCCGAGGCCGCAGCCCGCTTCGGCGAACGGCTGGACTCGATCCCCTTCGCCGACAGCCTCGCGCCGGTGCTGAGCAACACCGACCCCACCCCCAGCCGCGACGGCAGCACGCTCAAGAAACGGCTGCAGCGCCAGATGACCACCGGGGTGCGCTGGCGCGAAACGATGGTCGCCCTCGGCGAAGCGGGTTGCACAACGGTGGTGGAGGTCGGTCCGGGGACGGTGCTGAGCGGCCTGGTGCGCCGCAGTCTCGACGGCATCACCACCGCCCAGGTGGCCAGCCTGGAGGACCTGGGGCTGGACCCGGCGGCATGAGCGCTGGCGCCCTGGTGCCGGCGGAACGGCCGGGCACCCTGTACCGACTGGTGGATGGCCTGCTCGTGGCGCCCGTCTTCCACGGGCTGCTGCGGGGACGCCTGGCAGGCCGCGACTTCATCCCGCCGACGGGCCCCCTGGTGGTGGTGGCCAACCATGGCTCCCACATCGATCCGCCCCTGCTGGCCCACGCCCTGATGCCCAGGCCGCTGAGCTTCATGGCCAAGGCGGAGCTGTTCCGGGTGCCGCTGCTGGCGCCGCTGATCCGTGCCCTGGGGGCCTACCCGGTGCAGCGGGGCCAGGGCGACCGCCACGCCCTCGAGGTGGCCCTCGAGCTGTTGCATCAGGGGGGGGCGACGGTGGTCTTTCTCGACGGCACCCGCCAGGCGAGCGGACGGGTGGAGCGGCCGCAGCTGGGGGCGGCGCTGCTGGCGGCCGGCAGCGGCGCCGCCCTGCTGCCGGTGGCGCTGGTCAACACCCATCGGGTGCTGGGAACCCACCAACGGCGCCCGCGGCTGCTGCCGGTGGAGGTGCGCATCGCCGCGCCCCTGCCGCCACCGCCCACGGGCCGCCGGGCCGACCTGCTGGCCAGCACGCGGGCCTGCCAGGCGGCCATCAATGGCCTGCTCGACGGCGCAGCTCCGCCCGCAGATCCCGTCCGGTGAGCACCCAGACGGCAGCCCGCAGGCCATCGCCCCAGACCTTGCGCCGGCCCTCGGGCAGGCACCACGGCTCACAGGGCACCGCCATCGGCGTCAGCCGGATGCCCCGGCTGCCCGCCACGATCCGTCCCACCAGCAGGGCCCGGTCCATGTGGTCGGTGCTGGTCACCAGCAGCACATGACGGATGCCCCGCTGCCGCAGACCATCGACAACGGTGGTGAAGTTCTCGAGGGTGTCACGGGCGCGGTAATCGAGGCGCAGCCGTTCCGGCCGCACCCCATGGTGTTCGAACAGCCAGTGGGCGTATTCGGGGTTGCTGCCGCCGCTCACCAGCACCGGCAGGTGGCTGTAGGCCGCCAGCCCCGCCCCCACCTGCTCCCGCCGCAGATCACCGCCGAGCACCAGGATCTGCTGGGGGGGACCGGGGGGGTGCTGCAGGCGCCGCACGCCGACGGCCACAACCAGCACCAGGCCCACGACGGTCCCGAACCGGAGCAGTCGGCAGAGCAGGCGGATCACGGCAGCGGCACCGGAGCTGTGGGGTAGAGGGGCAACACCAGCCGCCAGTCACCGCTGGCGGCACCGGCCTCGGCCTCAAGGCCCAGCTCCAGCAGGCCGAGGGCATCTGCCCCCGCCGCCTGGTACACCTCCCAGTAGGGGCAGGGACAGGGGCCCGACTCAAGTCGGGGGGGGGCCAGCTCCACCAGACGGCCGGCCTCGATGGCGTAGCGGCCCACCACGGTGCCGCGGCGGGGCAGGGTCTGGCCGATCCAGACCGGACCGCCAGCCTCCAGCTCGCGGCGGCGGCGGTGGGCCACCAGCAGGAAGCTGCCGACCCCATGCAGGCGACAACCGACCTGCTGGGCAATGGTGCGGGCCATGACCACCCCCAGGCGGGTGGCCGTGAAGCTGCCGGGTCCCAGGGCCACCGCCATCCAGGTCAGCTCGGGCCAGCGCTGGGGGGGCAGCAGCCCGGCCACGGCGCCGGGCAGGGCGTTCGCCAGGGCACGGCCCACGGGCAGCTCGACACAGCGGCGGCCATCCCCGTCGAGCAGCGCCAGGCCGAGGTCAGTGCCCGAGGTGTGCAGGGCCAGGGCCAGGGGGGTCATGGGGGCGTCAACGGGGCAGTGGGGCCGTGGGGCAGAGGCGGCGCCAGCGGCCGGGATCGGCGCGGAAGCTGCCGCAGGCCCGCACGTCCCACTCCGCGCCCCAGCCCTCCCCCACCGGCACGAGGCTGACGTGGATGCGGGGCTCCAGGGGGTCGAAGGACGGCGTCGTGGTGAGGTGGGGCTGACCGTGGCGGGCTTCGACGGCGTGGTAAGCCCGGCAGCGGTCAATCCAGTGGCAGTCGACGCAGATGCACACGCTTGCCCTCGGCGGGGATCCTTGGCGATTCTGAAGGCCGTCGCCGTCACCTGCCGTCAACCGTTCCGCCCCGCCCCCCCCCCGGCCCCCCCTGGACCCGGGGATCGCCGGCGAGCTGGTGCGCCGGACCGTCGCCGTCCTGGGCTGGCCGCTGCCTCCCGAGGCGCTGCCCCCGGAGACCGCCCTCGTCGGCGGAGCCGTGCGCGACGCCCTGCTGGGGCGGCTGGGCCCCACCCCTGACCTCGATCTGGTGGTGCCGCAGGGAGCCATTTCCCTCAGCCGCCGGTTGGCCAGCACCCACGGTGGCCATGCCGTCGTGCTTGATGCCGAACGCGACATGGCGCGGCTGGTGCGGGGCCCGTGGACCATCGACTTCGCCGCCCGCTGCGGGCCGGATCTGCGCAGTGATCTGCGCCGACGTGACTATCGGATCAACGCCATGGCCGTGCCCCTGGCGGCCGGGGCCCCCCTGGAGGATCCCTGCGGCGGCCTGGCGGACCTGCGGGAAGGGCGGCTGGGGGCCATCGGGGAGACCAATCTGCTGGAGGATCCGCTGCGGCTGCTGCGGGGGCCGCGGCTGATGGCCGAACTGGGCCTGCCCCTGGAGGCCGAGACGGTGGGGCTGCTGCGGCGGCATGCCGGGGCGCTGACGGGCGCCGCCCCGGAGCGGGTGCTGGCCGAACTGGAGAAACTCGCGGCTGCCGAGGGAGCCGACGGGGCCCTCGCGCTGGCCATCGCCCTGGGGTTGCTGCAGCCCTGGCTCGACCCCCTCGAACCGACCGGCATGGCGGGCCCCCTGACCCGGCGGGCCCTGGACCTGGGACTGGGGCCCGAGGAAAGGGCCCTGGCCCTGCCCCTGGCGCGCCTCTCCAGCTGTTTCGGCGGCCAGGCCCTGGCCCGGCTGCGGGCCAGCCGCCGCCTGCAGCAGCGGGCGGGTCGTGTGCGGCACTGGGCCCGGGCGCTGGCCAACACCCCCACGCTGGCGGAACAGGACCAGCTGCAGCTCTGCCGCGACCTGGAGAGCGACCTGCCGGCCCTGGTGCTGCTGCGACCCGAGGCCACCGCGGGCTGGCTGGCGCGCTGGCGCCGGCCAGAGGATCCGCTGTTCCATCCCCGGGCAGCCCTGGACGGCCGGCTGCTGCAACAGCAGCTGGGCCTGGCCCCTGGCCCGGTGCTGGGACAGCTGCTGGAAGCCCTGGCCCTGGAGCGGGCCTTCGGACGCCCCGCAGACCTGGCGGCAGCCCGCCGCTGGTGCGATGCCACAGGGGTGCAGCGGTCGGGCTGTTGATGCAGAAAACGGGTAGCCGCCGTGGTTAACTGCTACTGCTCCAGCTGTGATCCTGGACACCGTTCACCATCGCCCCTGGGCCATCCCTCCGGCGACCGCCTGAGTTTCTTTCCATGAGCAACCGTCTCTACGTCGGCAACCTTCCTCCGTCATTCGACCAGAAGGAGCTTGAAGGCCTGTTCGCCGCTGTTGGAGCCGGTGTGCGCTTCAAGGCCGTGCTGGACCGGGAGACCGGCGCCTGTCGCGGTTTCGGCTTCGTCAACCTTGACGATCCCGCCCTGGTCGATGCCGTGATCGAACAGTTCAACGGCCGCGAGTACGGCGGCCAGTCCCTGCGGGTCGAAGTGTCCGAGCGCCGCGAGAGCGGCGGCCGGGGCGAACGCAGTGACCGGGGCGACCGCCGTGGACAGGCCGGGGGCGGCAACCCCTCGGCTGCCCGCCGCCCGGTGGACAAGGTCGTCCACAGCGACGCCCCCAGCAGCGAGGCCCCCGATCCCCGCTGGGCCAATGAACTGTCCAAACTGAAGTCGCTCCTGGCCAACCAGACCTCCACGGTCTGACCCCTCTTCTGTCGTCATCCGCCCAGCTGCCACCATCCGTCTGCCGCGCCTGGTCCGGTGCGGCAGACTTCGGCGCGGCCGGGGCTCTCCCGGTCTGTCATCGGATGCTGCCAGGCCCCACCGCAGCCGCAGCGCCGGTGGTGCTGGTTCACGGCTTCGGAGCCTCCAGTGGCCACTGGCGTGCGGTGATGGCGCCCCTGGCCCAGGAGCGACCGGTCTGGGCCCCGGATCTGCTGGGCTTCGGGGCCAGTGCCATGCCCCCCTCACGGCTGGACGGGGAACCGCCGGCTGCGGGAGCCGTTCGCTACGGCTTTGACCTCTGGGCCCGCCAGCTGACTGATTTCGTGCTGGACCAGGTGGCCCCGGACGGGACCCCCGTCCATCTGGTGGGAAATTCCGTGGGAGCCCTGGCGGTGCTGCGGGCGGCGGAGCTGCTGCTGCAAGCGGGGCGACCACCGATCCAGCTGATCCTCATCGACTGCGCCCAGCGGCGCCTTGACGACAAACGCCTCGGGGAACAACCGCCGCTGGCCCGTGTTGGACGCCCGCTGCTGAAGCAGCTGGTGCGACGCCGGGCCGTGATCCAGCCCCTGTTGCGGCTGTTGGCGAGGCCAGCGGCCGTGCGTCAGGCCCTGGCCCAGGCCTACCCCAGCGGTGGCCACTGCGACGACGAGCTGGTGGAGCTGCTGCTGGCCCCCAGCCGACGGCAGGAAGCCAGCGAAAGTTTCCGTGGCTTCGTCAACCTCTTCGATGAAGAGCTGGCCCCGTCGCTGCTGGCCCGGCTGCCCCTGCCGGTGCGGTTGCTGTGGGGCGAGGCCGACCCCTGGGAGCCGGTGGCCGAAGCCCACGACTGGGCCCGCCGGTTCACCTGCATCCGCGAACTGGTGGTGCTGCCGGGGCTGGGGCACTGCCCCTTCGATGAGGATCCGGCCACCGTGGTGCCGATCCTGCGGCGCTGGCTGGCGGAGCCGCCAGCGACAGACTGACCTCAGCGGGCCTGGGCCATCATGTAGCTGACGGGCAGTTCCAACACCTTGCCGATCCTGGGCACGTAGGCGCGGTGCTGAAAGACGTCGTAGTCGAGACGTTCGATGGCATCCAGGATGCCGCGGTACAGCCGCAGGGAGGCCCAGACGGGCCAGCGGGCATCGGCCGCCAGCCAGCGCACCCCGGCTTCCGAGCGTCGGAACCAGTCGCGGGCGCGCTGCAGCTGAAAGGCCATCAGGGCCCGCCAGCGATCGTTGAGCAGGCCTGCCATCAGATCAGCCTCGCTGTAGCCGAAGCGGTCGAGATCCTCCTGGGGGAGATAGATGCGGCCCCGGCCCCGGTCCTCGCCGACATCGCGCAGGATGTTGGTGAGCTGATTGGCGATGCCAAGGGCCACCGCCGCCTCGCGGGTGTCGGGCGGGTCGCTCCACGGGGCGGTGGTGTAAGCCGGATCAAGCCCCATCACCTCTCGGGTCATCAGGCCGACGGTGCCCGCCACCCGGAAGCAGTACCGCTCGAGATCGGCGAAGGTGGCATAGCGCTGCTGGCGCAGGTCCATGCGCTGGCCCTCGATCATCTCGAGGTAGGCCTCGATGGGCTGCGGGAACCGGTCCAGCACATCGGCCAGCACCCGGTCGAGGCCATCGCACACCTCTCCGGCAAAGAGACGACGGGTGCGCTGCTCCCAGTGGTCGAGCCGGTCGGCCAGCTCAGGGCTGCCCAGCGCCTGGGCTTCGGCGCTGTCGACCAGTTCGTCGGTGCGCCGACACCAGACGTAGATCGCCCAGATGGCCCGACGCTTGGCCGGCGGCATCAGCAGGGTGCCGAGGTAAAAGGTCTTGGCCCAGTGCTCGGTCTCCCGCCGGCAGGCTTCGTAGGCCTCATCGAGGGTGAGACCGGGGAAGGAGAGGGGAACGGCGGGGCCGACCTGCATCGTGTCTCAGCCCGTGATCGCCTGGGCGCAGAGCTTACCGCTGAGGACGGCCCCCTCCATCGAAGCCAGGTAGCGCTGCAGGGTGTAATCCCCCGCCAGGAAGAAGTTGGGCACCGGCGTCGCCTGGGTGGGCCGCAGGGCCTGGCAGCCCGGCACGGTCTTGTAGACCGACAGGGGTGTCTTGACGACGTGGCTCTTGCGCAGGCGAGCGGGATCCGCCCCGCCGAAGTGGGCAGGAAAGAGCCGTTCCAGCTCCGCCAGGGTGGCCGCAACGATCTCCTCGTCCGGCCGGCCGATCCAGTCGCTGGCGGGGGCGAACACCAGCTCGAGCATCGAACGGTCGGGATCGGCGTACTCCCGGCAGGTGTTGCTCATGTCGGCGTACACGCTCAGCAGGGCAGAACGGCTGAAGAGCAGGTGGTCGATGTCGGTGAGCTTGCGGTCGAACCAGAGGTGGATGTTGATCACCGGCACCCCCCGCAGGCCCTCCAGACGGGCGAAGAACGGGTCCTGGCGCCAGGGGTCCGGCAGCAGCAGCTTGAGGGGGTCCACCGGCAGGGCACTCACATAGGCATCGGCCTCGAGCACGCGGCCCTCCCGGCCGTCGAGCCCGCCGAGGCGGAAGCCCGCCACCCGGCCGTCATCGGCCAGCTGGATCTCCCGCAGGGGGGCCCGCAACTCGACCGAGCCCCCACGGGCCTCGATGTGGTCGACGATGGGCCGGCACAGCCGTTCGGGCGGATTGCCGTCCAGGAAGGCCATGCGGGATCCGTTCTTCTCCTGCAGAAAGCGGTTCAGGGCCGTCAGCACCACCGTGCTGGAGATCTCGTCCGGGTTGATGAAGTTGAGCGCCTTGCTCATGGCCATGAAGACCTCGTCATTCACGCGCTCGGGGATGCGGTGCAGGCTCAGCCATTCACTCCACGAGTAACGGTCGCAGTCCTCGACGTACTGCTGGCCGCGCAGCATCGCCGGCACCAGACCCAGGCCGAACGCCACCTTCTCGGGCCAGGTGAGCATGTCGTTGTTGCCGAGGATGGCGGCCACCCCGTTGAGGGGCGCCGGCAGGTCGGGGAAGTCGAAGCGGCTGTAGGTGCCAGGCACCTCCTGACGGTTGAAGATCATCGAGTGGCTCTTCCACTGCAGCCGGTCTTCGATGCCGAGCTCAGCGAAGAGCTGCAGCATGTTCGGGTAGGCCCCGAAGAAGATGTGCAGTCCGGTCTCGTACCAGTCGCCGTCCTCGTCCTGCCAGGCGGCCACCTTGCCCCCCAGCACATCCCGGGCCTCGACCACCACGGGGGTGTGGCCAGCGTCGCTGAGGTACTTGGCGCAGGACAGTCCGGCCAGGCCGGCCCCTGCAATCGCCACCCGCATCGCTCATCCCATCCGCTCGAGCGATCACCATAGAGTTGACCGCAGTTCCGCCGAGGCGACCGGTGTCCGACACCCCCCTGAAGTGCACCACGCGCCACGTCAGGATCTTCGCGGCCACGGTCACCCCCGACGGTGACCTGGAGGCCAGCGCCGACCGGCTCACCCTCGACCTCGACCCCGACGATGAGTTCGTCTGGGAACCGGGGGTGCTGCAGCGGGTGCAGGACCGCGTCCGCCAGCTCGTGGATGCGGCGGCAGGCCAGGCCCTGAACGA
>CAZWFG010000041.1:0-13213 GCA_964632245.1 uncultured Synechococcus sp. | reverse complement strand
AGGTGCGACGCAGCGGACTCCGGGGCCGCGGGGGCGCCGGTTATCCCACGGGTCTGAAGTGGGACACGGTGGCGCTGCAGCCGCCGGGCCCCCGGGTGGTGGTGGCGAACGGGGATGAAGGGGACCCCGGGGCCTTCATGGACCGCAGCGTCCTTGAGGGGGATCCGCACCGGCTCCTCGAAGGCCTCGCCATCGCCGCCTATGCCGTGGGTGCCCGGCAGGGGTACATCTACGTGCGGGCGGAATATCCCCTGGCGATCGAACGGCTGCGGCGGGCCCTGCTCCAGGCCACGCAGCGGGGGCTGCTGGGGGAGGCGGTCGCTGGCACCGGCTTTGCCTTTGTCCCTGAGCTGCGGGTGGGGGCCGGGGCCTATGTGTGCGGCGAGGAAACAGCCCTGCTGGCCTCGATCGAGGGTCGTCGCGGCATCCCCCGGCAGCGGCCCCCGTTTCCGGCCCAGGAGGGCCTGGCGGGTTGTCCGACCCTGATCAACAACATCGAGACCCTGGCGGCCCTGCCCGCCCTGCTGCGCATGGGCGGCGAGGCCTATGCCGCCATCGGCCCGGCGGCCTGCCCAGGCACCAAGGTGTTCTCGGTGTCTGGCTCGGTGGTGCGCACCGGACTGGTGGAAGTGCCGATGGGCACCAGCCTGCGCACGGTGGTGCAGACCATGGCCGGTGGCGTGCCCGATGGCGCCATCAAGGCGGTGCAGACCGGTGGACCCTCGGGTGGCTGCCTGCCGGCTGCACTGCTCGACACCCCAATCGATTACGAGGGGCTGCGGGCCCTGGGGTCGTCCCTTGGTTCCGGTGGTCTGGTGGTGCTGGATCAGAGCTGCGCCATGCCCGAACTGGCGCGCCATTTCATGGCCTTCTGCGCCGGCGAGAGCTGCGGCAAGTGCATCCCCTGCCGGGCCGGCACCGTTCAGCTCGCTGACCTGCTCGACCGGCTCGTGCAACGCCGCGCCACGGCCGCCGACCTCGACCTGATCGAGCAGCTGGCGGCGGTGGTGCAGCGCACCAGCCTCTGCGGCCTGGGGCAGACCGCCCCCAACCCGCTGTTCAGCACCCTGCGCCACTTCCGCCATGAATACCTCGAACGGCTGCAGGCGGAGGCGCCATGGCTGTCGTGACCGTGCAGGTGAATGACATGACCGTGGCGGTGCCGGCCGGGGTCCCCCTGCTGCAGGCCCTGGCCGCCGCCGGCGTGGCCCTGCCCACCCTCTGCCACCATCCGCGCCTCAGCCCGGTGGCCGCCTGCCGCCTGTGCCTGGTGGAGCTGGAGGGGGCCGGCCGGCCGCTGCCCGCCTGTGTCACCATCGCGGCCGAGGGCCAGCGGCTGCGCACCGACACCCCGGCGCTGCAGGCCGGCCGGCGCCTGATCGTCGAGCTGCTGTTCGCCGAGGGGAACCACCCCTGCGCCGTCTGTGTCGCCGACGGCGACTGTGAGCTGCAGGATGCGGCCCGTCATGTCGGCATGGACCTGGTCTCGGTGCCCTACCGCCATCCGTCGCGGCAGGTTGATGCCTCCCACCCCCTGTTTCTGCTCGATCACCATCGCTGCATCCTCTGCAGCCGCTGTGTGCGGGTCTGTGACGAGATCGAGGGAGCCCACGTGTGGGCCATGGCCGCCCGCGGCGGCGCCACGCGCCTGATCGCCGGCCTCGATCAGCCCTGGGGCACGGTGGACAGCTGCACCTCGTGCGGCAAGTGTGTGGCCGTCTGTCCCACGGGTGCCCTCGTCGCCCGCGAGGACGTGCCCCTGGGCCGCTGGCACACCCCATGAGCACCCGGCTCCCGGTGCCGCGGCTGCGGCTCGCCACCGTCTGGCTGGCCGGCTGCAGCGGCTGCCACATGTCCTTCCTCGATCTGGATGAGGCCCTGTTCGAGATCGCAGAACGCTTCGACGTGGTGCATTCGCCCGTCGCGAGCGATCGCAAGGTCTTCCCCGAGGGCGTCGATGTCTGCCTGGTGGAGGGGGCGGTGGCCAGCGACGACAACCTGGCCATGGCTCGGCGTCTGCGACGTTGCAGCAGGCTGGTGGTGGCCCTGGGCGACTGCGCCGTCAATGGCAACGTCACGGCCCTGCGCAACCAGCGGCCCGACGCCCTGGCGGCGATGCTGCCGCACGGGCCTCCGCTGCCGCGGTTGCTCGAACGGGTGCTGCCTCTGCATGCCGTCATCCACGTCGACCACGTGTTGCCCGGCTGCCCTCCGCCTCCGGCGGCCATGCGCCAGCTGCTGGCGTCGCTGGGCTGATGGCACGCACGATCACCATCGACCCGGTCACCCGGCTGGAGGGCCATGCGCGCATCACCCTGCAGCTGGATGACGGTGGAGACCTGGTGGCCGCACGCTTCCACGTCACCGAGTTGCGCGGCTTCGAGACGTTCTGCGAGGGGCGCCCCTTCACCGAGATGACCACCCTCACGGCCCGCATCTGTGGGATCTGCCCCGTGAGCCATCTGCTCTGCTCGGCACGCACCGGCGACAAGCTGCTGGCGGTGCAGCCACCGCCCACGGCTCGGGGGCTGCGGCGGTTGCTCAACCTGGCTCAGATCTGCCAGAGCCATGCCCTCTCGTTCTTCTACCTCAGCAGCGCCGATCTGCTGATGGGCTGGAACGACGACCCCGACCGCCGCGGCATCTTCGGCTTGATCGCCGCCGACCCCGACCTGGCCCGGGCCGGCATCCGCCTGCGGCAGTTCGGCCAGACCGTGATCGAATTGCTGGCCGGGCGTCGCATCCACCCAGGCTGGGTGGTGCCGGGCGGTGTTCGCAGCGCCATGACCCCGACAGCCCGCGCCTGGATCCTGGACCACCTGCCCGAGGCGCGGCAGACCGCCGCCCTGGCCCTCGGGCGGTTCAAGACCTTGCTCGACGGTCCGCTGCAACGCGATGCGCGCCATTTCGGCGACCTGCCCTCGCTGTTCATGGCTCTGGTGGCGGCCGATGGGCGCTGGGAGTGCAGCGAGGGACGTCTGCGCATCATCGACAGCAGCGGCGCCATGGTTGCTGATGGCCTCAGCGAAGACGCCATGCCGACCCTGATCGGCGAGGCCCTGGAGCCGTGGACCTGTCTCAAGTTCCCCTACCTGCGCTCCCATGGCTATCCCGCTGGCCACTACCGGGTCGGCCCCCTGGCCCGCCTGAATGTCTGCAGCGGCATCGGCAGCCCCTGGGCCGACCGCGAATGGCTCGAGTTCCGCCAGCGGGCCGGGGCACCGGTCGCCACCTGTTCCTTCGCTTACCACCACGCCCGGCTGGTCGAGATCGTCGCCTGCCTGGAGGGGATCGCCCGATTGGTCGACGACGACCGCCTCTGCCACGGGCGCGTGCGGGCGCGGGCAGCCCTGAATGCCAACGAGGCCATCGGCGTCAGCGAAGCACCGCGGGGGACGCTTTTTCATCACTACGTGGTCGATGACGACGGCCTGATCAGCCGCGTCAACCTGATCATTGCCACCGGTCAGAACAATCAGGCCATGAACCTTGCCCTGGCGGCCGTGGCCAGGGATGAACTGCCGTGGCCCCTGCCTGCGGGGGGTGAACTGTCGGACCGGCTGCTCAACCGGCTTGAGGCAGCGATCCGCTGTTACGACCCCTGCCTCAGCTGCAGCACCCACGCCGCCGGGGCCATGGCCCTGCAGGTGCAGCTGCTGGCTGGCGATGGGCAGCTGCTGGCCGAACGCCGCCGGGACAGTGGCGCTCCATGAGCCCGGTCGACGGTGGGTTGGTGATCGGCCTGGGGAATCCCTGGCGGGGCGATGACGGTGTCGGCTGGCGGCTGGCCGCCGCCGTCGGCGGCCGCTGTGTGCGCCAACTCACCCCTGACCTGGCCGCCTGGTTGGTGGCACCGCCGCGGGTGTTGTTCATCGATGCCTGGCTGGCCCCCCGCCGCTGCCGGCGGCCGCGGTTGCGACCCCTGGTGGCGGTCGATGGCGATGGCAGCAGCCATGGCCTGCCACCTGCCGTGCTGCTGACCCTGGCCACCAGTCTCTATGACGTTCGTCCAGAGGCCGCCCTGCTGCTGGTGCCGATCGTCACCTGTCCCCATGGGCGCCGCCTGTCGCCGGCCGTGCGCTGGCAGCTGCCGACCGCCCGTCGCCTGTTGCGCCGCTGGCAGACCGCAGGGCCATGCACGAGCTGAGCCTGCTGCTGGCCCTGGCGGACCAGGTGCAGAGGGAGGCGCAGCGCCATGGCGGTGGCCGGGTCGAGCGGGTCGATCTGCACATCGGCAGCCTCGCCGGCGTCGACCCTGACGCCCTGGCCTTTGCCTTCCCCCTGGCGATGGCCGGCACGCCGGCGGCCGGTGCCACCCTGCAGATCACCTGGCTGCCCGCCATTGCCCGCTGCCGGGCCTGCGGCTGGCGCCAGGACGCCACCCACTGTGTGGGACCCTGCCCCCGTTGTCAGCACGGCGGCGCAGAGCTGCTGCAGGGACGCGAACTGCATCTGCATGCCCTCACGCTGGCCCCGTAGGGTCCGGCAACGGCCGGCGGAACATGTGCGTCGATGGCAGCGGAGCGGCGGCCCGCACCCTCCACCTCGATCGGGCGCTGCTGGCCCACAACGAGACCCTGGCGACCGGCCTGCGCCGGCGGTTCCGCGAGGCGGGCCTGCCGGTGGTGAACCTCCTGGCCTCGCCGGGGGCCGGCAAGACCTCCCTGCTGGAGGCCCTGGCCCGCACCTGGGGCGGTCAGGGCCTGGCGGTGATCGTTGGTGACCTGGCCACTGATCTCGATGCCCGCAGGTTGCAGGCCGTCGGCCTTGCGGCGGTGCCTGTGACCACCGGCCAGGTCTGCCACCTGGATGCCGCCATGGTGGACAGGGCGCTGCGGCGGCTCGACCTGACGACCCTGCGGCTGCTGCTGATCGAGAACGTGGGCAACCTGGTCTGTCCCACCGCCTTTGACCTGGGTGAAAGCCGGCGGCTGGTGCTGTTGTCGGTCTGCGAAGGGGAGGACAAGCCGCTGAAGTACCCCGCCCTGTTCCACAGCGCCGACCTGGTGGCCTTCAGCAAGATCGACCTGGCGGCCGCGGTGGGCTTCGATGCCGACCTGGCCCGGGCCCACCTGCGGCAGGTCGCGCCCCATGCCGACATCTTCAGCGTGTCGGCCCGCGATGGCCGGGGCCTCGACGCCCTGGCCCGGGCCCTCGGGCTGGCGCCCCCGCTCGGGTGAGCAACACGCAGGCCCGTCTGCTTCTGCACTGCCAGGGCCTGGTGCAGGGGGTGGGCTTCCGGCCCTTGGTGCATGGCCTGGCCCTGCGGCTCCACCTGGTGGGCCGCCTCGACAACATCCCCGGGGCGGTGCGTCTTGATCTGCAGGGATCCCGTCCAGCCCTGGAGCGCTTTCTGCAGCTGCTGCCGCAGCAGCTGCAGCCCCCCGCCCGGCTCGATGGCCTGCAGATCCACTGGTGTGCGCCGCAACGGCCGGCGCCCCGGGGGCTGCGCATCGGCACCACGGCAGCCCGTCCCCTGGGGGCCGGGCTGGTGACCACCGGCCTGGTGCCCGACCTGGCTCCCTGCCTTGCCTGTCGGGCTGAGCTGGCTGAGGTCGGCAATCGCCGGCACCGCGATCCGTTCATCAGCTGCCGCCGCTGCGGTCCGCGCCTGTCGATCGCCATGGCCGAGCCCTACAGCCGCGCCCACACCACCCTGGCGGCCTTTGCCCTTTGCGAAGCCTGCCGCCGGGAGTTCAACGACCCCCACGGGCGCCGCTTCCATGCCGAGACCATCGGCTGTCCGGCCTGCGGTCCCCGGCTGCAGCTGCAGTCCGCCGCCGGGGATGTGCTGGCCCGGGGTGCCGAGGCCAGCCTCGCGGCGGCGGTGGCGCTGCTGCGCCGGGGCGGGATTCTGGCCCTGCAGGCGGTGGGGGGGATGCAGCTGCTGGTGCAGGCAGGCGATGCAGCGGCTGTCAAGCGGCTGAGACAGCGCAAGCGCCGGCCCCACCGCCCCTTCGCGGTGCTGGTGGATGACCCGGTACGGCTGGCGGCGGCGGTGGCCCTGCCCCCCGGCGCCCTGGCGGCCCTCCATGATCCGGCGGCGCCGATCGTGCTGCTGCCCCGCCGGGTCGACGCCTGCGCCGCTGTGGCAGAGGCGGTGGCGCCGGGCAGCCCCTGGCTGGGGGTGATGCTGCCGGCGTCCCCGCTGCAGCTGCTGCTGGCCCACGACTGTGCCGTTCCCCTGGTGGCCACGAGCGGGAATCCCAGCGGTGAGCCCCTGTGCACTGCACCTGCCGAGGCCCGCCGACGGCTCGCGGATGTGGCCGACGCGTTTCTGCTCCACGATCGGCCCATCGCCCGCCCCCTGGACGATTCGCTGCTGCAGCTGGTGGCCGGCGGTCCGGTGCTGCTGCGCCGCGCCCGCGGCCTGGCGCCCGCCCCCCTGCAGCTGCCGCAGCCGCCGCCGATCGACCGCTGCCTGCTGGCCCTCGGCGGGGACCTCAAGGCCGCGCCGGCCTTGTTGATGCAGGGCCGCGTCTGGCTGGCGCCCCACCGTGGTGATCTGGCCGCCGCTGCTGTGCATCAGGCTCTGGCGGAAGGTCTCGAGCAGCTGCTGCAGCGCTGGAGACCGTCGCTGCAGGGGCTGGTGTGCGACAGCCATCCCGGCGCCATCAGCAGCCGTCTGGCCGCCGACCTGGCCCGCCGCCACCGGCTGCCCCTGCGGCGCATCCCCCACCACCACGCCCACGCCTGGGCGGTGGCGGCCGAGCATGGCCATCCCGGGCCGCTGCTGGCGTGGGCCGCCGATGGCCTGGGCCATGGCGGTGCCGGCGATGACAGTGCCAGTGATGACAGTGCCGGCGACGGCGATGATCCCCCGCTGCGGGGGTGTGAGCTGCTGCTGCTGCAGTCCGGACGACCGGTGCGGCGCCTGGCCAGCCTGCGGCCGTTTCCGTTGCCGGGGGGAGATCGGGCGGCGCTGGAGCCGCGCCGCTGCGCCCTCGGTCTGCTGCACCGGGGCGGTTTGCTCGATCACCCCGGGGCCCATGCCTGCCGCGAGGCCTTCGACGGCGCCGACCTGTCCCTGCTGCTGGCGGCCCTCGATCGGGGCGTGCAGTCCCCGCCGGTCTCCTCGCTGGGCCGGCTTTTTGATGGCGCCGCGGCCCTGCTGGGGGTGCTGCAGGTGCAGAGCCATGAGGGCCAGGCCGGCCTGCTGCTCGAAGGGCTCGCCTGCCAGGCCCCCTGGGCGTCTATCGATCCACCCCCGCGGCCCATGCCATTGCGACCCGGTCCTGTGCCCCGGCTCGACTGGCAACCGTTGCTGCACACCTTGCTTGATCTGCGGCAGCACGGGGCCATGCCGCTGCCCCTGCTGGCCCTCTGGTGGCATCGCAGCCTCGTGGTCAGCCTGGTGCGGGTGGCTCGGCGCGAGGCCCGCCGCCATGGCTGCCGGGCGGTGGCCCTCGGTGGGGGCTGTTTCCAGAACGCCCTGCTGCTGGAGGGCTGCCGGCGCAGCCTGGCGACCCTGGACCTCGAACCCCTCTGGACGCAGCAGACCCCCGCCAATGATGGTGGACTTGCGCTGGGTCAGCTCTGGGCTGCCCTGCACACCCCCTAGACCCTGGCCAGCAGCTCCTGCAGCGCATGTGTCTGGCCACGGCCGGTGTGATCGTGAGCATCGAGGAGCCAACTGACGGCGACCCGCTGTGGCGACAGGGGGAGGTCGACTTCGGTGGGGTGCGTCAGCGGGTGAGCCTGGCCTGCCTGCCGGCTGCCATCGTCGGCGACAGGGTGCTGGTGCACGTGGGCCTGGCCCTGGCACCGGTGGATGACCAGGGGGTGTGGCCGTGAGCGACCCGTGGACGCTGATGGAGGTGTGTGGGGGCCAGACCCACGCCCTGCGGCGCTGGGGCATCGACCGGCTGCTGCCTCCGGACCTGCGGCTGGTGCATGGTCCCGGCTGTCCGGTGTGCGTGACGCCGGCCGACCGGCTCGACCGGGCCCTGGACCTGGCCGCCCGTCCCGGGGGGACGCTCTGTTCCTATCGCGACATGCTGCGGGTGCCGGGCAGCCGCCCCGGCCTCAGCCTGCTCGACCTGCGGGGTCAGGGCGCCGATGTGCGGCTGCTCACCACCCCCCTGCAGGCCCTGGACCTGGCCCGCCGCCATCCGCAGCGGCAGGTGGTGATGCTGGCGGTGGGCTTCGAGACCACGGCGCCGGCAACGGCCCTGCTGGCATGCCAGACCCTGGCCCTGGGCGTCGACAACCTGTCCCTGCTCGTGTGTCACGTGCGCGTGGTGCCGGCGATGCGCCTCATCGCCGCCGATCGTGCGTCGGCGGTGCAGGGGTTTCTGGCGGCGGGCCACGTGGCGGCGGTGATGGGCACTGCCGAGCTGCAACAGCTGGTGGACGACCACGGGCTGCCGGTGGTGGTGGCCGGTTTCGGGCCCCACGACCTGCTCACGGCGCTGGCGGTCTGCCATCGGCAGCTGCAATGCGGGGAGGCCCGGCTCGAGAACGCTTACGGCTCGGTGGTGCGCGCCGAGGGAAATCCCAGGGCGCGCACCCTGCTCGAGCTGGTCTTCGAGCCGGCGGATGTGGCCTGGCGGGGGCTTGGGGTGCTGCAGGGCGGGGGTTTGCGGCTGCGGGGGGCCTTCCGCGCGCTGGATGCCGACCTGCGCTTCCCCATGCCCCCGGTGCCCGTGGGGGCGACCGATGGCCCCTGCATCAGTGGCCGCATCCTGCGCGGTCTGGCCCTGCCTGCCGACTGTCCGGCCTTCGGCGGCGCCTGCACCCCTGACCATCCCCTCGGGGCACCGATGGTCTCGAGCGAGGGGGCCTGCGCCGCCCACCACCGCTACCGACGCCAACCCTGACCGTGGCCGACGATCCCCCGGACCGCATCCGCCTGGCCCATGGAGGGGGTGGCCAGGCCATGCGCAGCCTCCTGCGGGATGAGCTGTTCCCCCGGCTGGGCCTGGAAGCCGAGGCCGACCACGACGCCAGTGTGCTCTCGATCCCGGCCACCCGGCTGGCCTTCTGCAGCGACAGCTACGTCGTGCAGCCGCTGGAATTCCCGGGGGGTGACATCGGTCGGCTGGCGGTGGTCGGCACTGCCAACGACCTGGCCATGGTGGGTGCGCAGCCCAGGCACCTCAGCCTGTCGCTGATCCTCGAAGAGGGACTGGCCCTGCCCCTGCTGCGGCGCCTGCTCACCTCGATCGCCGCTGCTGCCCGCGACTGCGGCCTGACGATCGTCACCGGCGACACCAAGGTGGTGGAGCGGGGCAGGGCCGATGGGCTCTACGTGATCACCAGCGGCATCGGCGTGATCGAGGCCCCGGCCGCCATCGGCGCCACGGAGGTGCGCCCGGCTGACGTGCTGCTGCTCAGCGGTGACCTGGGCCGCCATGGGGTGGCGATCCTCGCCGCCCGCCATGGCCTTACGTTCGAGCCGCCCGTCGTCAGCGACTGTGCTCCCCTCTGGCCGCAGGTGCGGGAGCTGCTGGCGGCCGGGGTGGCGCCACGGTTTCTGCGGGACCTCACCCGCGGCGGTCTGGCGGCGGTGCTTGAGGAACTGGCGGCGGCCAGCGGCCACGATCTGCTGCTGCAGGAGCCGGCCTTGCCGCTGCTGCCGGCGGTGGCGGGCACCTGTGCGCTGCTGGGCTTCGATCCGCTGCAGCTGGCCTGTGAGGGGCGCTTTCTGCTGGTGGTCGCTCCGGAGCAGGCGGCGCTGGCCGAGGCGGTGCTGGCCCCCGCGGGTGGGGTCGTGGTGGGCCGGGTGCAGCCGGCACCCACCGGCCTTGCGCCGCGGGTGCTGCTGGTCACAGGGCTGGGCAGCGAGCGGCTCCTGCCGCCGACCACGGGGGACCTGCTGCCCCGCATCTGTTGACCGCCTGGTCTGTCTCTGTCTTTCCCGACAGCTGACCTTGCTCTGCGGATCTGCTGAGCACCAACACTGCCGCCGCAGTCTGGTGCGTTCTGTCGGCTCTGCCTAGGGTCCGGGCAGTTCGTCCTTTCGGCGCCGGCATGCATCCGGGCTCCCTTCACCATCTGTTGATCGCGCTGGCAGGGGGTGTGCGCCTGCTGCTCGAGGCCCTTTCGGTGCTGACGGTGCTGCTGGGGGTGATCGATGCCCTGCGGCGGCGGGCCCCCTTCCCCCGCGATGACAGTCCCATGCCACGGCTGGCGGCGGCCCGCCTTCGGTTCGGCCACTGGCTGTCCCTGGCCCTTGAGTTCCAGCTTGGGGCAGACATCGTGGCCACCACCAGTGGTCCCACCAGCCAGAACCTGGTTCAGCTGGCGGTGGTGGCCGTGATCCGCACTCTGCTCAATGTGTTTCTGGCGCGCGACCTGGAAGCCGAGCGACGTCTTCTTGAGGTCCGTCCATGGCCATGACCGATGAACTGGCGAAGCAGCGCAACCGCGATGCCGCCGAACGGACTCTGATGGCCTGGATCCGCACCTGTCTGTCGCTGATCAGTTTCGGCTTCGGTCTCGACAAGATCGTGGCAGCGATCCGCAGCCGTGGGGGTGTGCGCATGCATGCCGAATGGAGCGTGCGGCTGATCGCCATCGCCTTCATCCTCACCGGCGTGATCGCCATGGTGGCGGCCACCCGTCAGCACGGCCGCAACCTACGGCGGCTGCTGCGGGACAACTTCACCTACACCGAGGAACCCTCGATTGCCACAGCCACGGCCGTGATGATCAGCCTGATCGGTGCTGCGGCCCTCGGCCTGCTGTTGCTGGGAGCCCTGCAACCATGAGCACCGCTGTGGCAGTGATCGTGCGGCTGCTGCTGTTCACGACGATGGTGGCCCTCGGCCTTGGGTTGCGTTGGCCCCTTTTGCGGCGTTGGTTCCAGTCCCCCGGCCTGCTGCTGCGGGTGTTGCTGGGGTCCTGCCTGCTGCTGCCTCTTTTGGCGTTGCTGCTGCTGCAGATGCCCTGGACATCGGCCCTGTCGGCCAGCGAACGCACGGCCGTGGCGCTGATGGCGGTGTGCCCCAGCGCCCCCCTGGCCCTGCGCCGCGCCCGCCAGGCGGGGGGCGACCATCAGCTGGCGGCCCTGTTGCAGGTGGGGGCCGCCTTCGTGGCGATCGTCTCGGTGCCTCTGCTGGCCGTGCTGTTTCGTTCGGCGTTCGGGCTCGAGGGATGGCAGATTCGGTCGCTCCCTGTGGCGTTGCAGGTGGGTCAGGCCCAGGTGCTGCCGTTGCTGCTGGGCATGACCGTGCGCCATCGCTTGCCGTCCCTGGCCGACCGGTTGGAGCGGCCCATGACGCGGCTGGCCAATGCTGCTCTCTTGTTGTTGCTGCTGGTGCTGCTGTGGCGGGGAGTGCCGCTGCTGGTGACGGTCTGGCCCCGGCAGCTGCCGGCCATGGCGTTGATGACGCTCATGGCGGCTCTGGGGCTGACCCTGGGCCGCGTGATGGCTGGGTTCCGCTCCACCCATGGGGTCACCACCGCCCTGGTGACGGCCCTGCGAAATCCCGGTCTCGCCTTGCTGCTCACCGACCTGCATGGGGGAGCCATGCCCGGTCTCAAGGGGGCGATTCTGGGGCAGATGGCCCTCACGGCCCTGGTGAGCCTGCCGCTGGTGCGGCTGCTCAGGGTCGGGATCCCCGCCCCTCCCGCAGCAGCAGCGACGGGGCCTGCCCGTAGCGAAGGCGGAATTCACGACTGAAGGCCGGCATGTTGCGGTAGCCGAACCGCTGCGCAATGGCGCTGACGCTGTCCTGGGGGCCGGGATTGAGGAGCGCCTGCCGGGCCCTTTCCAGTCGACGGCGACGGATCCACTGCACAGGCCCGCAGCCGTAGTGCTGCTGGAACGCCAGCTGCAGGGAGCGGCGGGAGTACCCGCTCTGGACCTCGAGGGTGCTGAGGGCGAGGGGTTGCTCCAGGTGGGCGTCGATCCACTCCACGAGGGCGCCGATGATCTGTCGCCGGTCGCGGGGTTCGCGGGCACCGTCCTCGGCCAGCAGCTGCCGTAGCTGCGGCATCAGGATCAGGGCCAGGGTGCGATAGAGCACGTCATCCAGCTGCAGGTGGGGCAGGTAGGCCCCGGCCAGGCTGTTGCCCTCATCCAGCAGGCTTGCCTGCCGTTGCAGCACGGGCAGCAGGCTGCATCCATCCCTGTCGTGCACCACCCGGGGTTGCTGCAGATCACCTGCCAGACGGCCGGGGGCCACGCCGGGACCGGCCATCGCGGCTGCCGTGGTCTGCAGCCTGGCTAGCTCCACATGGAAGGCCATGCCGTTGAAATGGTCGCAGTCGTAGCGGTACTCCTGGCCTGGGGCGAAGTAGAGCGGCCTGCTGGGATCGATCTTCAGGGTCTGCCCCTCAACGGCGTATGTCGCTTCGCCGGCGAGGCAGAGGTTGATGGCTCCGCAGCCCGGACGGTCACCGATCGCCCCCTGGATCGGGGAGGTGTATCCACAGGTGAGGGTCAGATCCCCGGCTGCGGCACTGGCCGACCGATGCAGAAAAGGACCGCGAACGGCACCGCGGGGGGCGAATTCCCGCAGGTCATAGTGCTGGGCGAGGCGCGAGGCCAGGGCCTGGGGATCGGTATCGATCCGGGCCGTGCGGTCATGGAACACCAGGGGCAGGGCCGCAACAGAACTCGCCATCCGCTGCTGATGTCCCACTCTTTCCGCAGTCTGAAAATTCTTACGGCAGCGGGCAAGAACCAGGGTCCTTTTCTTCATTGTGCTGAAACCGCAGGGTTTGGCCATGGGCGCCTGCTTCCTTGACACCCAAGGCCAGCGTGCACAGGGTGAAACAGCCCACCCAGGCCCGAGCAGTTCCATGCCCAACGGCAAGCCCAACATCCTCATCCTCTGGGGCGATGACATCGGCCAGAGCAATCTCAGTTGCTATAGCGACGGGCTGATGGGGTATCAGACCCCGAACATCGATCGGGTGGCCCGCGAGGGCGGCCGCTTCATCCACTACTACGCCGAGCAGAGCTGCACCGCCGGCCGGGCGGCGTTCATCAGCGGCCAGAGCGTCTACCGCACCGGGATGAGCAAGGTCGGCCTGCCTGGTGCTGAGCTGGGCTACCGGGCCGAGGACCCGACGATCGCAGAACTGCTCAAGCCCCATGGCTACCGCACTGGTCAGTTCGGCAAGAACCACTTCGGAGACCGTGACGAGCATCTGCCGACGATGCACGGCTTCGATGAGTTCTTCGGCAACCTCTACCACCTCAATGCCGAGGAGGAGCCTGAGCTGCGCGATTACCCTCCGGCCGAAGACTTCCCCAATTTCC